>JBMYXP010000116.1:0-6583 GCA_049608525.1 Winogradskyella sp.
CTACTTACGAAAATCCTCGCGGATTTTCTATTCGGTTTTTATTTGCTAACTTTCGTGCTTAATCATCGCAACTAATCATATACAATCACGATACTCATATCGCAAATTATTTATTTTGGCTATTTTCAAACTTTAATACTAACTATTATTCAAAATAAATTCTATAATTTAATTCTATGATGTTTCTATTTCAAATTAAAATAGCAGTAAAACAAAGCTATGATTAGATTTTTATAACATGCAAACATCATATAACTCAAATTAATTTAGTTTAAATTATAATAGGTGTTATTTTTTTATTGAATTGTAAATAATGTATAACATAATAATTTTAAGATTGTATTATAATATGGTAACTTGCTAAGACATTAATACCGTATTTTTACTTCAAAAAAACGAGTAACAAATTAAAATATGACAAATAACGATATATTTAAAAAACTAAGAGTCGCACACAAACTAAGAGATGATGATATTGTTAAAATACTAACTTTAGTTGATTTTAGAATTTCTAAGAGTGAGCTAAATGCTATGTTTAGAAACGAAGATCACCCTAAATACATGGAGTGTGGCGATCAAATACTAAGAAATTTTTTAAATGCTTTAATTATTCATTTACGTGGCCCAATGCCTAAGAAAGGTGAAAAACCAAAAGTGAAACCAAGTACAAAAAAAGTGCAATAATATTGCGCTTACATTTCTGCCTTTACAAGATTAACAATAGTAGTTGCTTTTTCTAATTCGTCATTGTGTACAAAAATTTCTCTATAATCTTGAATAGAAGCACCAAAACCAGCGAGTCTTCCAGATTCAGATTCGTCTTTAATTAATGGGTTAATACCCTGAGTTTCTAACTTATTTTTAATCATTTGGGTAATAATAAAATTACCACTGTACACTTTTGTATATTCTGTTGTGCTCATAATTTTGTGGATTTAAATTTATAGTTTTAAGATACAAAAAAATAATGGATAGGGTGTGCAAAACTAAAATTATTTCCATTTTATATTACAACCAACACTTGGTTTTTGGTTAGAGTCTATAGGTTTATTATCAATTAAGGCCTCTATTGCAGTTCTTAAGCTTTTACCAGTTACAGGTATGTTATTTCCTGGTCGAGAATCATCGAGTTGACCTGTATAAACCAATTTTAAATCGGTGTTGAATAAGAAAAAATCTGGTGTGCAAGCTGCATCATAAGCTTTAGCTACAGCTTGTGTTTTGTCATACAAATAAGGAAAAGGATAGGAGTTGTTTATGGCATGTTGTTTCATTAATTCTGGACCATCTTGTGGGTATTTTTTTGCATCATTACTAGAAATAGCAATGCAATTAATGCCTTTAAACTTATAAGCGTTTGCTAACTCTACTAGTTGTTTGTTTATATGAATTACAAACGGACAATGATTGCAAATAAAAAAAATTAGTGTGCCAGTAGTCCCTTTGAGCTCTAATAGCGATTTAGCACAATTGTCTATTGTGTCTATAAGATTAAATTTTGGAGCAGTTGTACCTAAAGGCAGCATGTTAGATGGTGTTAATGCCATAATTTTATTATATTTAGTTTTTAATGATAAATAACTATGGAAAAGATAGTAACATTTGAAGACTTTACAAAGGTAGATTTGCGTATAGGAACAATTATAGAAGCCAAAGATTTTAAAAACGCTAAAAAACCTGCTTACCAATTAACTATAGATTTTGGAGATTTAGGAATTAAAAAATCATCAGCACAAATTACAACACAATACCAAAAAGAAGACTTATTAAACAGGCAAATTGTTGCGGTGGTTAACTTTCCAAAAAAACAAATTGCAGATTTTATGAGCCATTGTTTGGTTATGGGAGCCATAAAAGAAAATGATGTTTTTTTATTACACCCAGAAACTAAAGTAAAAAACGGAATGATTGTCTCTTAAGTAAGTGCATTTAACTGCAAATTATAATCGTATTGCAAATCGTTGTGCAAAACGCTAATTTTTTTCTTAATGTAACCTATTTGTCTATCGTATAAGTTACTCAAAGTTGTGTTTTTATGGATAGATGGTTGAAGTTCATTTAAGCGTTCGCAAAAATAGAGTAGAAGTTCAATTTCTGTTGTTTTTTTTAATGAATACCGACTGTATGTTTTAATTTGTCTCAAAATTTTCCGAATCGTTTTCTTCATATAAAAATAGCTCGTAGTATTAATGCCTTCAAATAACTCGTCTAAAGTTAGTTTTACACTTGCTATGTAGCCATCTTCATTGTGAGCTTCAAATAATAAATAGGTGAGGAGTGCTTTATTTTCTTTTTTAAATTTTCCTAAGCGCAAACACAATTCAAGCAAATCTTCTTTGGGCAAATGCTTTAATTCTTTTTTTATGGTAACGATAGATTCTATTTTCATGTTATAATGTATGCGTTACAAATTTAAGGCTTTTAAAACAGTTTGTTTATAGGTTTTTCCTATCGGAACTGTATAAGTGTCTATAGTTATTTGGTTGCCCAAAAGCTGATTAATACGTTTACTGTTAACACTATAAGACTTATGTGTTCGTAGAAAATAACGGGGTAAATTTTCTAAAAAATTAGTAAACGTGCTATGCGTTGTAACTGTTTTTTCTTTGGTATGTACTTTTACATAATCGCCAAAGGCTTCAATATATTGCATGTCTTTATAAAACACCTTATGCAAAGTTTTGTTTTCTTTTAAAACCATAAAGTCGTCTAAATTTTCTGGATTATTTAAGCGATCTCTAATTTTATGAATTGCCGTTAAAAACCGATTATAAGCAATAGGTTTTAACAAATAATCAGCGGCATTAACATTAAAACCATCAACTGCGTATTGCGAATATGCCGTTGTAAAAATAACTTGCGGCGGATTTTTTAGACTTTTATAAAAATCTAAGCCAGACTGTTGCGGCATATTAATATCTAAAAATAAGACATCTATACTCTTGTGTAATTGCAAGTATTTAAAAGCTTCTGCTGTTGTATTGCAGGTTGCTTTTAAATCTAAAATTTCAGTTTCAGATACAAAATGTTGAAGCACACGTTGCGATGATATTTCGTCATCAATTATTAAACACTGTATTAATTTTTTAGGCTTCATCTGTAATTATAAGCGTTACTTTAAAGCTAGTTTTAGTGGTTTCAATATTAAAACTATGCTGATTTGGATACACCAAATTTAAATTATTTTTAAGATTTTCTAAGCCAACTCCAGCATGTTGGTTTGCAATAGTATTTTTAGTACTAAGAATTTCATTTTTAATGCTAAACCGAAACTTATTTTTAGTTTGAAACACATCTACCTCAATTGGTTTTTGCATTTTACCAGCAATAATACCATGTTTGTAACTATTCTCTAACAATGGCAGAAGTAACATTGGGTATATTTTGAAGGTTTCATTTTCAATAGTACTATTAAAACTTGTAGCATTTGGTAATTCTACACGGTAATTTTGAAAGGCAATATAATTTTGAAGTAAAATGAGTTCATCTTTTAATGCTACACGTTCGGAGTTAGAATCGTAAATAACATAGCGTAAAATATCTGAAAGCTGAACAATTGCATCTGTAACTCCTTCTTTTTTTTCTAACGCTAATGCGTAAATAACATTTAAAGAATTGAATAAAAAATGCGGATTTATTTGCGCCCTCAAAGCCGATAACTGCGTTTCTATATGCAGATTTTTTAGTCTAAGCATTTTATTTTCATTGGTGTTAAAATAAAACCAATCTTCTGCTAATTTTAATAAGGTCGTTGCTATTAAAAAAATTGTAAATACAAAAAAAATGTTAGTTTTAGACAGGTAAGAAATGAAAAAATAATTGGGAAAAAGTACATCTAAAATAGGTTGAAACAACCAACTGCCTAACATTGCAAATGTTATTAAATTAATACTAAAGTAAACGCTGTAACGTACATATTTTTCGTGTTTTAAGAATTTAGGAAGTAATACATAAAAGTTAATTAAAACAGGTATTGCCATTACAATTAAAAACGTAATTGTATAGATGTAATCTACTGTAATTGGCAATTTTCCTTTAGAAAACACAAACACCAATATTACAAATGCCAAAGACCACAGCACTGCATTAAAAATGAGTGGTCTGTGGTAGTTGGCTTTTTTTATGAGTAAATTTAGATTAAGGTTTTGCATCAGTTTTTGTTAAGGTAATCCTATCAGACGCATTCCATTTGTCCTCAATATTTGATGTTATGTATTTTTTTAGAAATGCGTATAATTCTTTAGATGAGGCTGTTAAAATTAAGTCTTCTTCTATACCAATTCTCTCGTGCTTTAGGCGCAATTTATTGGCTTTAAATAAGTCTTCTATTCTGTCTTCATCTAACCAAGACAGATTTAAAGTGTTATTAGAGTTTATATCTAATTTTGCTACCGAATGTGTTACAATAAGATGTTCTTTGGTGAGTTGGCTAGTATCTTTACTATCGTACATAAATGGTATAAAATCTAAAAAATACTGATCATCTATTTTAAAAGGCATTGCTATAAAATAAGCTTCTTTTTCTCGTTTGGTATATTTTGCAATATAGCTATTATTGTAAATTGCATTAATGCTATCGTTACCTTTTGTAATAATACCGTTAATTACTTTTGATACACCTTCTGAGAATTTACTTTTATTCTTTTTATTAGTATTAGAATCTTTTTTTAATTCCTCTTTAAAAGATTGTATTTCCCAAGTTGCAGTTTTACTTTCTTGCCAGTTACCAATAATTTTTTCAGTATAACGTATAGATTTTTCGGTATAAAAAGGCTGTAACGATTTTACAATACAAGAGTTTAATAATAGTGCTAATACAATTAGAATAGCAAATTTTGATGTTTTCATAATGCTCATATTTAAAGTTTTAGCTAAACTCTTTATATTATACAAGTGTTGCAATTAATTTAGACAAACGCAGCGCAACTACTGCCAAACAATTTAATGCAAAAAAATAGAGAAGACAAAATGCCTTCTCTATTTTAATGATTATGCTTTGCTAATTAGTTTTTACAATACTCATCAACAATTTGTTTTAGGTTTTCTAAATTACTTAAATCGAATTCCCCTTTATTAAGATCTTCTACTAAACTTTTACAGTTTTCAATATGTTTTGCTAATTTTTCAGATATTTTTTCATTAGTTCTATTATCAATCATAAAACCTGCTTTTTTGTCAGAAAACTTTAAAACATAAATAGCGTCTTCTCCAGGTTTGGATAATACGCTATGTCCATTTTTTTCATAGATAATCTTATAGAAGTAAGAATTATCAAAACCAAAGTTTGATGCGTTAGATAGTTTTTTAAGTGCATTGCCTTTAGTTTTCATGCCCATAAAACATTTTCTTACACCTTCATCATCTGCGCAAAATTTTACATTATCTTTTGCTGAAAACTTTTTAATACGATCTCTATTTTTTTCGTTCTTATATTTTATACTAACAAACTTACCGTATTTATCAATAGCATCTAGATCGTAAATACCACTTTGTTGTTGCGCTTGGTTTAGTTGTAATTTTTCAAAAACTGCAAAAACAGTACCTTTATAAACCTTACCATCTTCGTCTGTAATAGTACCTGTAACTCCGTAAAGATTAATGCTTTGTTTTTTTGCGACGTTAATACGTTCGTTTTGCAGACGCTTTTTTATAGCTTTAGCTTCGTGTTGTAATTGATAACCTCTACCTAATAGTTCTTCTACAAAAATTTGAGCAAATGATCTAGAAAAACGACCAGTCATCATAGTGCGAGACCCATAATCGAATTTAAATTCTTCATCGGTATAAGTTGTTGCATCAACATCTGTACAAGTAGAACAGCCTTTTGCCGTACCAACTGTTATACGGTCTAAATCTTGTACTGTATATGTGTTTTGAGAATAGTAAACCTTACCAACTATTTTTGTACCTCTAGCACCACCAAATAAAATAGTACCATCATCTTTTACAAAAGGATTAAAACGACCAATTGTTTGTTGGCGTTCTGCTGCATCTGCTTTTGCTGAAACTATAGCTTTGGCATATTTATCACTCAATACTTCGCGATCTACAGCAAAAAATTCATCTACTTTAACTAAATCAATACCATTAGTATTTATAAGCTCGTATTTTTCGCTAAGTAGTTTTATTACAAGTTTGGTAACACTAAAAGAGGTCATTAGTACTTCGTAAGGAATTTCGGTTGTTTTGCCATTTGCAGACGTTAACTCTAACCATTGAAAGCCTTCTAGGTTATTGGCAGACATACCTTTAAAAACTACATTAAATGCTTTTTCGCCTTTTAATGTAGAAAAATTATAATTGTTTCTAATAGCGTCATTTATTTTTGCAACTGCTTTACCATTAAAAGTAACAATGCCTTTTTTTACTTTAATTTTTTGCCCAAAACTTAATAATGGAAGTATTACAATTAAGGCAAGAATAATTTTTTTCATTTTACGGTGTGTTAATTATTTAATTGTTCTTTCTAAATACATCTGTAACGAAAATACAATAATTAAGCTAAACAAAAATTTTGGTGATATAAGTTGAAATATTTTTAGTTTTTATGTTAAAAAACTGAACTATAAGAATTTAATTGTTT
>JBMYXP010000117.1:0-6511 GCA_049608525.1 Winogradskyella sp.
ACTAAACGCTAATAAAGCGACGATAACTAAAATATTTTTCATAATTAATTTTTTTTAAACCTCTGCAAATATACAAATTGAATTTTATTTTAATAAAAAGGCAATTCATTTATTGTATTATATACAGCCATGTTTTTATTCAAAACTATAGCGCAAACCAAACAGTACATTGCTTGGTGGCATTGGTGTAAAACCAGATTCAATATAATCGGCATCAAAAATATTGTTTGCCGTAACTGTTAGCTCTAGCTGTTTTAATTTATAAATTAAAGACGCGTCCCAAACGTTATAGGTTTGCCCTGTGGTACGTTCTGCATATTTGTATATGATATTTTGACGTAGATTTTTAAATAACTGCGTGCTTAATCGTGTGGTGTACTGATGTTTTAAAGTGTTTAATGAATAGCGAGATAATGCTTCGTTTTGCTCTAAAATAGTATCATCTAAAAACGCATAGCCAAAAGCTAAGGTTTGATTAAATGTTTTTAGTTTAAAATTATATGCAGCATCAAATTCTAAACCTTTGGTGTTAACCTCTGTAATGTTGGTTGCAGTATATACGGTTTCGGTGGTATTTGGTCTTATATAGTCAATTAAGTTTTTAGCATCTCTATTAAAAAGTGCTAAGGATGTTCTAAATTTTGGTGTTGTGTATTTAAACCCAATTTCTTGTGCAAAAGCTTCTTCGGGTTTTAAATCTGGGTTTCCCGAAGTATCAGGACTGTTGTAGTATAAATCTGTATAAGTCGGAATTCTATACGTATATCCAATATTTCCGTATAGTTTTAAATCATTATTTATTTTATAACCAATATCTAAACCAGGAAAGGCATGGAATTTAAAATCTGAAAAATACGTTACCGCAACACCCGGTGTAATATCTAATGTATTATTTGCAAACTTAAATCGGTGTTCTAAAAATGTTGAAGCCATAAAGCGATTACGATTTCCTAATCCACCAAATGTGCCATCACTTCTTAAATATACTTTTGAAATATCTAAACCAAATCCCGTAACACCTGTTTTTGAGGTGTACGAAGCATTTGCTTCTGCACCAATTTTATCCGTAACATGAAAATTTCTAAACGCAAGAGGATTGTCTCTAATATATAGATATTCGTCTTGATTTCTTTTCCAATAAACTCGAGGAGTTATTTTTAGATTATTCCTTTTGAGTACAGTAGTTAATGCTACCAAACTATTTTGGGTTTCTTCATATTGTTCTGTAGCGCTAGCTCTCGCATAAAACCCATTTGCACCAAACTTACGTTCAGAAAATGTGGTAATCATTTCAATAGGTTGCGCTTTTTTATTGAATACACTTTTTATAAAATAGTTAGCGTTGTCGTAATCTGTGTTATGTATATAACCTTCAGAGGTTACTTTACCCATATGTACAATATGAGATGAGTTTTTTAACTCTGTGCCAACAGTAATACTACCATTGAGTTGCCCAAAAGATCCTGTTTCAAAATTAGTAGAAACTGTTTTTTTTAACGTTTTTTTAGTAACTATGTTTATAGCTCCGTTAAATGCGTTTTGCCCAAAAACACGCGCTGCTGGGCCTTTTATAATTTCTATACGCTCAATAACCTCAAGTGGTAGTGCGGCATTAAGGGTGTGATGTCCTGTTTGCGCATCGTCCATTTTTATACCATCAATAAGTAATAAGGTTTGGTCAAAGCCGCCACCTCTAATGTATAAATCGGCTTGGCTTCCGCCAGTACCACGACGTCTCACATCTACACCTGTAACTTGTTGTAGTAAATCTATAACGTTTGCTGCAGCACTATTTTTAATTGCTGCGGCAGTAATTACAGTTAGGGTTCTGGAGTTTTCTTTAAAAGGTAAATCTATTCTTGTTGAGGTTACAACAACAGAATCTAAGTTTTGTTTGCGTATATCTTGTGCGCTAATTGCATTAGTACTTATTAGTAATACTGCGAATAAAAATAACTGACGTCTTATGCTCATTTGTTTTAAGTTGAATTATGCAGCGCAAGGTAAAACTATTTTACGGAAAACTCAGTATTACAATCTTCGCATTTATAACTGTAACGTGTGCTAAATGGTAACGCACCAAAAATGAAGCCCACTAAAAATGAGATAAAGGATTTTAAGTCTTTAATGGTAGAATAAAACCCAATGCGTTCGCTTTTACAGTTAGGGCAATTTATAGCATTACCATCATTATCTACGGAGTATGTTTTTATAGATTTTAAAATTGCTTTTGCTTTTTCTTCGTCTTTAGAACGTACTTGCAATTTTACACCTCCAATAGCATTGCTTACTAATGGATCTGTATCTATGGTGTGGTTATCTCTTAAAAATACGTGTATGCCATCGGCTTCTAATCTGCCTTTTATAATTAAAGCTTCAGCTGAATATTGAAACTTGGCTATGGTAACGAAAGTTTGATTCATTTTGTAAATGTAATAAAGGTTTTGTGTGTTTTTAAAACTTGAAAGGTCTATACTTAATAAAACATCATTTTTAGAAAAAAATTATTGTTTATCAATAATTTTTCAAACATTTGTTATCGTAAAACAATAATTATCGTAAAATGAGAAAGCTAGTGATTCTTAAAAGTTTAGTAGATTTTATTTGGTTTGTTACCTGTATTCCACTTATTGGGTTACTGTTATTTTTTAGTGTTTATATGTTTATTGATTTAGATGTGTTGCCCCTTATTTTTAATGTAAAAGCAAATGAATCTTTGGTATTGCTACAAGCATTTAGTGTGTTATTTATAGCAATTTGCTTTATTGGCATTTACTGTTTCTATTTGTTTAGGAAAACTTTAAGTTATTTTCAGCAAGTGAGACCTTTTGATAAGGTTGTAATACAGAATTTCTATAAAATAGGTTATTTGCTTACTATAATTGGTTGTTTTGGAAGCGTTCTGTTTTTTGTTTCAAAAGTAGTAATTAAAAATAAATTTGAAATAAATTTGGGTGTAAGTCCGTACTTAATATTAATTTGTTTAGGCTTGTTTTTTATGGTTTTAAGTGAAGTTTTTAAAATTGCAAAACGTGCTAAAGAAGAAAATAATTTAACTGTTTAATCTATGCCAATACGAGTAAACTTAGACATAATGCTAGCAAAACGTGGCATGAAAAGTAATGAACTAGCTGAGCGTATTGGTATTACAACGGCAAATCTTTCAATTTTAAAAACAGGGAAAGCAAAGGCGATACGGTTTTCTACTTTAGAAGCCATTTGTAAAGCTTTAGATTGCCAACCTAGCGCT
This sequence comes from Winogradskyella sp., assembly GCA_049608525.1. Lineage (GTDB taxonomy): Bacteria > Bacteroidota > Bacteroidia > Flavobacteriales > Flavobacteriaceae > Winogradskyella. Next base: position 3,251 of record JBMYXP010000117.1, read on the forward strand.
ATTTTAGAATATGTAATACCAAAATAGTTTTAAAATGTTATATAACTATGAAAAATAAATTTAATTATAGGCGACATTTTAAAACTATTTTTGGTTTGGCGATTAATTATTTATAGCCTCTACAGTAATTGCATTGTCTTTTAGTAATTCTTTAAGCGTGTTTTCTATGCCACTTTTTAAAGTAAACGTAGATGATGGGCAACCACTACAAGCGCCTTGTAATAAGACTTCTACTTTTTTGGTGTTAGGGTTGTAAGATTTAAATTCTATATTGCCACCATCACTAGCTACTGCGGGTTTTATGTATTCTTCTAAGATGTTTACAATATTTTTGGAGACGTCGTCCAAAGCTTCAAACTTTTGCTCAATAGCTTCTTCGGTTTTATGAAGTTGTTTTGGAGCTTCAGGATTAATTATGGGTTTGCCATCTTCAATATAAGACCTAATAAATGCTCTTAATTGCGTTGTAATTTCCTCCCATTCAATAATATCAAATTTAGTTATAGAAATGAAATTCTTCTCCATAAACACATTTTTTACAAATGGAAATTGAAATAACTCGGTTGCCATTGGAGATGGTTTTGCATCTTCAATAGACGTAAACTCAAATAAATTTGGTACTATTACTTTGTTACAAACAAATTTTAAAACACTTGGGTTTGGTGTGCTTTCTGCATATACAGTTACTGCGGCTTTTGGCTTTGCGGCCTCTTCTGTTACCACTACACCACCTTTAGATAAGTAATCTTCTATTTGGGTTGCAACTTCGTGTTGTACATCTGTCCATTGTACAATATCAAAACGCTCAATAGCGACAAAATTTGAAGCTATATAAACTTTTTTAACAAAAGGTAAATAGAATAATTGTTGTGCTAAAGGAGAATGTTTGGCATCATCAATATTATTAAATTCAAAACTGTTATGGTTGGTTAAAAACCGATCGGCTTCAAACTTTAAAATTGCTGCGTTAGAAGTCGGTTTTATGGAGATTTTAGTTTTTGACATTTTTTTTAGTTGCAAAAATATGAAATGTGCATAGTTTTATACTAAAACTAGTCGTTAAATTCTTTTGTAGCGGAATAGGTAGGTATAAGAAATGTTTAAATGTTATATACTAAAACTATTAAATAATCAATTTAAATGATTAATTTTCGAGGATTAAATAAATAAGCATTAAAATACACACAATTTTTGCACATATCAAAGTCTAAGCAATTAAGTTATTATATATGAAAACTATACTTTATCTTATATTTTTACTAACCTCTATACTAGGTTTTTCACAAGACATTATAATGGAAGACGGCACATTTAATCGTTGTGCGCCAGATAAGTTTTATGACTCTGGTGGTGAGTTTGGACCTTATAGTAATGACGAAAATTATACAACTACAATTTGCCCACAAAATGCAAATGAGTTTATTATTTTAAGCTTTACAGAATTTAATACGCAACTTAACCAAGATGTTATGACCATTTATGATGGTGATGATACTACTGCACCAGTTATAGGTACTTATTCTGCTACAACATCTCCAAGTACAGTTTCTGCATCTGCCGGCAATACATCTGGGTGCTTAACCATAACGTTTACCTCTAGTTCATCTGGTGTTGTTACGGGTTGGGAAGCAGATATATTGTGCGCTACACCATGCCAAGATATTGTGGCTTCTATAGACAGCACAGTTCCTACAGCAAATGGATCTGGGGTTATTAGCATATTGCCAGGAGATAGTGTAGATTTTAATGCTAGTGCAACATTTTCTGTAGATGGAACAGATGCAACTTACACTTGGGATTTTGGTGATACTAATACTGCAACTGGTGCTAATGTTACTAATACATTTGCTACCGCAGGGACTTATGTTGTAACGCTTACAGTTACCGACAATAACCCACAAGGCTGTACTGATACCGAAACCATAACGGTCTTTGTTTTAGGCCCTAATGTAGTTATAGACCAAGACACTTATACATCGGCACAACTTATAGAAGATGTACTTATAGACAGTCCTTGTGCGTCTGTTACTAATATTACGTCATCTACTGGTATAGATTTTAATACCTCTCAGCCCAATGGTATCGGTTACTTTATAAGTAATGGTATAGATTTTCCGTTTGCAGATGGTGTGCTTTTAGCTAGTGGTGATGCTAGCGAAGCTAGAGGGCCAAATAACATTAATTTATCTCAAGGAGTAGGTCCTGTGTGGCCAGGCGATGCGGATTTAAATACTCAGTTTGGTATCACAACTAACAATGCGTCATTTATACAATTTGATTTTACGCCATTAGGAAATAATATTAGCTTTGATTTTTTAATGGCATCAGAAGAGTATAATGGAGGGTCTTTTGAATGTAATTATTCTGATGCTTTTGCATTTTTATTAACGGACTCTAACGGTGTTACCACTAACTTAGCCGTTTTACCTGGCACAACGACTCCCATATTAGTTACTAATATTCATTTAGCTAATACAAGCTGTGGTGCCGTTAATCCACAATATTTTGGAGGTTATACGGCAGCTAATGCTTCACCAACTGCTTTTGACGGTAGAACTACTGTATTTACTGCGCAATCTACTGTAAACCCAGGAGAACAATATACCATAAAACTTGTTATTGCAGATGCAAGTGATTCTTCACAAGACTCAGGTGTATTCTTAAAAGCAGGTAGTTTTAACTTAGGAGGAGATTTAGGTGGAGATAGAACCATTGATATTGGTAATGCCCCTTGTGCAGGTGGTGTTTTTACTTTAGATTCTGGTGTAGATGTTCCTAATGCTATACATACATGGTATTTTAATGGTGCTGTAATTACAGGCGAAACGGGTTCTGTAATTAATGTTACCCAACCAGGTGTGTATTCTGCTGAATTTGATATAGATGGTGTTTGCCAAGGTTCTGCAGAGCCTGTTACTATAGAGTTTAAGCCAAGTCCAACGGCTAATAATGCACCAAACTTATCTGTATGTAGTTTAACGGGTTTTGAGGAATTTAATCTTTCTGAAAATGACGATGATATATTAGCTGCACAAAATCCTACAGATTTTGTAATAACGTATCATCTCACAGAGCAAGATGCTATAGATAATGTAGGTGCATTGCCAACGAACTATACTAATGTAACTAACCCACAAACTATTTGGGGACGTATTGCAGACAACTCTCAAGAGTGCTTTTCTACAACTTCTTTTGAATTAAGCGGATCTTCCCAACCCACAATTACATCAGTAGGTGATTTACAAACTTGTGATGATGGAT
>JBMYXP010000118.1:0-6500 GCA_049608525.1 Winogradskyella sp.
AGTTTTAGCTACTTTCCATTCAATTTTACTCATGCTTTTATTTTGGGATTATTGGGTTATTGGATTATTAGATTATTGGATTATTAGATTATTAGATTGTTAATTTTACTATTTTTCATTTTTACTTCAACCTTTTTTACTTCAAATAAATTCCATCATCTTTTATTTCAATCTGCCGGTCTTTATAAAGTGAGCCTATTGCTTTTTTAAAGTTTTTTTTACTCATTTGCAAGACTTCTTTTATGGTTTCTGGCTTAGATTTATCATTTAATGGTAAAAAACCACCATTATCTTGCAATTCAAATAAAATATGCTCGGCATTGGGTTCTATATTTCTGTAACCTATTTGAGTTAATAAAATATCTAATTTATTATCTGGTCTTACTTTTTTAACTGTACCTTTTAAGCGATCACCAATGCTTATATCTTTATAAATATCGTCTTTAAAAACTAAACCTGTATGCGTTTTGTTTACAATAACATTCATTCCCAGTACAGATGGGTGCGACACAATTAAATCTACCGTATCAAACTGAGCAACTGTTAATTCTTTATTATCTAAAAAATGATTGGTTTTACTCGAGGCTACTAAACGCTCAGTTTCGTCATCTAAGTAGCAGTACACCAAGTACCAACCGCCAGCTTTCATTTTAAAAGCCTGTTCTTTAAAAGGGCAAAATAATTGCTTAACCAAACCCCAATCCAAAAATGCTCCAAAATTAGTAACTTGGTTACAACGCAATAACGCAAAATCCCCTTTTTTTATATACGGTTTATCTGTTGTTGCAACTGGTCTTTCCTCATTATCTAAGTACACAAAAACGTCTATTTTTTCACCTATATTAAAGGTTATGGGCACATAACGATTTGGTAATAAAACTTCATTACCATCTGCATCGCCTAAAAATAAGCCTGGTTCCGTATCTCTTAAAATCTCTAGTGTATTGTATTCACCTAAATGTATCATGCTACAAAGGTATTGATATTAATTTTCGAAAAAAACTTCTATTTATAAGATTCTGAAAATAAATTTAAACTAAAAAAAAGCGTCATAAAATTAATTATAACGCTTTTGCATGTTTTGTAAAGAAATACTATTTTATGCGTAAATAGATTCTTTTTTAAAATGTACTGTTAACATATAATAAACAACTGCTCTGTATTTATTACGATTAGATTTGCCATAAGTTTCTATTACAGAAGCTATGGCGCCATCTAAATCATCACTTTCACTTAAGCCCAATTTTTTAATTAAGAAGTTATTTTTTACAGTAGCTAATTCTTTTTCGTCTGTACCAGATACCGTTGATGAATCTGCATTATAAATTGATGGCCCTAAACCAATAGTTACTTTTGTTAATAAATCCATATCGGCGGTTACACCACATTTATCTTTTAAATCGGCGGCATATTTTGTAATTAATTCGTCTCTTTTACTCATGTTATTATTGTTTTAGGTTTAAAAAATTATCATTAAAGGTAAGATATTTTTTAGACACCATAAAAAATTAAAGTCACTTATTAGTAAACAAAACTTATTTTATAGACTTAAAATAGGCTAGTAATATAGTATCATTTAAATCTGATGGTGTAAAAACCTCTAGTAATTTGGGCTGATTAGAAGCTTCATAAAACGTGTTTAATGCGTTTTTTAAAGCAGCGTCACTTTCTACATTTACATATTCAAAACCATACATTTTACACAATTGTTTTGCGGTTAATTTATGTTTGGTTTCAAAATAAGTTTTAAAATTTTTAGTGTGTTTACGACCTGGCAAAATTCTAAAAATACCACCACCATTATTATTGACTAGTATAATTCTAAAATTATTTGGTATATAATCATTCCAAAGTGCATTGCTATCGTAAAAGAAACTTAAATCGCCCGTAATAAACGTAACGCGCTTTTTGGTTGCAACAGCTGCGCCAATTGCAGTACTTGTACTACCATCTATACCGCTTGTGCCTCTATTACAAAATACCGCTACAGTTTTTGGCATTTTAAATAATTGAGTGTATCGTATTGCAGAACTATTACCAACCTGTAACTGACTTTGCGCTGGTAAACTTTGTAAAACAGAGTTAAAAACTGTGAAATCTGAAAACGGAATAGTCTCTAAGTACGCATTATGCTTATAACAGCGTTGTGTTTTTACGGCTAACCATTTTGTTTTATAATCACTGGTTATTTTATGGGTTAGTTGCGGCAAAAATTTACTTAAAAACATATTTGGAGATAACTTAATATGCTTATTTAAACAAAAAAATGTGTCATTTGCCTTTTCTAAACCTATATGCCAATGTTGCTCAGGGTTATATTGTCTTAAAAACACCTTAATTTTTTTTGAAACAACCAAGCCACCAAAAGTTAATAGAATTTTTGGCTGTAAAGCTTTAAAATCTATGGTTTCTAATGGGGCAATAATTTTATCTATGCCAGGAAAAAAATTGGGGTGGTGTATGTTAGATGTCGTTTCTGTAAACACCAAAACACTATCATCATCGGCTAATTGTTGCAACCACTTTTCTTCAATTGAATGGGGTTGTAATACACCAACAAGTATTAACTTTCGTTTTGTATGCTGCCAAATAGCTACACAATCTTTAATTTCAGAATTATTAACCGCTTTATTTTTATTTTGAATACCTAAAGGTTTCGGACAGATTGAAGGTTCGTTAACCGTTTCGTATAAAGGTTCGTTAAAAGGCACATTGATATGTACTGGTGCAGAATTAATTTTTGAAACAGATAATGCGGTATGAATTTCAGTTTCATTGTAAGACTGTATATCGTGTTGAAGTGCTAAAAAACGTTCAAATTTATTTTCTAAATCGTTTACTAGAGATAACTCGTCTTCAATAGAAATTTCATTTTCATTTTTTAAATCTAACTTCAAATTTGCATTATAAAGCACATGTTCTCCGTAAACATTTTTTTGCTTAATGGTTTGCCCATCTCCTATATCTATTAAGCATTCTGGTCTATCTGCAGACAAAACGACTAACGGAATGTTACTATAAAAAGCTTCTGCAATTGCCGGATAATAATTTAATAAAGCACTACCAGATGTACAAACTACGGCAACTGGCTCTTGTAGTTGTTGCGCAATTCCTAATGCAAAAAAAGCGGCACAACGCTCATCTACAATACTGTAGCATTTAAAAAAATCATTATGAGTAAAACCGATAGTTAATGGTGCATTTCTACTACCTGGAGAAATAACAATATGCTTAATGCGATGCATTTTGCATAAGCTTGTAATGGTTTGCGCTAAAGGAATTTTAGAGTATAACATGCTTACACAAAGATAATAATCTTGTTGTTTTTAATCTAAAATATCTCCAATTGTTTTTGTTTTATTAATCGTTTCTTCCCACTCGCTTTCTGCTACAGAATCTTTAGTAATACCGCCACCAACATAGAGCATTGCATTATTATCTATTAATTGCATACAGCGTAAATTTACATAAAAATTAGACTGTGTTTTTACGCTTGTATAGGCATTGTTTTCTACATTTTGTCGGTTAGAATTTCTTATTTTAGTTTGCTTCAAATTTAATTCTCCTAAAAAACCTGTGTAATACTCGCGGTTGTAATTTTCATTTTGAAGAATAAAATCCTTAGCCTTTTGCTTTGGATAGCCACATACAGCTGGTGTTGGGTGCAAAGCTTTTATTATTGGTCTTAAATTTGCCAAATCTGTAATTAGACTTGTAATTTTGGTTTTAAGATGCCATAAGTTTCCTGCCCTAACCGTTTTAACATCAGAAACATTTACCTGCTTGGAGTAAACTTTTATTTTGTTGGCAATAAAATCCGTTACAATTTGTTGTTCTTCTACTTCTTTTGCAGACCATTTTGGAGTGTCATTTTCCTTAAATGCTTGTGTACCTGCAAGAGAAATTGTTGTTAGTTGTTTACCTTCTATTTTAAATAGTAACTCTGGTGTAGCACCAAGCCAAAGTCCAACTTTAGGGTGGTACCAACAATATACCATTGCATTTTTATAAGCATTAAAAAGACGTTTAAAAATCGTGATTGGGTTGTTATTTTGAAGTGATTTATTTTGAACCCTAGACAACACCACTTTTTTAAACTCAGCATTATTTATTGCCTCAACACCCTTTAATACTAAATTAAGATGTTCTACTTTGTGAGTGTGCTCAATTAAAGAACCTCCTACTCTATTAGTAACCTCAAGGTGCTCAGTTTTTAAAGTAAAACACTCACAACGCGTTTGAGGAAAAATAATACTTTGGTTTTTTAAATTGAAGGGTGCAAAAACAAATCCGCTTTCTGTAAACGTTTCTGTGTTATGCAACGCAGCGTCTTTTTGCAGCCAACACTTAATTTTAGAGTTTATAGGTCTGCTATAAACCACAAAAGGTAATTGCTTTTTGTATTGTACCTTAAGTGTATTAAAAAACGAATTTTCATCCATTTATTAACTTTGTTTTGGAAGTGAAATTGTAGATAGTCTGCAAACAGAAATTAAACGATCAGCATCGTCTGTTACTTTAATATCTAACAATTGTGTGGTACGCCCTTTATGCAAAAAAGTTGCCTTTGCATACACATTACCATTTTTAACACTTTTAAGGTGATTTGCTGTAATCTCTATACCACGTACAAATAAATTGTCGGTATCTATAAAAATATGAGATGCAAAACTGCCAACACTTTCTGCTAAAGCAGCGGTAGCACCTCCATGCAAAACACCATCTGGCTGATACACTTTTGAGGTTACTGGCATACGGGCAACTAAAAAATCATCTCCATAATCTACCATTTCAATACCTAAAGTTTCCATTAAAGTATCTTTATTGGCAGCATTCACTTTTGCTAAAAATTGGTCTTTAGTTAATTGCATAGAGTTGTTTACTTTAATTTTACTCAAAAATACAGAAACTGTATAGAAAAATAAATTATCGCGAGAAAGAACTTTTCAATGATTAAAGGTTAATCTAAAAATCCTAGATTTATTGCATTTGCCAAAACAATAATTAAAACCCTCTAAAACCTTACATATCAATCTCAATATCTTCTAGAAGATCTTTTGAGTCTTCGAGGTTTTCTTCGTCGCGTTGCTCTAATTGTTCTACATTACCGATTTCTTTGGTTTCAAAAATACTTTTATAAATCATTATACTCAAAGCCATAATTGAAAGTAAGAATATATATTGTATTGCTTTTGACTTTACATTTGCTTTTTTTGAAATAAAAAATACAACCAACCCGCACAAAATAGCAGTAATAATTGGGATAATTGCCAATTTAAACAATGGTGTAACAGCCAATATCACAGCTAATAAAGCGGCTATAAAACCTAAGATTATAACTAATTTTTTCATAAAAAATAATTTTGTTTAATGTATTTTGAAGCTCATAAAAGCTTGCACTATTTTTAATTTTTTAAACCACTTGCAGATACAATTTTTAACTCCCCACTACCAACCGGAATTTTAAACTTTGCATATACTGGTATTTTATTGGCATCTGCTGTTAGCCACAAAAGATTAGAATTGTTGCCCTTTAACAGATTATTTCCTTTCAATGCAATTGCAAGTTTGTAGCATAGTTTAGTGCCAATTTTTGTAGATATAGTTTCTTTAGCAACATATTTTAAAGTAATAGTGGTTTCTTTATTATCAAAAATAACCGTAAAATTTTGCTGATCGCCTACGCTAGCTTTATGGATATCTAAAGTTCTAATGTAATACAAAAGACTAACAATATCTTTAGTAGATGCCCCAATCTTTACAGTCTTATTTTCATCCCAAGTTTTACCATCTTTTCGTTTTTTTCTTTTAAGACTTGCTATCGTTTTAGATTTATGCTTAAACTTATACTGCATAAACTTGTAATAACCACCTTCATTAATATCTCTTTTATATAAGTAAGGTGTTAATGTTTTTGGGTTAACATAGCTTTCATACAAATCTCTAATTTTAAAAAAATTATCCCATTTTTTGTACGTAGTTGCACTACACTTTAAGCGAAGTAATGTGCTTTTAGATGTTTTAACAGAACTTGTTTCCATCTTCACTTGTGCAATATCTGTTAATAGGCCAGACATTTTATAAGACGCTGTAAAAACTAGTTTTTCACCTGCTGCAACTGCATTATTTTGAGCAAAACTAGTAAAGCAAATAAAGGCGGTAATAAGATAGATATAATATTTCATAATATATTAGTTTTAGATAATAACGTTATAATTATCATTTATTATGCCGAAAATACAATGCTTTACAAAATGATGCAATTTTGTGTCTTTTTATTACACTAAGATATTTTCAAATTAGAGATAATTCATTTTAAATAATAATTGGTATTAAACCCACAGCAATATAAATTAATTTAAACATGCACTAACAGGTACACTATTACTTTAATCTGAGACAAAAAAAACGGTTTTAAAAGCATAAAATTAAAAAAACTTATCTGGCAAAAACATAGAGAATTTAACTTTTTTTAGTAAAAAAATAGCTTTTATAAAAAA
>JBMYXP010000119.1:0-6378 GCA_049608525.1 Winogradskyella sp.
TTGGATTTTTAGAAGAATATTCAGATTTAAAGTAAGTATTGAAAACGTTTTTGACATTATATTTTCAACTTTTCAACTTTTCAACTTTTCAACTTTCAAACTTTCAAACTTTACAAACTTTTCAACTTTTTAAACTTTCAAACACATATAATTATAACTCAATATCTTCAATATCATTCCAATGAGCTTTGTTTGTAACTGTTCCTTTTTTAAGAACGACAATACCTGGGTTAGAACGTACAATGGTTTTTATTACTTTTTCATCGCAGAGGTAAAAATCAAAATTAAGATTATAATCGGCTTTAATTTGTTGTTTGTCTTCGATGCCAGAAGATGTTAAACCAATAACGGTATAGCCTTTTTTAATTGCCTTGTCTGTAAATGCTTTTAGTTTTGCTTTGCCATCTGTTTCTCCATGTTGTATGCTATACATGGTTACGATAACTAAATTATCTTTTTCTAAGTAGTAGGTGGTTAAATCTTCATTATCAGATTCTATAGAAAAATCTTGAATTGGTGGTATGTAACCAGCATCAATCTCTTTGGTTTCTACACTAACATACTCACCATCTACAGTTGGGTAACTTCCGTTGGTTAAAATTTCTTGGTCTTCTCCATTTACTTTAAACGTCCAAGTGTATTCTAAAATAGGTTTAGCTGCATTTTCTGGAATCTCCATACCTTTCTGAATGTTTTTACCAATTTCATAGGCTCTAAAATCTATTGCAGGTAAGTGCATAAGTACATGGTAACCAAACCATAACGAAACTAAAAAGCTTAATAACGCTAGCGCTGTTGTTGGCAATTTTGAAAACAATGGTTTTATATGTTTTATGCCAAAAACTAAAGCTAAAATTAATACTAGGAGTACAACATCTTTTGTGAAACTTTCCCAAGGTGTTAATTTTAAAGCATCACCAAAGCAACCACAATCTTTTACTTTATCAAAATAAGCAGAGTAGAAGGTTAAGAATGTAAAAAATACAATCATTGCCAAAATGCTATATACTGTTAATTTTGGTTTGTAGCCAATTAGTAAAAACACACCAAGCACAACCTCTAGCACAACAACTATAACAGAAATACCTAGGGCATAAGGAATTAAAAATTCGGTGTTTAAAACATCTGCTCCAAAATACTCTTGTAGTTTGTATGAAAATCCTAAAGGATCGTTGAGTTTTATAAATCCTGAAATAATGAATAAAACTCCGACTAATATTCTGCTTATATGTACTATGTATTTCATATCTTATTTGTTTTTCTGCAAAAGCAGAAATCTTATTAATTGAAACTAAATTTATATTATAAAATTGGCTTTGATTGCGCTCAACCTTACAATTTATACCGATGATTTAGTTGTTGTTAGTTGTAATTCTGTTACTTTCCTCTAAATGAATTAAAGCAAACACCGCATAATTTATCATATCTTGGTAATTGGCATCTATGCCTTCACTTACCATAGTTTTGCCTGCATTATTTTCAATTTGCTTTACACGCAATAATTTTTGTAAAATTAAATCGGTTAAAGAACTCACTCGCATATCTCGCCAAGCTTCACCGTAATCGTGGTTTTTATTGACCATTAACTGTTTTGTGAGTGCTATTTTTTGGTCGTAAAGTTTTGTGGCATTATCTGTGTCTAAATCGGGCTGTGCAACAACACCTTTTTCTAACTGAATTAGTGCCATTGTACAATAATTAATAATACCCACAAACTCACTTACTTCTCCTTCATCAACTTTTCTAACACTATTCTGTTGCAAACTTCTAATGCGTTGTGCTTTAATAAAAATTTGATCGGTTAAAGATGGTAATCTCAAAATGCGCCATGCACTACCATAATCACTCATTTTGTTTATAAAAAGTGTTCGGCATTTTTTAATAACGGCATCGTATTGTTTTGAAGTGTCTTGCATTTAAAATCTATAATAATTTCCGTAAATTTCGGACAAATATGTTAGAAGTTCAAGGTTTGGTGTTTAAAAGTACTAAATACTTCTCGTAAAGTCGTAAAGTTGAAGAGACGCAAAGCACAAACTTTTCAAATTTAATTGGAATTGGTTTAACTTTTTTATTAGCGTTTTGAGACATGGAATTTAAAAAAAACTGAAATTTTAGTGTATTATGACCATAAACTGCAAAGGAAAATTAATTGATTTATCATCGCCAAAAGTAATGGGCATTATAAATGTAACACCAGATTCTTTTTTTGATGGTGGTGTTTATAAAGACGAATCGACTATTTTAAACCAAGTAGAAACGATGCTAAATGCGGGAGCTACTTTTATAGATGTTGGTGGTTATAGCTCTAGACCAAATGCAGATAATGTAAGTGAGAAAGAAGAACTGCAACGCGTTATTCCTGTTATTAAATTAATTTTGAAGCATTTCTCAGAAACTTTAATTTCCGTGGATACCTTTAGAAGTAACGTTGCAAAAAAAAGTATTGAAGTTGGTGCGGCTTTAATTAATGATATTTCGGCAGGCTGGCTAGATGAAAACATGTTATCTACGGTAGGTAAACTTGGTGTACCATATATTATGATGCACATGCGAGGCAACCCAAAAACCATGCAACAGCAAACAGAATACAAAGATTTAGTAAAAGATGTTACTTCTTATTTTGCCGAGCGTATTACAGCTGCTCACGCTCAAAAAATAAACGATATTATTATAGATCCTGGTTTTGGTTTTGCAAAAAACCTAGAGCAAAACTATGAGTTGTTACAAAAAATGGACGTATTACAGTTAATTGATAAACCCATTTTAGCGGGTATTTCTCGCAAATCTATGATTTATAAAACACTAAACACCACCTCAAGTAATGCGTTAAACGGTACTACAGCGTTACACATGGTGGCATTGCAACAAGGCGCAAAATTATTGCGAGTACACGATGTAAAAGAAGCCATGGAATGTGTAGCGCTGTATAATCAACTAAATTTATTAAATTAGCAAAAACACAAACCTTGGATAACCTACAACTTTGGGATTTTAGATTTATAGACTTCATCGATGTTTTTCTTGTAGCCTTGTTACTATATTATATCTATAAGCTAGTAAAAGGTACAGTTGCAATTAATATTTTTATTGGCATACTTGTTATTTATTTTGCTTGGAGAATTACTGGGTATCTTAATATGAGAATGCTAAATGAAATCTTTAATGGTTTTATGGATGTTGGTATTATTGCATTAATTGTGGTGTTTCAGCCCGAAATTAGAAAGTTTTTATTAATGATTGGTTCTACTAATATTGGAGGAAGAAAGCGTTTCTTTAAGAATTTTAAATTTCTAAAAAACGACGATCAAACCACTACCAATGTAGATGCAATTATCAATGCTTGTAACAAAATGGCAACCACAAATACGGGTGCTTTAATTGTAATAGAACGAAATAATAATCTCGATTTTCTAACAAATACAGGTGATGAAATGAATATACTTGTTTCTCAACCTATTATAGAAAGTATTTTCTTTAAAAATAGCCCGTTGCACGATGGTGCAATTATTATAGATAATAATGTTGTTAAAGCAACTCGTGTTATTTTGCCTGTAAACAACGAAAAAAATATACCAGAGCGTTTTGGACTGCGTCATAGAGCAGCAGTTGGTATTACCGAAAAAACAGATGCTTTAGCTATTGCGGTGAGTGAAGAGTCTGGGCAAATTTCGTACCTTAAAAATGGGCGATTTATAATGTTTAAAGATACCGACGAACTTAGAGTTTTAATTAAAAACGATTTAGGATAGTGCATTGTAAAAATTGTAAAATAAAAATACAAGAGCAAGATGTTTATTGCAGAAATTGTGGTGGGAAAGTGATAAGAAAACAACTAAGCTTTAGAAGCCTTTTTGTGCATATTAGTGAAACCTTTTTTAATTACGACAATAAGTTATTAAAAACAATTAGTGATCTTTTTAGAAAACCTGAAGCGGTAATAGATGGCTACATTAATGGTGTTAGAAAAAAATACATTAACCCAATTAGTTTTTTTGGATTGTCTCTTACGCTTTCTGGGCTATCAATTTTTATAATTAAAAAATTCTATCTACAAGCTATAGATTTTTCGAGCTTATTTGAAGGTTTAAATTTACCAAAAAGCGTTTTAGAAAATTCTACTAGTAGTGCGTTAGAGTATAATTCATTAATCTACACGGTCTTAATACCTTTATTTGCATTAATATCTTGGATTGTGTTTTTAGATAAAAAATATAATTTCATTGCCCATATTATTATTTACTTATACACAATGTCGCTAATAAGTATTGTATCTGTAGTGTTGGCGCAAATTATACTGTTTATAATTCCAAATTACTACCTGTTTTTTAGTTTAGTTATTTGGCCACTAATGTTTGTGTATCATTGCTATATATATACTCGGATTTTTAAAATGTCTTTTGTAGGTTTAGTATTAAAATCTATAATTTTCTTAGTTCTATTTTTTATTTCCTATGTAGGTATATCAGTTATAGGTTTTTTTATAATGCTAGCAACGGGTAATATAAATCTTGAAGATTTTGCGCCTAAGTAAATATTAAATTGTGTTTTCTGCTTTCAAAAACTGAACTTCATACAAATTTTTATAATACCCATTTTCTTTTTTAAGAAGTGATTGGTGTGTGCCAACTTCAACAATTTTACCAGCATCCATAACAATAATTTTATCTGCTTGTTGTATAGTTGCTAAACGGTGTGCAATAACAATAGACGTTCTGTCTTTTGTTATTTTATCTGTGGCATCTTGTATAAGTTGCTCTGAGTAAGAATCTACAGAAGACGTTGCTTCATCTAAAATTAAAATGCTTGGATTAGTAACATAGGCTCTTAAAAACGAAATTAACTGACGCTGACCAGACGATAACATTACACCACGTTCTTTTACATTATAGTTGTACCCATTTGGAAGATCAGAAATAAAATTATGAATACCAATAGATTTAGCTGCTTTTACCACATCGGCTTCCGTAATATCTGGGTTATTTAATGTAATATTATTAAAAATGGTATCTGCAAACAAAAAGACATCTTGAAGCACAACGGCAATTTCATTTCGTAACGAGCTTAACGTTATGTCTTTAATATTTGTATCATCTACTTTTATATTACCAGAATCAATATCATAAAAACGATTTAATAAATTTATAATGGTAGATTTTCCTGCGCCAGTTGCTCCAACAATAGCAACAGTTTCGCCAACATTAACATTAAATGAAATACCTTTTAAAATTTCCTCTCCTTTAACATAAGAGAATCTTACATCATTAAACGAAATGCTACCATTAAAATTACGAGCTTCAATTGTACCAACATCACTAATACTAGATGTTGTATCTAACACTTTAAAAACTCTATCTGCGGCAACCATGCCCATTTGTAATGTGTTAAATTTATTTGCAATTTGATATAATGGTCTAAACAACATAGGTAAAAACATAGTGAAAGAAATAAGATCACCTAATGTGGTATTTGGTAGCTTAGTAACGGCATCAAAACCACCAACATATATAACCATAGCCAAAGTAAGCGATGATAAAAACTCTGCAATCGGAAAAAATATAGAATTGTACCAAACCGTTTTTAACCACCCTTTTTTATGACGCTCATTTATAGCTTTAAACTTTTTATATTCTGTAGTTTCTCGTGTAAATAATTGAAGGATTTTCATGCCTGTTACACGTTCTTGTACAAAAGAATTTAGGTTAGAAACCTCTGTTCTTACATCTTCAAAAGCACGTTTCATATACTTCTGAAAAATCTTAGTCGCAAATAAAATAACAGGTAAGGTTATAAAAACAATTAGGCTCAACCTTAAATTTATATACGTCATAAAAGTGGCAACAACAGCCATTTTTAAAATATCACTAAATATCATAAACAAACCTTGCCCAAAAATATCGGCAATACGCTCCATATCTGTAACAGCTCTTGTAATAAGCACACCAACCGACGATTTATCAAAATACGTCATTTTAAAGTTAAGCATGTGCTTAAACAATTTTACCCTAACATCTTTTACCACAGATTGGCCTAACCAACTTGCATAATAAATAAATAGTAATTGAGAAACAACCTCTAAGACTAATAGTATTAACATAATAGCCATATAAAGTACAAAGCCGTTGTACTCCTTATTTGCAATTTTAACGTCAATAGCTTCTTTTAATACATATGGTCTGTATGCACCAAATAAAGCAAGCCCAATAACGCAGAAAAGCGAAATTATAAAAACGGCACGATAAGGTTTTATGTACTGTAATAGACGCTTAAAAAGCGAAGTGTCAAATATCTTTTTTTTGTCTTTTTCTTTAGTCATTATTCAATAAATCAAAAACTTCTTTTGTATTATTTTGTTGCATCAAAACATCTAAAACTATA
>JBMYXP010000120.1:0-6364 GCA_049608525.1 Winogradskyella sp.
ATTAAATTTTTCTGTAAAATACAGAGCCGATTTTTTAAAAATGATAAACCAATTAAAACCATCTGATTTAGAAACTATAAGAATTGAAAGAACAGAAGTTGGGCAAAGTAAAACACTTGGTGATTACCTCAATAGAATTGCCTACCATGAGTCGGTACATACTGGGCAATTATTAGATTATTTAAGAACACTAGGTATTAAACGTCCTCAAATATGGGATTAACCAAAATTAAAAACTATATTTAAAAGTTAAATGGTTATAAAACGATAAGAAAACCACATCTATTAGATGTGGTTTTCTATTTTTGCTAAATACATAGTATAAGTAATGAACTTTAAATATTCAAAAAAAGATAAACTAAAAAGCAAAAAAGCTATAGAGCAACTGTTTACAAACGGAAAAGCAGTAACAGCATACCCATTAAGATTGGTGTATTTAAAAACGGAATTTGAAGATGGTTCAATTTTAAAAACTGGTGTTTCTGTTAGCAAACGTTTGCACAAAACGGCTGTAGCAAGAAACCGCATAAAACGCTTACTAAGAGAAGCTTACCGATTAAATAAACCGCATTATTTTAACAATAGTTCTGCATCTTATGCGTTTATGATTTTATACCTTAGTAAAGATGCTACAACTTTTAATAAAATTGATAAACAGATGAAACTACTGTTTAAAAAATTTTTAGATAAAAATGCTCCGTTACCACCTAAAACCAAAAACCAAAACGATGAAAAAAGTACTACATAAAAAAATACTAATTCCTGTTTTAGCTGTGCTCATTTTTTTGAGTACCACAGCGTTTAAAAACGATTTTTTTGAAATTGCTAAGCAAATAGAAATATTTACCACGTTGTATAAAGAAATTAACATGAATTATGTTGATGATACAAATCCTGGAGATTTAATGGATACAGCTATTAAAAGCATGTTAAAAGATTTAGATCCCTACACACAGTTTTATAACGAACAAGATGTAGAAACCTCTCGTATTAACAATGCTGGCGATTACACAGGTATTGGAGCTAAAGTATTAACCCTAAAAGATAAGCTTGTAATTATAGAACCTTATAAAGGTTATGCTGCCGATAAAGCAGGTTTAAAGGCTGGTGACGAAATTATTAAAGTAGATAACATTACAGTTGCAGATTTTAAAGATGATGCTGCAAATTTATTACAAGGCGCTGCTGGTACCGAGGTTGGTATTACCTATAAACGGCAAGGAAAAACCACTAGTATAAAAATTAATAGAGCATCAATAGATATTAAAGCTGTGCCTTATTATGCAATGCTAAATGATAAAACAGGCTACGTTGTATTACGTACATTTAGTGCTACAACATCTAAAGAAACCATTGGTGCAATACAAACTTTAAAAAACCAAGGTGCCACACAATTAATTTTAGATCTTAGAGGAAATCTTGGTGGTTTACTACACGAAGCGGTTAACATTACTAATATTTTTGTACCAAAAAATCAGCTTGTGGTAACCACAAAATCTAAGATTAAAAAGTACAATAAAACCTACTACACCAAAAAAGATGCTATAGATACACAAATACCTTTGGTGGTTTTAATAGATGGTAAAAGTGCATCTGCTAGCGAGATAGTATCGGGCGCATTACAAGATATGGATAGAGCTGTGGTAATTGGCTCACGTAGTTTTGGTAAAGGTTTAGTACAAGTAGTAAAACCATTAACGTATGGTACACAAGCAAAAGTTACCATTTCTAGATATTACACACCATCAGGACGCTGCATACAGGCTTTAGATTATTGGAATAGAGATGAAAATGGAAACGCTACCCGAACAAAAAAAGAAAATTATAACGCTTTTAAAACCAAAAATGGACGTAATGTGTTTGATGGTGGTGGAGTACAACCCGATATTGAAATACAAGGTTCTAAACAAACACCCATTACAAAAGCAATCTTAAACGATAACTTAGTGTTTAATTTTGCAACACAATATTACTATAACAATTCGGTTTTAGATTTAGAGCGTTTTCAGATTACAGACTCAGACTTTAATAACTTTAAAGACTATTTAATAACCTCTGGTTTTAATTTTGAAACAAAAACAGAAAAGGCCTTTAAAAATGCCATTACTATTGCAGAAGAAGAAGCACTTAAATCTGAAATTAATTCAGAATATAATAATTTAATTTCTGCTTTAAAACGTTATAAATCTAATGCTATAGATGCAAACAAAGTGCAGTTAAAATCGTTGTTAACCCACGAAATTATTAAACGTTATTTTTACAGCGAAGGCTTATACACTTACTATACCACTAATAATACTGAAATTAAAAAAGCAGTTAGTGTACTTAATAATGCATCGCAATATGCCAACATTTTGAGATAAACTGTAAAATTATCTATATTTAACAGTGTTAATATTTTAATTTTTAAGTCCATTTTATACACATGAAATTTATTTACCTCTTTATTTGCCTGAGTTTTCAAGTTCTTTTTTCGCAACAAGAACTAAAACATGAGGTGTATTTTGAAACGGACGAATTTGATATTCCGCAAACAGAACATAGCAGATTATTACTCTTTTTATCTAAAATAGAACACCTAGATATTAAAAAAGTATCTATTTATGGCTTTTGTGACGATCGTGGTAGTGATTCTTATAATTTACAATTATCTCAACAACGTGCAGATGCTATTAAAACTGTGTTTTCTACTAACGAATTTGATGAATCTGTAATTACAAACGTAGATGGTAAAGGCGAAATATTACTCAACATTGTACACGAAAAAAATCTAACTAAAATCCGTGGCTTAAACCGAAAAGTAGAAATTATTGTAACACCTGTTTATCCACCAAAGCCAAAAATAGAACAGCCTAAAAAAAAATCGGCAGAAGCCCTATTAAATGGTAAACTAAAAGCTGGAGATAAAATTTTATTAAAAAATCTTTTATTTAGAACTAGTTATAGTTACTTAACAAAAGCATCTAAAGACCAATTAAATAAAATTGCTGAAATATTAGTACAGCGAAAGGAAATATATTTTACAATTGAAGGTCATGTCTGTTGTACACCTGGCACTAGAGATGCCGTAGATCGTAAAACAAAAAAACGTAATTTATCTGTTGCTAGAGCAAAACACATCTACGATTTTTTTGTAAAAAAAGGTGTGAGTAGAACCCGAATGAAATATGTAGGTCATAAACATAAATTTCCGCTTGGTGGCGACCCAGAATTTGATAGACGTGTAGAAATTTTAGTAACACAGATTAAATAAAATCCTCTTTACTTTCCCAAAGGGCTTTTTACCATATTAATATGCGGAATACCATCTTCTAAATAATCTTTACCAATGGCTTTAAATTCTAAATTGTTATAAAAACGTTTTAAATACACTTGTGCAGAAATTCTAATCGTGTCTGTATTAAAATGGGTTTGTATTGCGTTTATTGAAGCTTTCATAATAGCGTAACCAAAACTATGCCGACGTTCGTTTTCCATAACCACAACTCTACCAATACTAGCTTCTGTAAAATAATCGTTTGGTTTAAAAATACGTGTGTAAGCAACTAATTTTTCAGCTTTATAACCTAATACATGTAATGCCTTTTGGTCTTTACCATCTACATCTTGATAAACGCAGTTTTGCTCTACAACAAAAACTTGGCTTCGTAGTTGCAGTATATCATAAAGTTGTTGCGTAGTTAACGCTTCAAAATTTTTACAGCTAATACTTAACACAATACAGGTATTTTATCTATTCGGTTTTGGTGTCTTCCACCTTCAAATTTAGTATTTAAAAACGTATCTACCATTTTTATAGCTTGCGGAATCGATGTAAAACGAGCAGGAATACAAATAATATTTGCGTTATTGTGTAGGCGAGTTAATTGGGTAATTTCATTCGTCCAACATACACCTGCTCTAATATTTTGGTATTTATTGGCAGTCATTGCTACACCATTGGCGCTTCCACAAATTAAAATTCCGAAATCTGCCGTGTTATTAACAACATCTTTGGCAACTGGGTGCACATAATCGGGGTAATCTACACTAGCATCTGTATTTGTGCCATAGTTATTAACAGTAAATCCTTTAGCTTCTAAATGTGTTAAAATTGCTTGTTTATATGCAGTACCTGCATGATCGTTACCTATAGAAATAGTCATAATTTAAGGTGTTGTTTAAAACCTTAAAGTTAATAATTGCTAATAACTAATACCAAGGAAAATTAACTTAGTTATTCAAAATATTTACATTTATAAAAAGTGTAAATTACTTAATAAATAGACTATGTTAATATCTTACAGGTTTTGTTTGAATTATTTGTTAATAACTGTTTATAAGTCTTAAAAAGAAAAGTTAGGTTTTTATTAAAAATTTTACAAACAAAATTAATTATAAGAAAACCTAATTAGTTAGTCACTTTTTTGGAGCGAGTTATTAAGTATAAAATGTAAGGAAGTAAACAGTATTTTAGTAAAAAGATATTCATTATTTAGAGTAAAAGTAGTTATTAACAACTGTTAATAATAAACCTTTATATACTATAAATTAAGTATTTAACAGTTTAATAACCTGTTAATAATGTACAACAAGTTATATTTCAAATTAAAAACTAAAAAAGTTATACCGCTATTAACAGACTATAATAAGCACTATTTTATTTTTTAAATTTTAAAAGAAAATTGATTATATGTATATATATGTTGATAAGTGATTTTTTTATAATTTAACCTTCTCTAAACACTATTAAATTTTATTAGTGTAGCTTTGCAGCAACTTAATTACTTTATTAACAGGTTACTTATTAAATTAAAGTAAAACCTTTTAACTCTTCTCTATAAGAATTAAGTTTATAACAATGAGATGCCTTTTTTCAAAGGCATAAATAAGATTACAATTAATAAATGACAAAAAAGAAACACAGAAAACCTTCACATAACAAGGTTTCTAACCTTACAAATACCATTCTTAGTATTTTAAAAAAAGAAAGAAACCAAACCTTTAATTACAAACAAATTGCTGCAAAAATTGGTGTTAACGATGCTAGTAGCCGTAATCAAATTATAAAAAAGTTAGCTAAGCTTAAAGCTAAAGAAGAGATTAAAGAAACTGACCGTGGAAAATTTCAAATTATAACAAACACAGAATATTACACTGGTATTTTTGATGCTGCTCAACGTGGTAATGGCTATGTAATTTGCGATGATTTTGAAGATGATATTTACATTGCATCTAATAATGTAAATAAAGCTTTACATGGAGATGAAGTAGAAATATATGTTTATAAACGCAGAAAACAAGGTAAGCTTGAAGGAGAAATTACAAACATTATTAAACGTTCAAAATCCGAATATGTTGGTACAATACAAGTACATACTAAAAAGAATTTTGCTTTTGTAGTACCAGATGATACTAAAATGAAAACAGACATTTTTGTTCCTATAAATAAAACCTTAAAAGCAGAAGATGGTGATAAAGTATTAGTAACTCTAGAAAATTGGCCAGAAAAAGCCGATTCACCAAACGGACGCGTCATTAAAGTATTAGGAAAAGCTGGAGAACATCATACAGAAATTCATGCTATTTTAGCCGAATATGGCTTACCATTAGAGTTTCCTAAAGCAGTTAACGACTATGCAAATAACTTAGACATTTCTATTACAAAAGAAGAAATTGCTAAACGACGCGATATGCGCAAAGATTTAACCTTTACCATAGACCCAAAAGATGCTAAAGATTTTGATGATGCCTTATCCTTTAAAGTCTTAGATAATGGCTTATATGAGATTGGAATACATA
Source organism: Winogradskyella sp. (assembly GCA_049608525.1). GTDB lineage: Bacteria > Bacteroidota > Bacteroidia > Flavobacteriales > Flavobacteriaceae > Winogradskyella. Next base: position 5,782 of record JBMYXP010000120.1, read on the forward strand.
TTGCAGATGTATCGCATTATGTACAACCAGGCACGGTTTTAGATGATGAAGCTTACGAGCGTGCCACTTCTATATATTTAGTAGATCGTGTAGTACCAATGTTACCAGAGCGTTTATCTAACGGAGCATGTTCTTTACGTCCGCACGAAGAAAAATACACCTTTTCTGCCGTGTTTACAATGAATGATAATTGCGATATTAAAAACCAATGGTTTGGTAGAACTGTAACCTATAGCGACGCACGTTTTGCCTACGAAGAAGCTCAAGCTGTAATAGCATCTAAAACCAATACCATTCCAAAAGAGGTTTCGCTTACAAAACAAGAATACAAAACAGATCAAAGTATAGCAGATGCCATTTTAAAAATGGACGAATTAGCAAAGAAAATGCGCTCGCAACGTATGCGAGAAGGTGCAATTTCTTTTGATAAGGTTGAAGTTAAATTTAAATTAGACGAAGAAGCTAATCCAGTTGGTATTCATTTTAAAACCAGTAAAGATGCTAATAAACTAATTGAAGAATTTATGTTGCTAGCCAACAGAAAAGTATCGGAATTTATAGGTAAACAAAACCCAAAGAAAAC
>JBMYXP010000121.1:0-6299 GCA_049608525.1 Winogradskyella sp.
TCTTATCTTCAAACTAAATTAATCCTTTACACTAGCTGCACTAGTTTTTATTGCATAGGTCATTTTTAAATCGTTAAGCACATTTAAGGCTTCTTCAATATAAACATCTTTTGCTAAATCTTTGTGCCAACGCACACGTTTTTGTTTTAAAACCGAATCGTTAGCCATTAACTTTAGTTCGTAAGGTAAAGATGTAAATGTGAGATTTGTTTTATATTCGGATAATTTTTCGAAGCGTTTTGCTTCTTCTTCGTTACGTTTAATTTCATTTTTGTAAGCTTTGTAATTTAACGAATGTAGTTTGCGGTCTCTTATTTTCTTAATCCATTGCGCATTAGCATCAATAAGTTTTAATTGTTCGTTAGCAGCCATACGTGCCTGACTTTTGCTTATGGTTGTTTCGTAATCAAAATAGTTTCCCCAAAATTCATAATCTACAGCATCTATTTTATCCCATGGTAACGGGTTGTCTTGATCTTTCTCACCTATATCAATGTAACTGTAACGGTCTGCCACCACAACATCACTCTTTACACCTTCTAGTTGTGTTGAACCACCGTTAATTCTATAAAATTTTTGAGTTGTAAATTTTAGAGCTCCCATATCTCCGTTTGCGTTATTTCGGACCATACGATTAAGGTCAAATACATTTTGCACGGTTCCTTTTCCGTAAGTTTGTTGGCTTCCTATTACAATGGCACGTTTATAATCTTGCATTGCGGCTGCTAAAATTTCTGATGCAGAAGCAGACAACTCGTTAACCAAAATCACTAATGGACCGTCCCAAATTATAGATTTGTCTTTATCTCTTAAGACCTCTTTTTCTTCTCTTGCAGATTTTACCTGTACAACTGGGCCATCTTCTATAAACAACCCTGCAATATCTACTACAGTTTGTAATGAGCCACCTCCATTATTTCTTAAATCTAACACCAAACCCTGCATGCCTTCTGCTTTAAGACGACGAATTTCTTGTTTAACATCAGATGCTGCATTACGTTCGTCGTAATCTTTAAAATTAATATAAAACTTTGGCAGGTTAATAACACCAAAGGTTTTATTGGCTTTTTTTACTATAGAGGATTTTGCATAAGTTTCTTCGAGTTCTACAACATCTCGGGTAATAGAAATGTCTTCAATAGCCCCATCTACTTTTTTTAAGGTTAAAGTAACTACAGTATTTTTTGCGCCTTTAATAAATTTAATTGCATCTTCTAATCGCATGCCAACAATATTAACTGGCTCTTTTTCGTCTTCTTGTTTTACTTTAAGTATTTGGTCGCCAACCTCTAAGTCTCCTGCTCTCCAAGCTGGCCCACCACTAATAATTTCGCTTACTGTAATTACATTCATTTTTTTAGACAAACGCGCTCCAATTCCTTCAAAATTACCAGACATTGCAACATCAAAACCTTCCTTATCTTCTGGTGAGAAGTAGAAAGTATGCGGATCAAACTCATCTACGATAGCATTGATATATACCGAAAACCAATCTTTTCGTTGCCTGTCATCTATATAATCATACAATTCATTCAAAGAATTTTTAGTAGTTTCTCTAGCGTCTTGTTCTAATAGTTTTAATGATTTTTTTGTCTTGTTAGACATTTTTGTTGTAGAATCTGCTTTTAAATCTCTATTCTGTTGCTCTAAAGCATCATCATAATTACTAATAGCCGAAAATTTGAGCTGTTGCCTCCAACGGTTTTTCATATCGCGTTTACTCTCTGCGTAAGTCAACTTTTTGTAATCTGCAGAGTACGTTTCGTCTTTAGAAAAATTAAATGGTTTTTCTAAAATCTCTGTATATAACGTCTTAGACTCTTTAATACGTTTTAGAAGACGTTGGTGGGTTATATTAAAAAACGTAAGATCGTAATTTTTAATTTGATCGTCTAATTGGTACTTATAGCGCTCAAACTCTTTAATATCTGACGCATAGAAATACCGCTTAAATGGATCTATTTGATTTAAATAATCGTCGAAAACATTTGCCGAAAAATCATCATTTACATCTTGCGGACTAAAATGACCTTGCTCTAACACATAGGTAATTAACTGTATTAACAACTTATCTTTATCTGAATTATCGAATGTTTTATTGGTAAAACTACACGATGCAAAAGCGATTAGTAATGCCAGTAGTAAAAATTTATAATTCCATTTCATCTGTATCTATTTATGTATTTCAATATTCCACTAAAATAGAGGAAAAAACCATGCCACAATAAACTATACTTACTAATTTTTTGTTAAAGCTAAGGTCGGTTAAAAATGATATTGTTTTAGTATTTTTACACGTTTTAAAATTACGTACAAAAATGTATAAACGCCCATTAATATTAGTAACCAATGATGACGGAATTACAGCTCCTGGTATAAGAACATTAATTTCTGTAATGCACACCATTGGAGATGTAGTCGTTGTAGCACCAGATAGTCCGCAAAGTGCTATGGGGCATGCAATAACCTTAAATTCAACATTGCATCTCGAAAAAATTACTATTGATGGTAAACAACCCGAATATAGCTGCTCTGGCACACCAGCAGATTGTGTAAAATTAGCTGTTAACGAAATTTTAGACCGACGACCAGATATTTGTGTTTCGGGCATTAATCATGGTTCTAACTCATCAATTAATGTTATTTACTCTGGCACTATGAGTGCAGCGTTAGAAGCTGGTATTGAAGGCATACCTGCTATTGGATTTTCGCTTTTAGATTACAATTGGAATGCTAATTTTGAACACTGCAAATCTTTTATAGAAACTATTACTAAGCAAGTTTTAGAACATGGATTACCAAACGGCATTGTACTGAATGTTAACATTCCTAATCTTAAAAAAAAGGCTATAAAAGGTGTTAAAATTTGCAGACAAGCACGTGCCAATTGGAAAGAAGAATTTGACAAACGCACAAGCCCATTAGGGAAAGACTACTATTGGCTTACTGGCAAATTTATAAATATGGATTATGGAGAAGATACCGACGAATGGGCTTTAGAAAATGGCTATGTATCTGTTGTACCTGTTCAGTTCGATTTAACTGCACATTATGCCATACAGAACCTAAACACTTGGAAATTAAATAATTAATAGTTACAACACCCAATGAAATATTATATCATAGCTGGTGAAGCATCTGGCGATTTACACGCTTCTAACCTTATAAAAGCCTTATTAAAACAAGATAATACAGCAGATATTAGATTTTGGGGTGGCGATTTAATGCAAGCCGCTGGCGGTACTTTAGTTATGCACTACAAAGAACGTCAGTTTATGCTTTTAGACGTTATTTTTAATCTCAGAAAAATACTTGGGCATATAAAATTTTGTAAAAAAGATATTGAAGCCTACCAACCTCATGTTATTATTTTTATAGACAACTCGGGTTTTAATCTTAGGATTGCAAAATGGGCAAAATCAAAAGGTTTTAAAACGCATTATTATATTTCTCCACAAGTTTGGGCATCGCGTGCTAGTAGAGTCGAAAAAATAAAACACGATGTTGATGCCATGTACGTTATTCTTCCCTTTGAAAAAGAATTTTATAAAAAACACGGGTACAATGTTCATTTTGTTGGGCACCCATTAATTGATGCTATTGCAAATAGACCACAAGTTAAAGAAGCTACCTTTAGAAAAACACATCAATTAAGCGATAAGCCCATTATTGCGCTTTTACCTGGAAGCCGTAAACAAGAAATTACAAAAATGCTTGGTGTTATGCTTAGTCTGGTTAATGATTTTACAAATTATCAGTTTGTAATTGCTGGTGCTCCAAGCCAAGATTTTAGTTTTTACCAAACCTTTATAAAACAAAATAATGTAAGTTTTATAGCTAATAAAACTTACGATCTATTGAGTGTTTCTACGGCAGCTTTAGTTACCTCTGGTACTGCAACTTTAGAAACGGCATTATTTAAAGTACCACAAGTAGTGTGCTATAAAGCCAATATTATTGCTTACCAAATTGCAAAACGTATTATTACACTAAAATTTATTTCGTTGGTTAATTTAATTATGGATCGTGAGGTGGTTACAGAATTAATTCAGGGAGATTTAAATAAAACCCGACTTAAAAAAGAATTAACTGCAATTTTAACTACTGAAAAACGTGAAAAAATTTTTTTAGATTATTACGATTTAGAACAAAAATTGGGCGGCAAAGGTGCGAGCGAAAAAACTGCTAAATTAATTTATAGGGCTATTTCTGAAAACTAATGGCTCGCAAAGACAAAGAGACGAAGAGACGCAAAGCTATTCAAGTTGAAGTTGAAAATCTAAAAATCTAATAGAATTGAAGTATTTCTGAATGAAGTTGAAGTATAAATTCTCGCAAAGACAAAGAGACGCAAAGCATTTGAAACTTTGAAACTTTGAAACTTAATTTAAAAACATGAAAAAACTTTTTACCGTTATATTATTATTTGCTATTGTTGGTTGTAAGTCTAAAAAAATAGACACTAGCAAAAAACGCTCGGCTAAAACTACAAAGGTTAGCTCAACACTAAAACCCACAAAGCAAGCAAAACGCATTATAGATTATGCCAAAACATTTGATGGTACACGTTATAAATTTGGAGGTATCGATAAACGAGGCATAGACTGCTCTGGGTTAATACAAACCAGTTTTAAAAAATATAATGTGCTTTTACCTAGAACTACTGCCGACTTAAAAAACGCTGGGCATTGGGTAGATTTAAAAAATATTGCAGTTGGTGATTTGGTTTTTTTTGCCACTAAAAAAAATAGCCGAACTATAAACCATGTTGGTATAGTTACCAATGCAAAACAAGGTAATATAGAATTTATACACGCATCATCTAGTAAAGGAGTAATGGTGTCTGCTTTAGCGGAGCGCTACTGGTATTTTGCTTATGTACAAGCAAGACGTGTTTTGTAAGTTTACACAATTCTACGACTGTATTTATTTAATTACCATAACGCTTAGGTTGTTACTAATTTTTTAACTGCATCAAAATCCAAACCGCCATAATTACCAGAACTCATTAATAACAACGACTTGTTTTCAAAATTTTGTGAAAATAAGAAGGTTGCAAAATCTTCTGGGTTGGTGTAGATAATTAAATCATTGCGTTGAAAAGCATTTGCGATTTGCGCTTGGGTCACTTCTTGTAATTTTTTAATTTCTACAGCATCTGGAGAATAAAAAACAACAGCCACATCTGCAGCATCTAAAGTTCCTTTGTATTCTTTTAAAAATTCAGCATTTAAGCTACTGTAAGTATGCAACTCTAAACAGGCAACTAAAGTTCTGTCACTGTATTGCGCTTTTACGGCTTTTGTGGTGGCTTCTACTTTACTTGGTGAGTGTGCAAAATCTTTATAAGCTATACTTGTTTTAGTTTCTGCAATTTTTTCTAAACGTTTACTTGCACCTTTAAAAGTAGATATGGCTTCGTAGAAATCGTCTTCATCAATGCCCATGTGTTGGCAAATCCATTTGGCGCCAGCTAAATTATTTAAGTTGTGCGCTCCAAAAACTTCTATTGGCATTGCACCTTCTGGAGTTTCTAAAAGTGTTTCTCCGTTTTCTACTGTATATTTTGGTGTTTGGTAGGCAATCTTTCTTATTTGATTTTCCGAGGCTTCCACAACACGCTTTACCTCAGCATCTTCTTCGTTATAATTAATGCTACCACCAGTAACAATTGAGTCTACAAATATACTAAACTGCTCAACATAATTCTTATACGTTGGAAACACATTAATATGATCCCAAGCAATACCGCTTAACAAGGCAATATTTGGTTGATACAGATGAAATTTTGGTCGCCTATCTATTGGTGAGCTTAAATACTCATCGCCTTCTAATACTATAAAATCATTGTCTTCTGTGAGTTTTACCATCACATCAAAACCTTCGAGCTGCGCACCAACCATATAATCTACATCTCTATCATGGTAATGCATTACATGCAAAATCATAGAAGTAATCGTTGTTTTTCCGTGACTGCCACCAATAACAACTCGTGTTTTATTTTTGGCTTGTTCGTATAAAAACTCGGGGTAACTGTAAATTTTTAAACCCAATTCTTGGGCTTTTAACAACTCTGGGTTATCTGCTTTAGCGTGCATACCTAAAACAATAGCATCTAAAGCTGGTGTTATTTTTTTAGGATACCAGCCAAAAGTATCTGGCAATAAACCTTTTGCGTGTAACCTAGATTTTGAAGGTTCAAAAATAGTATCGTCGCTTCCTGTTACTTTGTAACCTTTATTGTGAAGTGCTAAGGCTAAATTGTGCATTGCCGATCCGCCAATGGCTATAAAATGTAT
>JBMYXP010000122.1:0-6286 GCA_049608525.1 Winogradskyella sp.
CCAACACATTGTTGTTTGGCAACTTTACCACCAACACAACGATCTACTTTATTGGTTAACCAATCTTTACAGGCCACAGCTTCTAATTGCAAAACTTGTTCTAAATAGATGTTTAAATTTTTGGTTTTATATCTTGAATTTTTATAATTACGCGCAACAGTTTTGTCTGTTAAAATGGTTTTTGGCGAGCTACCAAACATATCCTCTAAAGCCAAATCCATAGGTAGGTCGCCTTTGGTTTTAGATTTAAACGTAAAACGTTTGTCATTGGTAACATCACCGACGGTATATATAGGAGAACGCTCTCGTTCTGCAATTTTCTGTAAGGTATTTATATGCTTTTCTGCAATAACCAATCCCATACGTTCTTGAGACTCGTTACCAATTATTTCTTTTGCAGATAAGGTAGGGTCGCCAACAGGTAATTTGTCTAAATCTATTTTTCCGCCAGTATCTTCTACCAATTCAGACAAACAATTTAAGTGCCCACCAGCACCATGATCGTGTATAGAAACTATAAAATTATCTTCATTTTCTACCATGCCACGCACTGCATTTGCGGCACGTTTTTGCATTTCTGGGTTAGAGCGTTGTACTGCGTTTAACTCAATGCCCGATGCAAATGCGCCAGTATCTGCTGAAGATACGGCAGCTCCGCCCATACCAATTCTGTAATTATCGCCACCAAGAATTACAATTTTGTCTCCTGCTTTTGGTGTGTCTTTTAGAGCCTGATCTGCTTTACCGTAGCCAATGCCACCAGCTTGCATTATTACTTTATCATAACCCAATTTTCTGGCAGCGGCTGTGCTCGATGCAGAATTTTCTTCGTGCTCAAAAGTTAAAACAGAACCACATATTAATGGTTGCCCAAATTTATTACCAAAATCTGATGCTCCGTTAGACGCTTTTATTAAAATATCCATTGGGGTTTGGTACAGCCAATCTCTTGCTTCAAACTTGTGTTCCCAATATCTGTTTTTTTCTAAACGCGAATAGGACGTCATATATACCGCCGTACCTGCTAAAGGTAAAGACCCTTTTCCACCAGCAAGTCTGTCCCTAATTTCTCCACCAGATCCTGTTGCAGCACCATTAAATGGCTCTACAGTAGTTGGGAAATTATGAGTTTCGGCTTTTATAGAAATTACAGATTCAAAATCTTTTTTAGTATAATAATCTGGTATATCTGCGCGTTGCGGAGCAAATTGCTCTACAATTGGTCCTTTTATAAAGGCTACATTATCCTTGTATGCAGATACTATAGTATTAGGATTTTGTTTAGAGGTTTCTTTTATAAGTTTAAAAAGCGACGTGTCTTTTTCTTCTCCATCTATAATAAATGTACCATTAAAAATTTTATGGCGACAATGCTCTGAGTTGACTTGCGAAAAGCCAAAAACTTCTGAATCTGTTAAAGGACGTTTAATTTTTTTTGAAACAGTTTCTAAATACGCGACTTCTTCTTCGCTAAGCGCTAAACCTTCTTGTTGGTTGTATGCAGAAATATCTTCAATATTGAGGATAGATTCGGGTTGAATATCAATTTTAAAAATATCTTGGTTTAGTTGTAGATATTTTTCAGAAATCATAGGGTCAAAATTCTTAAAATCCTCAGCTACTGCTAAAAATTCTTCAATTCTCAAAATACCTAAAACACCCATATTCTGAGTTATTTCTACGGCATTAGTGCTCCAAGGTGTAATCATAGCTGCTCTTGGGCCAACAAAAAAAGTTGCAATAGTAGCATCTTTTAATTTTGGTTGGTTACCAAATAGCCATTCTAATTTTGATATGGTCTCTGTTGTTAATTCTTCTGTTGTTTGAACTGCAAATACTTTGCTGTTTACGTTTCCAAAGAAGTGAATCATTTATGTTGTGTTTTAGATATTAAAAAATTAAAAACACAAAGTTAATTTATTTTGAAGTTTATACGCTGTATTTTAATTTTGAATTCTTAGAGTTATCAAATGGGTTTTGAACAACCAATGCAGCTAAAAAAATGGCTTTGAATTTTTACTCTACAATTAATTTTTTAGTAATAATTGTATCATTTTGATTGAGCTTTACTAAATAAATACCGGACTTTAATGCGCTAATATTTAAGGATGTTGTTGTGTTTATTTGCTTTTTTAAAACGCGCTTACCTAAAACATTATAGATTTCAATTTTTGTTTCAATACCATTATGCAAAGTAATGTTTAGTTTATTTTTAGCGGGGTTTGGGTGTATTTTAATATCTTCTTTCTTTACATTATCTACAGATAAATTTTGCCATCTGTTTTGAGCAGCTGTACCACCCCAAATAAGTGTAGCTATATACGGATTGTCTATAAAAGGATTACGATTGCCTTGTGCACCACTGATTATAGTGTTTCTGTTATCTTCAATTTCATTTGCAGAAACCGGATCTACCGCATTCCACTCTAAAAACAAATTTAGTGTGCCAACATCTGTAAAAGGTTCGTTGTATCTTAAATTAACGTACATAATAATTCTGGCAACGTCTCCTCGCCAATCATCTCCTGGAAAAAAACTGCTACCTGTTGAAGCGTAAGTGCCAGAACCTGCACTAAATGGATCGTTACCTCGTAAGGTGTTAACAGAAACTTTGCACGATCGTAAAAGATGTAAATCTGCTTCTGCTGTGCCAGAGCCTAATAATGATCTAGGAAAAACATGCTCTGTGTTAAAGGTTTGTGTAGGACTGGGATTAGAACCCGATAAATATTCTGTTTTTGGCTTGCTTTCTCCGTTATAAATTAAAATTACATTATTTGCATTATTTGGGTTTTCGTCTGCATCATATAAAAAATTATGCCTATCTGAGTAAGATAAAAACGTGGTATGTTTAGCAATTGTTTTTGTAGCTAAATCGTTATATAAATTTGTATTAGATCCAGAAAAATCTATACCGCTGTAATATGTTTGAAGCGGTGTTGGTGGTGTTACAGTTTGGCTGTAACTAAACCCAAAGATTAATAAAAAGATTATGTATAAGTGTTTCATTATGTTTTTGTTTTTCTGAAATTATTTTCTCTCTAAAAGCGCCATATAAAAGCCATCAAAACCAGATTTGTACGCTAGTATTTTTTTGTCTTTTAATAATGTAAATTCTTTTCCTATGTCGGTTTTTAAAAATTTTTCGACTTGTTTTTGATTTTCAGATGGTAATACTGAACAGGTTGCATAGACCATTTTACCACCAGATTTTACCATTTTTGAGTACTGCTCTAAAACTTCTGCTTGTACTTTTTTGATATTTTCGATAAACTCGGGTTGTAATTTCCATTTGGCATCTGGGTTTCGTCTCAACACACCCAGGCCAGAACATGGTGCGTCAATTAGTAAGCGATCTGCTTTGCCGTGTAATTTTTTAATGGGTTTTGTTGATTCTATGGCTTTTAACTCAATATTATGTACACCATTTCTACGTGCTCTTATTTTGAGTTTTTTTAATTTACTTTCGTAAATATCCATAGCAATAATTTGCCCTTTATTTTCCATGAGTGCTGCCAAATGCAAGGTTTTTCCTCCTGCACCTGCACAAATATCTACAACTTTCATACCTGGTTTTACGTCTAGGTAAGCTGCTACCAATTGTGATGAGGCATCTTGTACTTCAAACCAACCCTTTTTAAAAGCTTCGGTTACAAAAACATTTGCGCGTTCTTTTAGTTGTAATGCAGATGGGTGATTTGGTAAAAACTCGGTTTCGATACCTTCAGATTCTAATTTGAGTTTTAAATCCTCTTTTGTTGTTTTTAGCGTATTAACTCTAAGAATAACATTTGCTTGCTCATTTTGCTTGGCAATTTCTTTTGTCCATTCGGCTTCGCCCAATTCTTTTACACCCAACGCATCCATCCAATCTGGTATAGATGCTTTAAATTTTCTAATTTTAGAAAGCTCATCAAAACGGCCTTTTATTTTTCGGGTAGGTGTGTCTGTAAAATATTTCCAATCGGGTAGTTTAATACCTTTAAGCGTTGCCCAAACTGCAAAAATTCTCCACAAATTATCTCTGTGGTAAGGTGCTTTTACATCTGCAATTTCTGCATAGAGCCTTTGGTAGCGTACAATACTATATACGGTTTCTGCAACAAAACCTCTATCTCTGCTTCCCCAACGTTTATCGCGTTTTAGTAATTGTTGTATTACTTTATCTGCATATTCACCTTCATTAAAAATGAGGTGTAAGCCATCAATTACTGCAAAGCATAAATTTCTATGTAGGCGCATATTTTTAGATTGTTCAGTTTTACTATTTACTCAAAACAAGCCTACAAAGTTACATAAATGTTTGCAAGTATTTAAGTTTATTGTAAAGTCTTATTTTTGAAATTAATGCAGAGTTGTGCAAGTTTTTTTCTAATTCAATTCAAAATACTTAGTTTTATTTAAGTCGAAAACTTCGTTAGTATAGTGAAGCTTTTTTACTTTTATAGAAATTTTTGAATGTTATGAGATATTTTAGTGTGTGTTTTTTGCTTATAGGTTTGTGTTCTTGTAAACCTCAATCCGCTGTAAAACCTAAACTGTTTTCTAAAGTTGAAATAGAAACGCTTTTTCAAGATTCTTTATCATCTATTAGAGCTTTAGAAATTGATACTAAAAATGCACTCAATTTTGCAGCATCTAATGGTAAAATAGGCCGACATTTATTTATTGAAAATCACAAAAAAAATACTGTTAGAGAGCAAATTAAGTTAGATTCTATACCTGTTAATTTTCGTTCATTGGCAGCGTCTAATACATCGATTTTTGCTTTAAGCATAGGTTCTCCAACACTTTTGTATAAAATTGATTTTGATGCTGTAAAATTAGTTTACCAAGAAGAACACCCAAAAGCATTTTACGACTCTATAGATTTTTGGAACGCTAAAGAAGGGATAGCCATCGGTGATCCAACCGATGATTGTATTAGTATCATTATTACAAGAGATGGTGGAGATACGTGGACAAAATTATCTTGTAACAATTTACCTAAAGCCAAAGACGGTGAAGCAGCTTTTGCTGCGAGTGATACTAATATTGCAATAGTAAGCGATAAGACTTGGGTTGCTACTGGTGGTAAAGCAAGCCGTGTTTTGTATTCGCCAGATAAAGGACAAACTTGGCAAGTTTACAATACACCAATTATACAAGGTTTAGAAACCACAGGCATATATAGTATAGACTTTTATGATGAGAATAATGGTTTTGCTATAGGAGGCGATTACACAAAACCCAACGCTACAGAAGCTAATAAAATTAGAACCAAAGACGGAGGAAAAACATGGCAGATTGTTGCAGAAGGCAAATCACCAGGTTACAGAAGTTGCGTACAATACCTACCCAATAGTAATGCTAAAGCTTTAGTTGCCGTAGGTTTTAAAGGTGTAGATTATAGCAATGATGCTGGTAATACTTGGCAACATCTTAGTGATGAAGGTTTCTATACCATTAGGTTTTTAAATGATTCTACGGCTTATGCGGCTGGTAAAGGTAGAATTTCTAAGTTTACGTTTAGAGAATAAACTAAAGCATTAAAAAAGTAAACTTAAATTTATGTCATTCTGAAACTAGAACGCGTAAAGAATCTCTAATTTAAAAGATTTTCTATGCGTTTAGAATTTTTTTTGAATTAATGTTTACTACCATTACCACTACCACGTTCTCCAGAATGGCGAAATTTAAACTCTTGCAACATTTTATGCTTAACAGAACTATAGTGCGCTAGAAGTTGATGACACATATATTCAAACACCTTACAGGCACGCTTTTTATTGCCATCACTCATAGTTGATTTAGCAGGGCTTTGTTCTAAACGCAAATCTTCGATTATCTTCTGGGAAACCCCAATATTAGTAGATATATCACCTAAAGTATAACTTTTATTCAGTTGTCCGAAACTTAGTGCTACAAATTGATCGTTAGTTTTATAACAACTACATCTTTTATCGCTTTGGTGTTTTTTTGACGCAATTTCTAATAAGTCATTGAGGTACTAGGTCAATAATTTGTCGAAGGATGAGTTTATTGCTATTTTTAGTGCACTTGAAGAGTCCCATAATATGTATTTTAAGTTTGCAAACCCAAAATAAGGGATTCTCAGGCTACTTTAAAAAACAAACTTTCAGATGATAGTACGTTTTTATAAAAAAACTAAAAAAACCTTTGGCAACTTAGAAAAGGGTTTTATATTTGCATCCGCTAATGGAGAGTTGGCAGAGTGGTCGAATGCGGCAGTCTTGAAAACTGTTGAGGGTCACACCTCCAGGGGTTCGAATCCCTTACTCTCCGC
>JBMYXP010000123.1:0-6273 GCA_049608525.1 Winogradskyella sp.
TTATATTAAATAAGTGTTAATTGTGCTAAATTAATAGTAATACTATTATATTTGCAATTAAATAGTTTATTAATGAAAAGTTTACTTTCAAATTTAAAGATTTCCGTACCAGAAAAGATTTTTATCAAAGACCCCGAGTCATCAGATTTGGGAAAACGTATTATAGAACATGGCATTCTGCTAATTAATGATTTGGGTTTTGATAATTTTACGTTTAAAAAATTAGGGGTTGCAATTGGCTCTAACGAAAGTTCTATATATCGTTATTTTGAAAGTAAACACAAGTTTTTATTGTACTTAACCTCTTGGTATTGGGCTTGGATAGAATACCAGATGGTATTTGCAACTTTTAATATTACAGATCAAAAAGAACAATTATTTAAGGCTATTGAAGTGGTAACGCAAACTACAAAACAAGATGTTACATTTTCTCATATTAATGAAGTGGTTTTAAACCAAATTATAATTAACGAGTACTCAAAATCGTACGCAACTAAAGCGGTAGATACTGAAAACAAAGAAGGTTATTTTATAATCTATAAGCGTTTAATAAAACGTATAAGTGATATGATTTCTAACTTTAATCCAAATTACAGGTTTTCATTGAGTATGGCAAGTACTATCGTAGAAGGAGCGTTGCATCAGCATTTTTTAAAAGATCATTTTAAGAGCATAACAGATTGTAATGCTACTGTAAGCCCAACAACGTTTTTTAAAGAATTAGTTATTAATACTATTAGTAAATAAGCATGAAAAATAAAAAAAATGTGATGTCGCCGTGGGCGAGATTGGTAGGGCTTTTAAAACTAGAGCGGAGAGATATTTTTCAAGTGATGTATTATGCGGTTTTTTCTGGTTTTTTAGGATTAACATTGCCCTTGGGCATCCAAGCTATCGTAAATTTAATACAAGGTGCGCAGGTAAGCACATCATGGATGGTTTTGGTTTTTTTAGTAACATTAGGTGTTGCATTTGTTGGTGTTTTGCAGCTTATGCAAATGCGTATAATAGAAACCATACAGCAACGAATTTTTACAAGAGCTTCGTTTGAGTTTACGTACCGTTTTCCAAAAATGAAAATGCAAGAGTTGCGTAACCATTATCCGCCAGAATTGGCAAACCGTTTCTTCGATACTTTAAATATTCAAAAAGGATTAGCTAAGATTTTAATAGACATACCATCTGCCATTTTACAGATTGTGTTTGCATTAATTTTATTATCATTTTACCACCCATTTTTTATTGCTTTTGGGTTTTTATTGTTGATTTTAATCTATGTTGTATTCAAATTTACAGCAAAAATTGGTTTAGATACTAGTTTAATGGAATCTAAGCATAAGTATAAAGTAGCACATTGGATACAAGAAGTGGCACGTGCGGTGATAAGTTTTAAATTATCTGGTAAAACAAGTTTGGCTGTACAAAAAAACGACGAGTTGGTAAATAGTTATTTAGAAGCCAGAGAAAGCCATTTTAAAGTGTTAGTTCTTCAGTTTGTTCAAATGATTGGTTTTAAGGTTGTTGTAACGGCAGGTCTTTTGTTAATCGGCGGCTTGTTAGTGTTAAATCAAGAAATGAATATCGGTCAGTTTGTAGCAGCAGAAATTATTATTTTGTTAGTTATTGCTTCTGTAGAAAAACTTATTTTAGGTTTAGAATCATTTTATGATGTATTAACTTCTTTAGAAAAAATGGGACAAATTGTTGACAAAGATTTAGAAATGCAAGCGGGAGACAAACCAGAATTTAAAGACAATTTTACTTTAGAATTAGAAAATGTTGCATACAGCGTGCCAGATAGAGAAGCACCAATTCTAAGTGGTATTTCATTAAAAATTAAGCCAAAAAGCAGATTGCTTTTAAAGGGCGAAAGTGGCTCGGGCAAATCGAGTTTATTACGTTTAATAACAGGAATTATTGAGCCTACAAAAGGAAAAGTGTATTTAGATAAATATTTGCTCAGTAACATTAACTTAAACCATTACAGATCACACCTAGGCTTGTCTTTAGCAGACGAAACACCTTTTGAGGGTACAATTAGAGAAAACATTACCTTCGGAAACGCTAATGTATCAGAAGAGCAATTACTATGGGCAATTGAGAATGTTGGTTTAAATCAGTTTGTAAAAACAAGCTCTAAAGGTTTAAACACCGTTTTGTACCCAGAGGGCAAACAAATATCTTTTACAATTGCAAAAAAAATTGTGTTAGCTAGAGCAATTGTAGGTAAACCAAAAGTTCTCATCTTAGAAGATCCTTTAGAGTATTTTGAGACCGAAGAGGTTAACAGAATAATTTCATTTTTAACTAACACTAACAATCCTTGGGCATTAGTAGTGGTAAGTATGAGTAATAACGATTGGTCTAAAAACTGCACCCAAGTTATTACGCTAAAAAATGGCGAAATTATTTAAAAAAACACCATTAATGCGAGTTAAACTTAGCGAAATCTAAGTGAAATCAAAATTTTTATAAAACCATATTATGCTAAATATATCTCACAATCAGCTACATAAATCGGTAAGTATTACAGATTCTAAATCGGGTAAACGTGTATTTCATGGTAGATATTATAAGTATTTTAATCGCTTTTTGGGAGCATTTGCAATTATCGGTGTTATTATCTTATTTCTGCCATGGACACAAAATATAACTGGTAGAGGTAACGTAACCACATTAACACCAGACCAAAGACCGCAAACTATTCAGTCTCCAATTCCTGGACGCATAGAAAAATGGTTTATTAGTGAGGGTAATTTTGTAGCTAAAGGAGATACCATAATGCAAATTTCAGAAATTAAAAGCGACTATTTTGATCCTAATTTAGTAAAACGAACAGGCCAGCAACGCGATGCTAAATCGCAATCCGTTAGTTCTTACGGCGAAAAAGTAAAAGCTTTAGACCGGCAAATTGCTGCGTTGTCTAACGAGCGAAGTTTAAAATTACAACAAGCAAAAAATAAATTATTACAGTCTAAACTTAAAGTAAAAAGTGATAGTATCGCTTTTGAAGCTGCAAAAACAAATATTAAAATTGCGCAAACTAAATATAACCGAACTGCAACATTAAAACAAGAAGGCTTTAAGGCAACCAAAGATGTAGAAAATGCACGACTCAAACTTCAAGACACCGAAGCTAAATTAATTTCACAAGAAAATAAATTATTAGCAAGTAAAAACGACGTTATTAATGCGCAAGTTGAAATCTCTAGAGTTAACGCTACCTACACAGATAAAATATCTAAAGCACAAAGCGATAAATTTACAGCACAATCTAGCCAGTTTAATACCCAAGCGCAAGTCTCTAAGTTAGAGAATCAGTATTTTAACTACCAAATGCGAAGCGACTTACGTTTTATAAAAGCACCTTACGATGGTTATATTAACAGAGCCATTCGTGGTGGAGTTGGGCAAACATTTAAGGCTGGTGAAGCACTTGTTGGTATAATGCCAGCAAAAGTAGATTTGGCAGTAGAAACTTTTGTTGCTCCTTTAGATTTGCCGTTACTTAAGATAGGTGAAAAAGTCCGTGTACAGTTTGATGGTTGGCCGGCAATAGTATTTCAAGGCTGGCCAAATGCGTCTTACGGAACTTATGGTGCAAAAATCGTAGCCATTGAAAATTTTATCAGTGATAACGGAAAATTTAGAGTGCTTTTAGCACCAGATGAAACAGATTATAAATGGCCAAAAGATATTAGAGCTGGTTCTGGGGCTTTTACCATGGCTTTATTAGATGATGTGCCAATTTGGTATGAGTTATGGAGGCAACTTAACGGTTTCCCACCAAATTACTATTTGCCAAAAGAAGATTTAAAAACTAAAAAGAAATAAAAAATGCGATTGATACTTACATTAGTTTTTATTGGTTTTAGTTGTATTGGGTTTTCTCAAACAGAAAATTTTTCTAACGTGCTTCGTTTTGATGAATATTTAGGTTTTGTAAAAAAATTTCACCCTATTGTTAAGCAAGCTCAACTGGTTATAGACGAAAGCCAAGCTAAACTTATGAAATCTCGTGGGGCTTTTGACCCTAAGTTTGAAGTAGATTACGATCGAAAGAAATTCAAAAACACAGAATATTTTGATAGACTTAACGGAACGTTTAAAGTGCCAACATGGTTTGGTGTAGAACTAAAAGCAACTTTTAAAGAAAATACAGGAGATTTTCTAAATCCAGAAGCCTTTGTACCACAAGATGGCTTGTATAGTGCGGGTATTGCTGTGCCATTGGGTCAAGGTTTGTTAATTAATAACAGAATGGCAGCTTTAAAACAAGCCAAATTATACAGAGAACAAGCCAAAGTAGATCGCAATATTTATGTAAATACTATTTTGTTTGAAGCGTCTTTGGTCTATTTTAAATGGCTACAGGCTTATAATGAATTGTTGTTATTTGAAAACATTTTGGTTAATGCAGAGCAACGTTATAGCGGAGTGCAAAAAGGAGTTGAAGTTGGAGAAAACGCAGAAATTGATGAAACTGAAGCTCGCATTGCCGTTAATAATAGAAAACTAAGTTTAGAACAATCTAAGGTAAAATTTATAAAAACCGCGCTAGAGTTGTCTAATTTTTTATGGTTAGAGAATAATATGCCAGTTGAGTTGCAACCCAATATTATACCAGACGTAAATTCTGAACCAATTGTAGATGCCACGTTTAACATTAATCAATTAAGAACTGAAACCATTGTATTAAACACACATCCAAAACTGAAATCTTTGGGCTACAAACTAGAAGGTTTAGAGATAGATACAAAACTAAAAGCCAATAAACTATTGCCAAAAATAGATGTAGAATATAATTTTTTAACCCAAACACCAGAAGTTGCAAACACATTTAATACAGCTGCATATAAAGGTGGTTTTAATGTGAGTTTTCCGTTGTTTTTAAGAAAAGAACGTGGCGATTTAAAATTGGCAAGAATTAAATTACAAGACACAGAATTTGAAATAGATGCTACACGCGTTAATCTTCAAAATAAAATAAATGCTTTAAAACAAGAACTAGAATCTTACGTCGCTCAAAATGAAATTACCACACAAATGGTTTTAGATTATAAGCGTTTGTTGCAAGCCGAAGAACGTAAATTTCAACTCGGAGAAAGCGCATTGTTTTTAGTCAACTCTCGAGAGTCTAAACTTATTGATGGGCAGCTAAAAGCTATTAAAATTCAAAATAAATTTTTTACAACCAAAGCGAAGCTGTTTAATAGTTTGGCAGTTAATCTAAATTTTTAACACGACGTTTTTTATCTTAAATATGATCTTAAAATCCCTTAAAAAGAATTAAATATGACTTTTTACAACAAATTAAAATGGATACTCGGTATTTTAATGATTTTTGTTTTAATCATTGCCACAAATTTAATTGATAAAAACAATTTTGTTCGTGTGCGAGATTCAGTTGTTACAATTTATGAAGACAGATTAATAGCAAACGATTTAATTTTTGAAATGTTAAAATCTATTCAGCAGAAGGAATTAGCAGTAGTAACATCAGATTCTATTTTTTTTCAAAATCAAAATTTCAAAGTCAACGCTAACTTACAATCTTTAGTTGCTAGGTTTGAGCAAACAAAACTAACCTCAGAAGAAGGAAAAGATTTTAAAGATTTAAAAAGAAATGTTGAATCGCTAATAGATTCCGAAATTCAATTTTTGAATTCCGATAGTACTAACAATTATCAAATTGTAAATCATATCCAAAACCTAAAGACTAATCTTAACGATTTGTCCAAAATTCAGCTTAATGAAGGAAGTCGGCAAATGTCTATAAGTAAACGAGCAATTGATACTGTAGAATTATTTACTCAAATGGAAATTTATATACTAGTATTTTTAGCGATATTAATTCAAATTATAGTAATGTATAAGCCCAAAGAAAAGCCCTAAATTCAATGCTCATAACGATTTCGCTAAATGCTGTGCAACTTATGTTATAGAGGAAAACTTTGCACCTTCACGATTCTTCAATAAAATTAATAATTAACGAGCATCATTGCGAGCTTACCTGTCGGCAGACAGGGACAAAGGACGAAGCAATCTCATGATTAAAACTAAGATTATGCAGATTGCCACGTCATTCGTACCTCATTCCTCACAAAGACAGAAAACTTTGTGAATCTCTGTGTCTTCTCTGTGCAACTCTGCGTAATAACTTTTTCAAATTCAATTTCGGTTTCAACTTCAACTTCTATTATATTTGTTTTATGAACATACATTTTATAGCCATTGGCGGATCGGCAATGCACAATTTAGCCTTAGCACTTC
>JBMYXP010000124.1:0-6223 GCA_049608525.1 Winogradskyella sp.
CCTAATAAAATTATTGCTGCACTTTGGGAGCACAAACGCGATCCTTGGTTTTTTAATTCTGGTGGCAAAGGCTCAGGACTTCATATAACACACAATGGAGGTAAAACGTGGAAGAAAATTACTGAAGACGATGGTTTTCCTAAAGGGAATTTAGGACGAATTGGTGTGGCTATTGCACCAAATAAGCCCAATGTTATCTATGCTTTAGTTGAAGCAAAAAAGAATGCACTTTACAAAAGTGAAGATGGTGGTTTTAAATGGAAAATGATTAACGATAAAAGTGATATTGGAAATCGACCATTTTATTATTCTGAAATTTATGTTGATCCTCAAAATGAAAACAGAGTCTATTCTGTTTTTACGTATGTAAATGTATCTGAAGATGGAGGCAAAAACTTTAAACAACTTATGCCAGCTTATGGAGTTAGTAATGGTGTACATCCAGATCACCATGCGTGGTGGATTCACCCTAATAACGGAAATTTTATGATAGATGGTAATGATGGAGGCCTAAATATTACTAAAGATGGCGGTAAAACATGGAGGTTTATTGGTAATCTTCCTGTGGCTCAGTTTTATCATATTAATGTAGATAATGAGTATCCATACAACGTTTATGGTGGTATGCAAGATAATGGGTCTTGGCGAGGGCCAGCTTATGTTTGGCGCGCACAAGGGATAAGAAATAGTTATTGGCAAGAAATTAGTTTTGGTGATGGTTTTGATGTGGTGCCAGATAGAGATAATAGCCGTTACGGTTGGTCTATGAGCCAACAAGGTTATGTAAGTCGTTACGATTGGCAAACAGGAAATAATTATGGGGTACGACCAACACACCCAAATCCTGATGTGCGTTTGCGTTTTAATTGGAACTCGGCTATAAATATTGATCCTTTTAATAATTCTACACTTTATTTTGGAAGCCAGTTTGTGCATAAGTCCTTAGATAAAGGAGAAACTTGGACTGTAATTTCACCAGATTTATCAACAAATAACCCTGAAAAACAGAAACAATCTGAAAGTGGCGGTTTAAGTATGGATGCTACAGGAGCAGAAAATCATACTACAATTTTAGTGATAGAACCGTCTCCAGTTGAAAAAGACATGCTTTGGGCAGGTACAGATGATGGTCGTGTACATTACACCACAAATGGCGGAAACGCTTGGACTGATGTCTCTAAAAATTTGAAAGGATTGCCAGAAGGCAGTTGGATTGCACAAATTAAAGCGTCTAATAAAAATAAAGGTGAAGCACTATTAATTGCAAATGATTACCGACGTTTTAATTATACACCTTATGCGTACAGAACAAAAAACTACGGAAAAAATTGGGAACGTATAGTAGATGAAAACGACGTACAAAGTTATACCCTAGCTATTGTTGAAGATTTAGTTGAACCCAATCTTATGTTTTTAGGAACAGATGATGGCTTATATATATCTATAAATGCAGGCAAGAAATGGACAAAATGGACAGAAGGTTTTCCAACAACGTCAGTAAAGGATTTGGTAATTCACCCAAGAGAGCATGATTTGGTTATTGGCACTTTTGGGCGCGCCGCTTGGATCTTAGATGATATAAGACCATTGCGAGACATGGCAAGGAATGCCTCGGTAATAAACTCGAGTATTACATTATTTAATCCGCCAACAGCATATCAAGCAGCATATCAACAACCAACTGGGAGTCGTTTTGGAGCAGATGCAATGTATAATGGCGAAAATAGAGGTAGAGGTGCACGTTTTTCTTATATGTTTAACAAGAAAGAAATGCTTAAAGTTGAAAAAAATAATAACCATACCGATGAAACTGAAACAGATTCAGAAAAAGAACAAACTAAAGTAAAATGGGATTCTTTACAGCTTAAAATATATGATGGCGAACGTTTAATAAGAACATTGAAAACTAAAGCGCCAAAAGAAAACGGCATTCAAAAATGGACATGGTTTATGGATGAAGCTGGTGTAAGCAGACCATCACGTACCTTAAGAAAACAAAAAAGAGAACCAAGGGGTGTTTCAGTAAAACCAGGAACTTATAAAGCGGTTTTGCATTACGGAGATTTAAGCTCTGCAACTACAATAGAAGTAAAATCAGATCCTAGACTAGATGTTTCTCAAAAAAATAGTAACGAAGTTTATGCCGCAGCAAAACAATTAGAAGCTATGCAAAAAGCCGCAGCAGATGCAGTAAAACAATTGGTTGAAAGTAAAACAATAGCAGAAACCTATAAAAAGGATTTGTCTAAATTAGATAAGAAAGGCTACAAAGACCAAATTAAAGCGTCAAAAGACATTACAAAATCAATAGATAGTTTAATTAATAAATATCTGGGCAAAATAGATAAACGACAAGGTATAACCAGAAACCCAGAAGTAACACCATTGCAACGTTTAGGATTAGCGCGTAACTATGTTATTAATAGCCAAACTGGGTTAACTGCAACCGAAACCACACTAATTAAACATGCCAAAACCACATTGAATGAATTATTAGGTGAAACAAATACATTCTTTAATAAAGATTGGAACGCATACCAAACGACTATGAAACACCTACAAATCAATCCTTTTAAAGAAGTTAAGGTATTTGAGATTGATTGATAATTGAAAAATCCTGCAAGGTTTCTACAAACCTTGCAGGATTTTAATAAATAGTTTTTTAAATTTTAAATCCCCGTATAATTACTAGGAGTTATCATTTTTAATTCACTTTTAATAGCATCAGAAACTTCTAAAGTTTCAATAAAATTAGCGATTGAATGTTGGGTCACAGTTTCATTTGTACGTGTTAAACCTTTTAAAGCTTCGTAAGGATTTGGGTAATTTTCACGTCTTAAAATAGTTTGAATAGCTTCGGCAACGACCGCCCAATTGTTTTCTAAATCTTGAGCAAATTTAGGTGCATTCAATACTAATTTTCCTAACCCTTTTAATGTCGATTGAAACGCAATTAATGTATGCCCAAAAGGCACGCCAACATTTCTTAAAACGGTGCTGTCTGTAAGATCGCGTTGTAATCTTGAGATTGGTAATTTGGCAGATAAATGTTCAAAAATAGCATTAGCAATTCCTAAATTACCTTCGCTATTTTCAAAATCTATTGGGTTTACTTTATGCGGCATTGCAGAGCTACCAACTTCACCTGCCTTAATTTTTTGTTTAAAATAATCCATAGACACGTACGTCCATATATCTCTGTCTAAGTCTATTATAATTGTATTTATACGTTTTAGAGCATCAAATAAAGCAGCCACATGGTCGTAATGTTCTATTTGCGTGGTCGGAAATGAGTGTTGTAAGCCTAATTTTTCTTGCACAAATTGTGTTCCAAAAGCCTTCCAGTCTAGGTTTGGATATGCTACTTTGTGTGCATTAAAGTTTCCTGTTGCACCACCAAATTTTGCAGCACTTGGTACATCATTTAATAAGTTAAATTGTGCTTTTAAGCGTACTGCAAAGACTTCAATTTCTTTCCCTAGTCGTGTTGGTGACGCTGGTTGTCCGTGTGTTCTGGCTAGCATTGGTATATCTGCCCAATCTTTTGCTAGGCCTTCAATTTTTTCTAATAGTGCTAAATATTGGGGTACATAAACGGCATTCATAGCCTCTTTAATACTCAGCGGTATTGCAGTATTGTTTATGTCTTGAGAGGTTAATCCAAAATGAATAAACTCTTTATAATCGGCTAAGCCTAAGTCATTAAATTTCTCTTTTATAAAATACTCAACAGCTTTAACATCGTGGTTGGTTACTTTTTCTATCTCTTTAATTGATGCAGCATCAAGGGCTGTAAAGTTTTTGTAAAGAGTTCTTAAATCTTTAAAAACAGAAGTAGAAACCGATTTTAATTGTGGTAAAGGTAGTTCGCACAATGCAATAAAATATTCTACTTCTACCAAAACTCGGTATTTAATTAATGCTTCTTCAGAAAAATAATTGCCTAAAGCGTTTACTTTAGATCTGTACCGACCATCTATTGGTGAAATTGCGTTTAGTTGTGTAAGTGCCATTTTGTGCTATTTTTTTTAAGCGATAAAGATAGTTAAGTGTTATGAGTAAAAAAGTTTAAAAGTTTAAAAATTTAGTAGTCTGCTTATCGCTTAGAGTTATTAATTTTTTGGTTTTATTTTTTTCAGAATCTGTCTAGCTCTAGCTTTAAAAGCGGCGCTTTGTGTGGCAAAATCACGTTCTAAAATAATAATAAGTTCTGGGTAAATCCAATTAAATTCTTTGCCAAGATGGTATAACGCATTCATGCCGTAAGCTTTTGGGGCTACTTTTTCTTTGCTATTAATCATCCAATCAAAACAAGCTTCAATTATATGTTCTTTGTGGGTTTGTGTTAAGTGCGTTTTAATTTCTGAAGCTTCTTTTTTATAATATGTTTTTGCTAAAAGCTCACAAACTTTAGCAACGGGTCTTACGGCAGAGTCTAAATGTATTTTAGAAATGTTTTTAGTAAATACGTCTAAATGTGGAATTAGTGGTTCTAATTTTTTACTGCACATAAACTCAAAAACCCAAGCAGCACGGCAAGAGATTTTATCATTCACTTCAAACATAATTTCTAAAAGTGGTAAAACTAATTTAGGAGTATTAATAATTAAATTTGCGTATGATAAACGCTTTTCACGCGAGTGATTTACGTAATTTAATGCTTTGTAAAGTTCTGTCTTGGTCAAAAATGGGTGTTATTTAGCAATGGGTTTGCGACTATTGTTTAGCCTTTTTTTTAAAAATCATTTAATCTAACGTAAATTTAGACCTCTAAAATAATCAAAAATGAAAATTTCAAAAAAAAAATAGCCCTTTTGTTTTTAAGGTTTTTAGTATTGCATAGTTTTTTGGGCTCAAAGTGTAGAATTTGAAAAGTGATAGAGTTAGTTGGGTTTTTAGAGGGTTAGATTTTTAGATAGTTATAGAGGTTGTAATTTGGTTTAGTTTGAAAAATTAGATAGTTTGAAAAAAAAATTAGTAGTCATTGGTTTTGTATGGCCAGAGCCTAAAAGTTCTGCGGCTGGTAGCAGATTATTACAACTTATAGCGCAATTTCAAAATCAAAATTATGAGGTAACGTTTGTTACTGCGGCAAAAACATCTCAAAACAGTTTTAATTTTGAATCTACAAGTGTTACAACACAAAATATTCTGTTGAATGATGCGTCGTTTGATGTCTTTATTTCTGAATTAAACCCCGATGCTGTATTGTTTGATCGTTTTATGACCGAAGAGCAATACGGCTGGCGAGTTGCCGAGCAATGCCCAAATGCCTTACGGATATTAGATACCGAAGATTTTCATGGGTTACGAAAAGCACGGCAATTGGCTTTAAAACAAAACGAAGCTGTAACAATTGCTCATCTTCAAAATGACATTACCAAACGCGAAATTGCCAGTATATACAGATGCGATTTAAGTTTAATAATCTCGGAGGCAGAAGTTAAAATACTAACACAACAATTTAAAATTGATGAAAATTTAGTACATTATTTGCCGTTTTTATTAGACCCAATTTCTGAAAAACAAATTGCACAATTACCAACGTTTAGCGCACGGCAACACTTTGTAACTATTGGTAATTTTTTGCACGCACCAAATTACGATGCAGTATTATATTTAAAACAACGCATCTGGCCTGTAATAAAACAACAGTTACCAAAAGCAGAGTTACATATTTATGGAGCTTACGAAGCTCAAAAAATAACACAGCTCAATAATGTAAAAGACCGTTTTTTAATTAAAGGTTTTGCAGAAGATGTTAATGTTGTAATGCAAAACGCAAAAGTATGTATGGCAGCATTGCGTTTTGGAGCTGGTTTAAAAGGAAAGTTGACTGATGCTATGCAAAACGGAACACCTTGCGCTATGTCTGGTATTGCAGCAGAAGGTATGTTTAATAATTTAGAACCAAATGGATATATTGAAGATAAGCCCGAAATTTTTGCAAAAAAAGCCATTATGCTTTATACCAATTCTGAAATTTGGAACACAAAACAAAACAATGGCTATAAGGTTTTAAATCAACGTTTTAATAAGTTTAATTTTGAAACTGATTTTGCACTAAAAATTAAGCATATAGCTAAAAATTTAAAAGCACATCGCCAAGCTAATTTTATGGGGCAATTAGTAATGCATCACTCAATGCAAAGTACCAAGTATATGAGTAAGTGGATTGAGGTTAAGAATGAGTAATTTTTATTTGGTAGATTTAATGTTTCTT
>JBMYXP010000125.1:0-6162 GCA_049608525.1 Winogradskyella sp.
TGCATTAAAACCACTTTTTTATTCTACCAATTATTGTTTATAGCATATTTTGAATAATAATTAGTATTAGACCTATTTGGTTTTTTAGCCATGTAGGTCTTTTTTTTGTGCAAAAAAACCACCCATTCTATATACTAATAGATGTGCATATATCCGTGATTAAGGATAAATTCTGTATTATTATTTGGTACTAAATAAGATGGTTTTACGTTGCTTATAATCAATTTTCAAACTATTTTTGCAATTGTAAATACCAAAATTAATAAAATTACTTTTGAGCAGTACAAAATCTTCAGTTTCAACAAGCGCCATGCTAACAGATTTTAAGGAAATCACTAAAATGGGTTTATCCATAAGTGTTGTATTCTCTTCTGTAGCTGGTTATTTTCTTGGTGTAGAAACTGTAAATTTTGTAACGCTTACGTTATTAATTTTTGGCGGTTATTTTATGGTTGGCGCTTCTAATGCCTACAACCAAATTATTGAGCGCAATTTAGATGCGTTAATGGACAGAACCAAAAACAGGCCTATACCATCTGGTAGAATGTCTGTAAAAACAGCATTTGTTATTGCAACTTTATTTACTGTTTTAGGTTTAGTTTGTTTGTATATTATTAATCCCACAACAGCAATGTATGGGGCAATTTCAATATTTTTATATACAAGCGTTTATACACCATTAAAAACGAAGACACCCTTATCTGTATTTGTTGGTGCATTGCCAGGTGCAATACCGTTTATGTTGGGTTGGGTTGCGGCACGTAATCATTTTGGAATTGAGCCAGGTACTTTATTTGCTATTCAGTTTTTTTGGCAGTTTCCACACTTTTGGTCAATAGGTTGGTTTTTACACAACGACTACAAAAAAGGTGGTTTTTTTATGTTACCAACAGGTAAGCCAGATAAAGGTACAGCAGTACAAATTATAATGTATAGTATTTGGACGGTAATTGTCTCTTTAATACCTGTATTTGGTTTTACAGGAGACTTAAAGTTGTCTATTGTAGGCGCAGTTTTAGTTTTTGTTACGGGCTGTGTTATGCTATATTATGCCTTTAAGCTATTTAGATTACAAAGCGTTGAAGTAGCCAAGCAATTAATGTTGTCTAGTGTATTTTACATTACAATGTTGCAAGTTATATATGTTGCAGATAAATTTTTAAGATAAATGGATTTAACACAAGGAACACCTGAAGAAAAAAAAGCAAGATCAAAACAAATGATGTTGTGGTTTGGTATTGGCTCATTAATAATGTCTTTTGCTGGGTGGACAAGCGCATTTATTGTTAGTAAAAAACAACGTTACGACAAAGATTGGTTAATAGATTATCAGCTACCAAACGCCTTTTTTGTAAGTCTCGTAGTTATCATTGCAAGTAGTATTACATTTATATTAGCAAAACGAGCATTAAAGCAAAGCAATTTAAAAATGACAACATTATGGTTGTTAATTACTTTAGCACTAGGTATTACTTTTGTTTTTGTTCAGTTTGAAGGCTTTAAGCAAATTATTGAAGATGGCTATAATTTTACAGGGCCAACAAGCAATATAACCATGTCTTATATTTATTTAATAGCTGTTGTGCATATTGCTCACGTTATTGTAGGTCTTATTTGTTTGTTGGTTGTAATTTATAACCATTTTAAACAAAAGTATAGCAAAGAGAATATGCTAGGTATGCAGTTGGCATTAAATTTTTGGCATTTTATTGATATACTGTGGGTTTACCTGTTTTTATTCCTCTACTTTTTTAAATAAAAGTAATAAATTTATTACAGTCTTTAAACGTTTCTAAGTTCACGTTATCCCTTAGATTCAAAATTTAGACGTTGATGTTTCTTTAGATAAATAAAATGATTATTTTTGTAAAATCTTACGTTAAATTATAACATAACTTTATGAACTCTACACAAAGTACTGGTACAGAAGAAAAAACTTGGGGAGGAGGCAATAAACCTCTTAATGCAAGTTATGGAAAAATGATGATGTGGTTTTTCATTGTATCTGATGCATTGACATTTTCGGGTTTCTTGGCGGCTTATGGGTTTTCAAGATTTAAGTTTATAGATTCTTGGCCAATTGCAGATGAGGTTTTTACACACATCCCTTTTGTGCACGATGGTGTTAGCAGACCAATGATCTATGTTGCATTTATGACATTTATTCTTATTATGTCTTCTGTAACCATGGTGTTGGCGGTTGATGCAGGTCATAAAATGAACAAAGCCAAGGTTACTATATATATGTTTTTAACCATTATTGGTGGTGTTATATTTTTGGGTTCTCAAGCCTGGGAGTGGTCAACATTTATTAAAGGAGACTATGGAGCTGTGCAAACTAAAGGAGGAAATATTCTCCAATTTGGTGAGTATGTTACAGTAGATGGCGAAGAAAAATTTAAACGTGTTTCTATTGATGATTTTGCCGCAGTTAATGCCACTGAGCGTGTGCAACACCAACGCAAAAACGGACTATGGTTTAGAGACGAAGGAACTTTACCACCATATACTGTAAACGAAATATATAAGGGTTTAGTGGCTCATAAAAATATTTTAGTTAGAACTCAAATCATTAATGATGAAGGTGAA
Source organism: Winogradskyella sp. (assembly GCA_049608525.1). Lineage (GTDB taxonomy): Bacteria > Bacteroidota > Bacteroidia > Flavobacteriales > Flavobacteriaceae > Winogradskyella. The sequence goes on from JBMYXP010000125.1 coordinate 2,590, forward strand.
AAAACAGTATTATCTAGAGATGCATCGCTAAAACAAATAAAAGATAATGGTAAATTAGTAGTTAAAGGAGCTAACTTAATAGTTAACGAATACGGAACATCGTTATTCGCTGATTTTTTCTTCTTTATTACTGGTTTTCATGGATTTCACGTATTATCTGGTGTAATTATTAACATTATTATTTTCTTTAATGTTATTCTAGGTACTTACGAACGACGAGGAAGTTATGAAATGGTAGAAAAAGTAGGGTTATATTGGCACTTTGTCGATTTAGTTTGGGTATTTGTATTCACATTCTTCTACTTAGTATAAAAAAGAAATTTAAGATATATTATGGCACACGAGCATAAATTAGAAATATTTAGAGGCTTAGTTAAGTTTAAATCTAATATTACAAAAATTTGGGGAGTTTTAATTTTCTTAACTATTGTAACGGCTGTAGAGGTTGTATTAGGTATATATAAAGCAGAATTACCAGATTTTTTTATGAGTTCGGTATTAGGAATGAAAGTCTTAAACTGGATTTTTATAATTCTTACCATCGTAAAAGCTTATTACATTACTTGGGATTTTATGCACATGCGTGACGAAACATCTAGCTTAAGAAAAATGGTTGTATGGACAGGAGTTTTTCTTATCTGTTACTTAATCTTTATCTTATTGCAAGAAGGAGGATATGTATTTGATGTATATAATGGTGAAAACGCATTAATTAAAAATGACTTTTAATAAAATACAAGTTTTGCACTTTACCTAATTAAGCGCAGTCAAAGTATTTAAGTGTTAAATAATAGTATAAGGTGGTTTTTATAAACCACCTTTTTTATTTTTGTAATATGGGAGTAAGCAACACTAAACGAAACGTAATACTTAGCATTCTGTTTTTTTTACCAGTAGCATTTATTATTATAATGCTAACATCAAACGAAAACTATAATCCTCTCGATGTTGTAAAAGAAAATATTGTAGAATTGCCTGTTAACAAAGACAGTATTCAATTAAAAAACCATATTACAGTCTTATCCTTTTTAGGAAAACAACCCATGGATAATTCTATTGTTGCCCTAAATTTAAAAGAACTTATTTACGATAGATGCAAAGGTTTTAAAACTTTTCAGGTAGTGGTTGTATTACCGCATCAAGCAAAAGCACAAGCAGAAAAGCTACTTAAAGAAATAAAATCTTACGAAGATTTAAGATTTTGGCATTTTGTGTATGCAGATGAGTTTCAAATTACAACCCTATTTAATAGTTTAAAATCCGATGTTAAGTTAAATACAGACTTAGCAACAAACTCGGTATATATTATAGATAAAGAACTAAACCAAAGAGGGCGTTTAGATAATAGAACTGATGATGAATTGGTAAAGAAAAAGCCAGTTTATGGGCTTTACGATTACGATTGTATTTCTATTGATGAATTAAAAAATAAAATGTCTGGTGAAGATATGCGTATTTTGTTTACGGAGTATAGAGATAAACGCGTTGGTAAATTTGAAGGTTCTAAAACACGACGTGGAAAAGATTTAAAAACAAATGAGTAAAAAAACTAATTATTCGTACGTCGGTATTGCACTTGTAATTTTGGTTTTCGGTATTATTTTTGTCCCGAAGATTATAAACCGTGTTAACGCTGGCGATATTAACCGAGGTAATGAAAGCCGAAGTAAAAACGTTGTTACAGTAAATGATACTGTAAAAGTTGGTGCACCAAAAAGCGATTTAGTCTATATTCCTAATGTAGATGGTAAACCTAAAAAAGTGCCCGATTTTAGTTTTACAAATCAAAATGGCAAAACAATAACTAATAAAGATTACTTAGGTAAGGTTTATATTGTTGAATTTTTCTTTACCACTTGTCCAACAATATGTCCACGAATGAACAAAAATCTTGTTGAAATTCAAAATCAATTTAAAGATTTTAAAAACTTTGGGGTGGCTTCATTTTCAATAACACCACAAATAGATACACCAGAAGTTTTAAAAGCTTATGCCGATAATTATGGTATTACAAACCCTAATTGGCATTTAATGACCGGTAATGAAGAGAAAATATACAAATTAGCAAACGAAGGGTTTTATCTATATACAGCTAAAAACGAAGATATCATTGATGGTTTTGAGCATTCAGGAAATTTTGCTTTAATAGATAAAGAAGGGTTTATTCGTTCGCGGTTAAAATCTCCCAATAACCCTATTATTTATTATAATGGCATTGTTTCTGAAGCAGAAAAGTTTGATGATGAAGGTATTCCACAAGAAATTTCAATATTAAAAGAAGATATTGCAAAATTATTAAAAGAATAAAGGTGGTTACACTATGTATTGTCCAAGTGTTTTTTTTGGAATTTAAAACTATAATAAGATGAGTTCAGTTAACCTAGAAAATGAAAAAAAATACAACAAATGGATTATTGCCCTAGCAATTATAATACCAATTGTGGTAGCTATATTATCTCGTGTAAAACTTCAAGATTTTGGTATTGAAGTGGCACCACTAACATTTTTACCACCAATTTATGCAACCATAAATGGGTTAACAGCTTTAGTTTTAATTGTTGCAGTAATTGCAATAAAGAAAAAAAACAGGACATTACACGAGCGTTTAATGAAGCTTGCCATAACACTATCGGTTATCTTTTTGGTAATGTATGTGGCGTATCATATGACGAGCGATTCTACTAAATTTGGTGGTGAAGGGTCTATAAAACTCTTCTATTATTTCATCTTAATAACGCACATAGTATTGTCTGTTGTTATAATTCCTTTTGTATTAATTACTTACGTTAGAGGTATTACAAATAATATAGAGCGTCATAAAAAAATCGCAAAATTTACATTTCCGTTATGGTTGTATGTTGCTGTAACTGGTGTAATTGTCTATCTAATGATTTCGCCTTACTACATATAACCTGCGAGACGTTATGGTAACTGATTTTGTTAAAATCAAAACCTTGTAGAATTAATAAATTTTAAACTCATGAAAAAACGAATTTTATTTTTTATTTTTTCGATACTCTGTTTTCTAAACACCAACGCACAATGCGCTATGTGTAGAGCCGTGTTAGAAAGTGAAGAAAGCCAATCTGCAGCAGAAGGTATTAACGATGGTATTGTCTATTTAATGGCGATTCCGTACATTTTAGTTGCTGCGATTGGGTATTTTATCTACAGAACTTACGGAAAATCAGATACAACTAAAAATTAAGCCCAATAGTTGTAACATTTTATTTATTTGGTAGTCTTAACAGTAACTTAGCATTAAACATTTAACGTTTTTTGTAGTTTTACACCAAACCACCAATCATTATGATTAAAATAAGCGATTTACACAAGTCTTATCAAATGGGAAGTAATGCGCTTCACGTTTTAAAAGGTATTAATTTTGATGTAAAAGAAGGTGAGCTTGTTTCAATTATGGGATCTTCAGGTTCAGGCAAATCAACATTACTTAACATTTTAGGGATGTTAGATGAAGCAGATAAAGGCAATTATATTTTAGATAATGTGCCTATAAAAAATCTAAACGAAAAAATTGCGGCTAAATACAGAAATGAATTTTTGGGATTTATT
>JBMYXP010000126.1:0-6125 GCA_049608525.1 Winogradskyella sp.
CTCAAAAACTGTTGAGCACATTATTGAGCTTTTCTTTCTAAAAGTTGAAAATTCATTAATTTATGTGTGCGATGATGCAGACGAGAAAGCTAAATTAAGACATAAAATTTTTGACAGATGGTACAAAAAATCTGAACATAGAAAATCAATAATTAAAATTGATAATATAATTCAATTTAGTTCCGAAAATTCAGTTATGAATAAAATTTATACTTCTTTTATGTTTCAAAAAGCTAATTCAAACTTTGACAAATTAATTAAAATCTATAACAGTATTGAGGAAATTATAAATGAGGAAAAATAATACTGCTGGCAACAAAGTATATAATTTATTTGCTAGTTTTAACTCACTTACAAAATTCCTTCGGAATTTAGTCGTTCGTGATTTATTTAGTAACTTGGTTGCTTACACCACGCAACAACCCATATACAAAAAACGTTTATTGTTTTCTTAAATCGGCATAGTGTTTTTTCTTTTTTATAAAATATAACCAAATAATAGAGTTTGTCTTGTAATAATTTGTGCGTTTTGGCAGTTGTTTGCGCTGTTTTAAAACTCGTTTTAAGTTAATGTAAAATGAAAAATGTGCTTTTAAAATAGCTAAAAAGTAGTGAGGTTTTAATTGCAATAAAAACCGAAGTGCCGCAACACCATCGAGTTTCATTCTAATAACAGTTCTAAAAAACACATTGGAGTCTGTGTTTTTTACTAAAGTAAATAAACTATTTCTAAAGTTTAGGTACGTCTTTTTGGGGTTAGTAGTACTTAGCGTTGCACCACCAACATGATACACTACAGAGGTACCAACATATACTATTTTGTGATTGGTGTTAAAAGCGCGCCAACACAGATCAATTTCTTCCATGTGAGCAAAAAAAGATTCATCAAAACCGCTAAGTGTATTAAAAACTGAATTTCTTATAAAAAAACAGGCGCCAGAAGCCCAAAATATTTGGCAAGTAGCATTGTATTGCCCTAAATCTTTTTCTGTAGTTTCAAAAATACGACCTCTACAATACGGATACCCATATTTATCTATAAAACCGCCAGCTGCGCCAGCATATTCAAAATGAGATGGCTTTTTATAATCTAAAATTTTTGGTTGAATAATAGCCGTTTCCGTATCTGCATTAAAGGCTGTTAATATAGGTTGTAGCCAATTTTTGGTAACTTCAATATCATTATTTAGTAAGCAGAGTAGTGGTTCTTTAACGTGTTTTAAGGCATCGTTATAACCTTTTGCATAACCCCCATTTTCTGTATTTTTAATATGTTTTACACTCGGAAAGTGTTCAGAAATAAAAGCAACAGAACCATCTGTTGAAGCATTATCTGCAACATAGATTACAGCACTTTCAGAATGTTTTATAACTGATGGTAAAAACTGCTCTAATAAAGCTTTACCGTTCCAGTTTAAAATAACTAGGGCTATGTCTTTAGTTTGAAACATTTTTTATTGAATATTCTGGGATTGCTTTTAAAAACAGATAGCATTCATTTTTAAAATCCATTTGGCAATAATAGTGATTTATACCATTGGTTACCATTAAATAGGTGGCATTTAAGGCTAAATTATAACGTGCAATTTGATTAAACGTGGTTTGGTTTATTTTAATTTTATACGATTTGCACTCTACAATTAAAAAAATACTGCCATCGGTATTAAAAACTACAATATCGTAACGTTTTTTTAGCCCATTAATTGTTAATTCTTTTTCAACATTAATTAATGAAATAGGATATTTTTTTTCAGAAATTAAATAATGAACACAATGCTGCCTCACCCATTCTTCGGGTTGAAGAATGATAAATTTTTTACGAATAACATCAAAAATAGAAACTTTATTTTCTGTACTTTTGAAACGGTATTCAAACTTCTTAAAGTTGAGTTTTTGCAACACTGTAAAACCATATTTTTTTCAAAGTTAAAGTAGAATGCTGCAAATCACAATTTTCAATTCATAAAATCTAATTTATTTAGTGAAAGCTAAATTTTAGTCTTGGATATTTCAATATTTTTAATTTGCAATTTTTTTAAAACTTGGACGACGTAAAACAATTAATAACTGCCATAAAAAAGGGCGATCTTAAACCTATTTATTTTTTAATGGGTGAGGAAGCGTATTATATTGATAAAATTTCAGATTATATAGAAACTCATGTTTTAGAAGACTCAGAAAAAGGCTTTAACCAAATGGTGCTTTATGGGAGAGATATTAGCATTGACGATATTGTAAGTAATGCCAAACGATATCCTATGATGGCAGAGCGGCAAGTGGTTATTGTAAAAGAAGCGCAAGATTTGAGCCGTACCATTGAAAAACTGGTAGAATATGCCAAAAACCCGCAGCCTACAACCGTTTTGGTTTTAAGCTATAAATATAAAAAATTAGATAAGCGAAAAGCTTTATATAAAACGATTACTAAAAATGGTGGGGTTGTATTTGAAAGTAAAAAACTTTACGACAACCAAGTTGCAGATTGGATTAGACGTGTATTATCTGGTAGTAATTATACGATTTCTCCAAAAGCGGCACAAATGCTAGTTGAGTTTTTAGGAACGAATTTAAGTAAAATTGATAATGAGCTTAGTAAACTAAAAATTATATTGCCAGAAGGCACACAAATTTCACCAGCGCATATTGAAGAAAATATAGGTATAAGTAAAGATTTTAATAATTTTGAATTACGTAAAGCAGTTGGCGAACGCAATGTTGTTAAATGCTATAAAATTGCTAAATATTTTGCAGACAACCCAAAGGATAACCCAATGGTAGTAACGGTGTCTTTATTGTTTAATTTCTTTTCGCAATTACTTCAACTTCATGGCATGGCAGATAAAAATCCACGCAGTGTGGCTTCTGCATTAAAAGTAAACCCTTACTTTGTAAATGAGTATTTGGTCGCTGCTAAAAATTATCCTATGAAAAAAGTAAGCCATATTATTGCTTTATTACGCGAGTTTGATGTAAAAAGTAAAGGTGTTGGTGCAAATGCCTTACCTCAAGGAGATTTACTAAAAGAATTATTATCTAGAATTTTTAATTAAATTTTCCGATGTGCCATAGTATGCCACTAGGATCGTGAAGAAAAAACTCGCTTCCCCAGTCATTATTAATAATTTCAGATAATTTTACGTTCTTATAGTTTTCTGTTAAATTGAGTGCTTTTATTTTTTTTAATTCAGCTTCTATGTTTTCAACTTCAAGAAAAAGCATAGAATTATTAACCCAATCTTTAATAAAATAATCTTGCAGATAGAACCCAAAATCTCCAATTTTGAAGTACGACATCTTTTTAGATGTTTTTAGCTCTTCAAATCCTAGGTCTAAGTAAAACTTTCGGGATATCGTATAGTTTTTTGAGCCAATAAATGGTCTAATAGATTTAATATTACCCATTACACTCTACGTTTTTTAAATACAGATTTAATATTATTATAATCTATAAAATATTGTAATCTTAATGAAAATACGTGGTTTATATCTTGGTCAAATAAATCTTCTAAACTGTTAAAATAATCGTCTTTCGAGTTATCGCCAAAGTTAAATAATTGATTTCTATACAAGGCTGTTAAAAAGCTTCCTGGTGCAACTTGCCACGTGTAGTTTAGATCTAAATTCCAAGTATTAAAATTTACGTTAGAGTCTCCTAACCCCAAATCATTAAAGGTGCTATTTTGTTCAATTAAGCTGCCATTATTTTGAAGAAAAAACGGTTTTTCGTCGTAAGTTACTGTAGTCCATTCGTTTCTAAATGTAAGTGATATGGTATGAAAAGGGTTAAATGTATAACTGCCAGCAATACTGTTTTCTATGGTTATAATATCTCTTTCTCCAAAAATAATTTCATTGTCAATATCATTAGAGTTGTTGGCATAGCCTCTACTTCCTTTATTATTACGGTAAGAAAAATCGTAATTAAGTCTAAATTTATCGTTTAGACGTAAAGAAGGTTCAAAGCCTAGTGAATAGCCAAATAAATCGCGTTCAGTATCAAAGGCATGAAACACGTTAGCGTTTACCTCTAAGGATAGTGTTTTGTTTTCATTGGTTTCAAACCAACCATTTATACTTCCTATATTTTTAAATACAAAGTAGCGTTTGTTGCTAAAATCTCGTGGTTCAAAATAATCGAATTGCTTACCTGGTTCAAAATTTATATTTGCACCAAACCACATCAGCTTTTTGGTTTGTGCTCTCATGCTTAAGCCTAAGTTGGTACCTGTAAAAGTACTTGGTTTATAGAGTCTTCTGTAATTTATATAGAAATTAATAAAAAAGTTATTCAATGTTTCTGTAGGTTCAAAAATTCTATAATTAATATCTGTACCAAAGTTGTTGTAGTTGCTTCTAAAATTAAGCCCTAAGTCATTAATGTTATAATTTTCGTTTGCAAAATTATGATCAATACTATAGCGTAAATTTCCATGAGATTTTCCTATTCTAAAGAAAGAACTTAAGCCTGTTTCATTACCAGTTGAGATGTTTCGGTTACTCATTTTTAAGTCTCCTCTAATACTATAGGTGTTGCGTTTATTAGAAATATCTGTAACTAATGCGGTAACGTTTGCATCTCTAAAACTGCCATTTCTGGTTACGTTGGTGTTTACTAAACTTATTGAAGAATTACCATTAAATTGTTGATCTATAACAAAAATGTTATAGTTTGTTAATGGCTCTACAGTTTGCTGTCTGCTTAGGCCAGTAATGGTATCTTTTATGGTAACATTTGTTTTTTCTGTAATGGCATTAAAAAAGCCGATACCTAAGCCTTTTTTTGTTCTACCAGAAATTTTTATGGCATTTAATACGTTTACTTCATTTGGGTAGTTGCCTATTATTTGTTCATTATCTGCAAGGTTTAAATCTCCAGATGCAGCACCACCAATACGTCTCGAAAAAAATAAATTTCCTTTATTAAACAAATCGACACCTTCTTTAAAAAATTGACGTTGCTCACCAAACGTTTGTTCAAAAGGGCCTAAGTTTAGGCTTACATTATCAAAAGCAGCTTGGCTAAAATCTGGGATTAATGTGGCATCTAACGTAAAATTTTCTGTTAACCCGTACTTTAAATCTAACCCCATTTTATAGGTAGGACTATCTTGGTTATTAAAAACAGTAGATGCAAATGGATAAAAAATTAAACGTGTTGGTGGCTCAATATTTTCTATCCCTTTTAATTCGCCATGATATAAACCAATATTACCTTTTGTTCTGTCTAACGGATTCCATGTGTATTGTGTGTTATCTACTCTAAAACGTCTGTGAAATTGTAATCCCCAAGTTTTTACATCTTTAGAGAAACGTAAGGCTCGGTATGGTATTTTCATTTCAACAATCCAACCATCATCTACAATTTTTACGGCACTATCCCAAACGGCACTCCAACCAAAATCTTCGCCAATACTAGGGTTAGCAATAGCGTCTGCTTGAGTGCCAGAGCTAAAAACAAAGAATTGCACATCATTTTGTGCATCATTATTTGTATTTAAAACTAATGTAAAAAAATCGGATTGCCCAAAATTATCTCGACTAGTTAATTGCTTTTGTATGTCTTCTGGCTTATCTTTTAGGTATGCAGAAACGTAAATTGCATCATCATCATAAGCCATTTTTACAATAGTTTTTTGATGCGCTTTTGGTTTTACACCCATTTCTGGTCTAAATTGCGTAAAGTCTGTCGCTATATTTGCATTTTGCCAAACGGTATCATCTAATATACCATCTATTTTTGGAGCTTTTTTTGCACGTTTAATATGTAATGCTTTTTTAACTTCTGGGTTTATAACTTGCGCCATTGCAATATTGCAAAAGCAAAAAAGTAATAATAGCGGTGTAGAAACTAATTTCATAATTTGATTGATTGATGATTGCTTTGTATAAAGACAAGATAATATAAAAGGTGTTACACTTTACAATACAAAATTACCTGCTCTTGTTATACAAGGGTCTTAATTAAACGTTAAAAGGAAACTAAAATTGTTTGTTTTACGTTTTTACCATTGTATTGTTACAAATTTTGGAACGCTTATTGTTCTTAATTATTAAATAATTTGAAGTTAAATATGAAAAAATACCAAAAATTAATATTGGGTGTCTTTTTTGATGCTATGGGTTTT
>JBMYXP010000127.1:0-5873 GCA_049608525.1 Winogradskyella sp.
AAGGAGTACAAGTTGCCATAGTTATTGGTGGTGGTAATATTTTTAGAGGTGTTGCCGGAGCCAGTAACGGCATGGATCGTGTACAAGGAGATCATATGGGTATGTTAGCAACAGTAATAAACGGATTGGCATTACAAAGCGCATTAGAAAATGCAGACATACCAACACGCTTACAATCTGCAATAAAAATTAACGAAGTTGCAGAACCTTTTATAAGACGAAAAGCCATGCGGCATTTAGATAAAGGACGTGTTGTAATATTTGGCGGTGGCACAGGCAACCCTTATTTTACTACAGATTCTGCTGCAGTATTGCGTGCCATAGAAATTGAAGCCGACGTTATCTTAAAAGGTACACGTGTAGATGGCATCTATAATGCAGACCCAGAAAAAGATGATTCTGCTGTAAAATTTGATACCATATCTTTTGACGATGTATTAAAAAAAGGGCTAAAAGTTATGGACACAACAGCATTTACACTAAGCCAAGAAAACAACTTACCAATCATTGTTTTTGATATGAATAAAAAAGGAAACTTACTAAAAGTAGTTTCGGGAGAAACTATTGGCACAGAAGTAAACCTTTAACTTTTTGGCTTAAATTTTGATAACTTTCAATTAAAAATTGAACACCATGAACGAAGACATTACATTTATAATAGACACAACAAAAGAAGCAATGGATGCTGCGATTAAGCATTTAGAAAAACAACTCACTAATATTAGAGCTGGTAAAGCTAGCCCAGCAATGTTAGGTAGTGTTATGGTAGATTATTATGGATCGCAAACACCACTAAGCCAAGTTGCAAATGTTAACACACCAGATGGTAGAACAATTTCTGTTCAGCCATGGGAAAAAAATATGTTGCAAGAAATAGAACGTGGCATTATGCTTGCCAATATTGGGTTTAACCCAATGAATAATGGAGATTTAATAATTATTAATGTTCCACCACTTACTGAAGAACGCAGACGCGACTTAAGCAAACAAGCAAAATCTGAAGCAGAACACGCTAAAGTGGGTATTAGAAATGCACGTAAAGATGCTAATACCGAAATTAAGAAATCTGATGTTTCTGAAGATCTTCAAAAAAATGCCGAAATTGATGTACAAGCACTCACCGATACTTACGTTAAAAAAATTGATGAGATACTTGTTAATAAAGAAAAAGAAATTATGACCGTTTAAGCGCAAAATAATAACATCTCAACCTATTTGAGATGTTCTATTTTAATCACACTTCCAAATGCTAAAACATTTATTTGTTGTTTTCTTACTCGTTTTTGCAACAAATAGTTTTGCACAAAAAACACCTGTTAGAGAAAAAGACTCCACTAAGAGTACCAACGACTCTATAAAAAAAAACACATTTTTAAAAAGCATAGGTAACGGTTATATCCCTTTAGGGTATTTTAATCTAGACCTAAGATACTTAGTAAAATTTAATCAGTTTGAAGGTTTTAGATCGGGTTTAGGAGGGGTTACAAACAATAAATTTTCTGAACGTTACCGCATCAACTCTTATTTGGTTTATGGATTTGTAGATAAACGCTATAAGTATAAAATTGGTGGCAGTGTTAGACTAAATAAAACGTCTAACACCTGGATTAACCTCGCATATACCGATGACCTAAAAGAAACAGGCAGTTCTACATTTTTAACAGACAAACGCTTTTTTACTTTTTTTGAGCCTAGATTACTAAACATTGATTTATTTCACAGACACATTACCAAAGCCGTAAGTATAGAGCACCAACTTACCAATCATTTGCTTTCGGTCTCGCAACTAGCTGTTAGTAAAATAAACCCTACATACAATTACAGTTACCTTTTTAACGGCAAAAACTATAACACCTTTGACGTCAGCACTGCCAAAGTTAGCTTGCAATGGAGTCCGTTTAGTAATTTTGAAGTTATAAAAGGTAAAGTAAACACCATTAAGGAAGGTTACCCAAAATTTACGCTTCAATTTACCCAAGGATTTAAATCGGTTTTTGGTAGCGACTTCAATTTTTCAAAATTAGATTTTAGATCGGTTCATAAAATTACTCACCTCAACAAAGCAGAAACAAATATTACGCTTGTTGCAGGTGCGGCAGTTGGAGAAATACCATTAACCCATTTGTACCACGCATATCCAAACAACATTACAAAAGAAACCATACTACAACGGTTCTCTGTTGCTGGCATCAACAGTTTTGAAACCATGTATTTTAATGAATTTTTTAGTGATAAATTCTCTACGTTGCAACTAAAACACTTTTTTAAACCTTTTAAAATTGCTGAACGCTTTAGACCGCAATTGGTACTCATTTCTAGACATGCAATTGGAGACATGAATAGTATAGATAGGCACCAAGGTATAGCCTTTAATACGCTTAAAAAGCTCTACTCAGAATCTGGTTTTGAAATCAACAAATTGTTTTTTGGCTTTGGGCTTAGCTTTGCTTACAGGTATGGCGGTTATCATTTGGCTAATTTAGAAGACAATATTGCTTTTAAATTTACATTTAACATTTCACTTTAATTAAATTATAATACCGTAAACACTTAACATTTACTTTGGTTTTTTCTAACTTTGTCATTCATTATTACGCAATAAGGTAATTAAGTATGCTTAAACTTTTAACTACAAGATTTTGGGAAACTGTTGCACGGTTAATACTGCGCAACAAAATCTTTATTTTAATTACCCTAACACTAGCCACTGTATTTTTTAGCCTGCAATGGAAACACATGCGCTTTACTTACACAGAAGCCAACCTTTTGCCAGACGACCATGAGGTTAACCAAACGTATAACAACTTTTTAGAGGTTTTTGGGGAAGAAGGCAATCTTATTGTTTTAGGAGTAAAAGACTCAACACTATTTTCAGTTAAAAACTTTAATGCGTGGAATAGCCTTGCAGAATCTTTTAAATCTTATAATGAAGTTGAAACGGTATTATCTATAAAAGATCTTCAAAAATTAGTAAAGAATACTAAAAAAGAACAGTTTGATTTAGAACCTTTTATAAAAGATTCTATTACTAATAGTACGCAGTTAGATGCACTTCAAAATGAATTATTTAAAAAATATCCGTTTTACGATAATTTTTTATTTAATGCAGAAACAAAAACGGTTAGAACAGCCATATATATTAAAAAAGACATTGTAAACACCGCAGCACGTAAAGATTTTGTCATTAAAAATCTGCAACCAAAAATAGAAGATTTTGAAGCAAAAACTGGGCTAAACGTTCGTATTTCTGGCATGCCGTATATACGCACTTTAAATGCTCAGAATATAGTAGATGAGATTCCTATATTTATTATAGCAGCTCTTTTTGTAACTTCATTTATTTTCTTTTTATTTTTTAGATCATTTAGAGCCACTTTTATTTCGCTCATTGTGGTTTGCCTTGGTGTTATGTGGACGTTTGGTATTTTAGGTCTGCTAGGTTATGAAATTACTGTACTTACCGCTTTAATACCGCCATTAATTATTGTTATTGGTATTCCTAACTGTATTTTCTTAATTAATAAATACCAGCACGAAGTAAAGCTACATGGCAACAAAGTAAAGTCCTTACAGCGTGTTATCACTAAAGTTGGTAACGCTACATTAATGACCAATGTAACCACCGCATCTGGTTTTGCTACATTTATATTAACAGAAAGTACATTGCTTAAAGAATTTGGCATTGTGGCCTCGTTAAGTATTTTGGCAATATTTATCTTATGCCTTTTAGTTATACCAATTATTTACACGTTTTTGCCATACCCTAAAGAACGGCACTTAGAACATCTAAACAAACGTTGGATAGGTGGTTTTGTAGATTGGATGGAGCGCATGGTAAAACACAGAAAAATTACCATTTATATTACAGCACTTGTCCTTATTATAACTAGTATGATTGGTATATATCAAATTAAAATTTCGGGAAGTTTAATAGAAGATATGCCAAAAGACAAAGCCTTTTTTAAAGATATTAAGTTTTTTGAAGATGAGTTTGATGGTGTTATGCCTCTAGAAATAATGGTGGACACCAAACGTAAAAAGGGAGTGATGAAATTAGCAACCTTAAAACGTATTAATGCCATTGAAAGACTAATTGTAGAAACCCCAGAATTATCTAGACCTATCTCTGTTGTAAGCATAGTAAAATACAGTAAACAAGCGTATTATAATGGCAATCCTAAATATTACCAATTGCCCACAAGCCAAGAAAACAGCTTTATCTTATCTTACGCTAAAAATTCTTCTAATAATGTAGATTTATTAAAAAACTTTGTAGATAGCACTGGCCAATATGCCCGTATCACAACCTTTATGAAAGATATTGGCACAGACAAAATGGAACGCATACAAGAAAATCTTCAACATAAAATTGATAACGTTTTTCCTAAAGAACGTTACCAAGTTACTATGACAGGTAAAGCGTTAGTATTTCAGAAAGGAACAACCTATTTGGTAAAAAACTTAGTAGTTTCATTATCACTTGCCATTTTTCTTATTTCATTATTTATGGCATATATGTTTCGTTCTTTTAAAATGATTATTGTATCGCTTATTCCTAACTTATTACCTCTGCTAGTTACTGCAGGTTTAATGGGCTATCTTGGTGTGCCTATAAAACCTTCTACCATATTAGTATTTAGTATTGCTTTTGGTATTTCGGTAGATGATACTATTCATTTCTTAGCAAAATACAGACAAGAGCTACAAGCCAACCGCTGGAAGATTAAAAAATCTGTATATGCAGCACTGAGAGAAACTGGTGTAAGTATGTTTTACACCTCAATTGTATTATTCTTTGGGTTTTCGGTATTTACCATTTCAAGTTTTGGCGGCACGGTAGCTTTGGGCGCATTAGTCTCTGTAACCTTACTATTTGCTATGCTTTCTAACTTACTTTTATTACCTTCACTTCTACTCTCATTAGAGCGTAATATTGCAAATAAACAAGTTTTAAAAGAACCTGCAATTAATATTATTCCTTCGGAAGATGATACTGAAGACCGTAATGACATCATCAAATAATAACATTATATCTTTGCATTAAAATAACAAAATAATGACAACAAAAACCATAGCACAATTATTATCTCAAAATACAACCTTACAAGATGTAACTGTAAAAGGTTGGGTACGTACGTTTAGAGCCAACCGTTTTATAGCATTAAATGATGGTTCTACTATAAATAATATACAATGTGTTGTAGATTTTGAAAATTTTGATGAAGCACTTTTAAAACGCATTACAACAGGTGCTGCCGTTAGTATTACAGGAGAATTAATTGAAAGCCAAGGCAAAGGGCAATCTGTAGAAGTGCAAGTAAAAACCCTTGAGGTTTTAGGAGATTCTGATGCAGATACATATCCTATTCAGCCTAAAAAACATACCCTAGAGTTTTTAAGAACCAACGCACATTTACGCACCAGAACTAATACGTTTAGTGCCATTATGCGTTTACGCTCAGCATTATCGTTTGCAGTACATAAGTATTTTACAGAAAACGGATTTTATAATATGCACACCCCAATTATAACGGGTAGTGATGCAGAAGGAGCTGGCGAAATGTTTAGAGTTACAGCCTTAGATGCTAAAAACCCTCCATTAACAGAAAATGGTAATGTAGATTACAACGCAGATTTTTTTGGAAAAGAAACAAATCTTACGGTATCTGGTCAGTTGGAAGCCGAAACCTATGCCATGTCACTTGGTAAAGTATATACCTTTGGGCCAACATTTAGAGCCGAAAACTCTAACACATCGCGTCATTTATCAGAATTTTGGATGATAGAACCCGAAGTGGCCTTTATGGATTTGGCTGGCAATATGGATTTGGCTGAAGATTTTATGAAATCTGTAATAGGCTACGTATTAGAAA
>JBMYXP010000128.1:0-5807 GCA_049608525.1 Winogradskyella sp.
GCTTGAGGGGTTGGTGGACATTAGTCCGTGGAAGTTCGAGTCTTCTCGTGCGCACAATTATAATGTAATTGTTTAAGTCTTTAAACTAAGTAAATTCTATAAGTTTTTCTGATTATAAGATACGCTACCATTCAACTTTGTTAAAGATATAATACCTATTACAACTTAAAATAAACTCTATAATTTGTTTCTATTTCGCTAAGATTATATTACAAAACGAAGGCTTAACTAAGACTATGCTTTAGTGTTTTATTTCATTTAAACCGCATGTAATTCAAATTAAATATAGCGTATATTAAATCGTAATTTAGTATAAGAAAAGTTTCACGATGTTTTGTATTAAAAAAACAACTAAAGTGCAATTCTATTTTATCATAACTATTACGAATTGAACGTATTAAATTCAAACTGCATATTAACACCATATATTACTAATTCTTATTATTTATTTAAATTTTGTTAATTATTTACGTTTGCTTTAATATAAATGCTATTTTTGTTTAAACATTTTAAATAAAAAGTGAACAATATTAAAAGCCAATTTAGCATTAAAGACCTAGAAAATCTAACTGGGATTAAAGCACATACTATTAGAATATGGGAAAAACGGTACAAGCTTTTAGAGCCAAAACGTACCACTACTAATATAAGATATTACGATTTAGAAAATTTTCAAAAACTACTCAATATTAGTTATCTCAATAATAACGGGTATAAAATATCTAAAATTGCAGCTATTAAAGAAAATGAAATTCCTGCTTTAATTAAAGATATTAATTCTACAAACTTTACAGAGAGCCATGCAATAAACTCTTTTAAAGTAGCCATGCTTAATTTTGATCAAAACTTATTTTATAAGACTTATGAAACGCTTTTAGATGAAAAAGGGTTTGAAAAAGTATTTTATGATATATTTATTCCGCTCTTAAATGAAGTTGGCTTGTTATGGCAAACCCATACTATAACGCCAGCACACGAGCATTTTTTAGTAACACTAATTAGGCAGAAAATAATAGCAAACACAGAAAAAATACAATCTAAACAAGCAAATACGAGCAATAAAACGTTTGTGTTATATTTACCAGAAAACGAAATACACGAACTTGGCTTAATGTTTATTAATTACCAATTGGTAAATAAAGGTTATAAATCGATATTTTTAGGGCAAAGCGTACCTTTAGAGAACCTTGCCGACTTACAGAATTACCATGATGAAATTACTTTTGTAACCTATTTTACCATAAAACCCATTAAGGAAGATTTACAAACTTATATAGATAATTTTAACACTACTATTCTAAAGGTTAAAAACACAAAATTATGGGTTTTAGGACAAATGGTTTCTCATTTAGATATAAAAAACCTACCAAAAGGTATAGAAACCTTTAATAGCATACAATCATTAATCAACAAACTTTAAATACATAAATGCAAAAAACAATAGCAATTATAGGCTCGGGGTTTTCGGCTTTATCAGCAGCATGTTATTTAGCAAAAGCAGGTAGCAAGGTTTCAATTTTCGAAAAAAATAATACCGTAGGTGGCAGAGCTAGGCAACTCGTTAAAGATGGCTTTACTTTTGATATTGGTCCAAGCTGGTATTGGATGCCAGATATTTTTGAGAAATTTTTTAATGATTTTGGCAAATCTACTAGCGACTTTTACCAACTAGATAAACTGAGTCCGGCTTATAAAATTTTCTTTTCAGATGACGTCATTACCATAGGCGACCACATGGATAAAATCTGTGAAGAATTTGAACGTATAGAAAGCGGAAGCTCTAAACCTTTACGCAAATTTATTGCCAGAGCTCAAGATCATTATAACATTGCTATAAACAAGGTGGTATTAAAACCAGGTTTATCGCCTTTAGAGTTAGTTACTAAAGATACGATTACAAGAGTTGATCGCTTTTTTAGATCCATCAGTTCTGAGGTTCGTAAAAATTTTAAAAACCCTAAACTAATTTCAACCCTAGAGTTTCCAGTATTATTCTTGGGTGCAAAACCAAACCAAACACCTTCATTTTATAGTTTTATGAATTTTGCCGATTTTGGTTTAGGAACTTGGCACCCAAAAGGCGGAATGTACGAAATTATAAAAGCCATGAAAAGCCTTGCAGAAAGCTTAGGTGTTACAATTTATACCAACAGTTCTGTTGAGCAAATTAATGTAGAAAACGGAAAATCTACAAGTATTATTGTTAATGGAAAAACAATAACTAGTAACGTGGTATTAAGTGGCGCAGATTATCACCATACAGAAACATTATTAGATAAAAATTTTAGACAATATAGCGCATCTTACTGGGACAAACGTACATTTGCTCCTTCTTCCCTACTTTTTTATGTTGGCTTCGATAAAAAACTTCAAAATATAGAACATCATAATTTGTTTTTTGATACCGATTTTGAAATCCATGCAGAAGAAATTTACGACAACCCAAAATGGCCAAAAGACCCTTTATTCTATGCTAACTTTCCGTCGGTAACAGATAAAAGTATGGCACCAACGGATTGTGAAACTGGGTTTTTCTTAATTCCTATTGCACCCGGACTAGAAGACACACCAAAGCTACGAGACACTTATTTTAATATAATTATAAATAGGTTTGAAAAAAGAACACTTCAAACTGTGAAAAAACACATCTTATTTAGAGAATCGTTTTGTGTTAATGATTTTATAAACGATTATAATTCTTATAAAGGCAATGCTTATGGTATGGCAAACACACTAAAACAAACAGCATTTTTAAGACCTAATTTAAAAAGTAAAAAAGTAAAAGGACTCTATTTTACTGGGCAATTAACTGTTCCTGGTCCAGGTGTGCCACCATCATTAATATCTGGTAAATTGGTATCAGATTTAATTGTAAAAAATGAATTATAATCGCTTTTAAAGTAAACTAATAAATGAAATCAATATTTGATAAAGTCTCTAAAGAATGTAGTAAGCTGGTTACCAACGCATACAGTACATCATTTTCTATGGCTACAAAAATGCTATCGGATAGTATAAGACAAGATATTTATAATATATATGGGTTTGTGCGTTTTGCCGATGAAATTGTAGATACATTTCATGATTATGACAAAGAAAAGTTGTTTAAACGTTTTGAAGCTGATTTAGAACTAGCCTTAGCAGATAAAATTAGTTTAAATCCTATTTTAAATGCGTTTCAATTTACCTACCATAAGTATGGTATTGATAAACATTTAGTTGATGCTTTTATGAATAGCATGCGTTTAGACCTTCATAAAAAAGACTATCTAACAGAGCAAGAGTATAAAGCTTATATTTACGGATCCGCAGATGTGGTTGGGCTAATGTGCTTAAAGGTATTTGTAAATGGTGACACAGAAAAATACGACGATTTAAAAGCTACAGCTATGCGTTTGGGATCTGCGTTTCAGAAAGTAAATTTTTTAAGAGATTTAAAAGCAGATTTCGAAGATTTAAGCCGAACGTATTTCCCTAATACAGATTTAAATGAACTCAACGAAATTTCAAAAAAAACAATTATTGATGATATTGAAGCTGACTTTACCGAAGGCTTAAAAGGTATAAAACGTTTGCCTGTAGAGGCAAAATTTGGTGTATTTATGGCTTACCGTTATTACAGCAAATTATTATACAAACTAAAAAAAACACCAGCTTTAGACATAAAATCTACCCGAATTAGAGTTCCTAATTACCGAAAGGTAGAGTTATTAACCAGAAGCTATATAAAATATCAACTCAACTTACTTTAAATTAACAACTTACTATTATGCTAATGCTATTTTGGATACTCATTTTTTTAGGCACTTTTCTTATAATGGAATTTAATGCTTGGTTTACACACAAGTATATTATGCACGGCTTTTTATGGAGTTTACATAAAGATCACCACCATAAAGACCACAACAGCTGGTTTGAACGAAACGATGCTTTTTTTCTCTTTTATGCTGCCGTTAGTATTACTTGCTTTTACTTATGGAGTTACGAGAGTATTTGGTTTACACTACCCATTGGCTTAGGTATTTTAGCGTATGGTATGGCGTATTTTATTGTACACGATATTTTTATACACCAACGTTTTAAATGGTTACGCAATATTGATAATAAGTATGCCAGAGGTGTAAGACGCGCACACAAAGTACACCACAAGCACCTTGGCAAGCATAAAGGCGAAAACTTTGGGATGCTTTTTGTGCCTTTTAAATATTTTAAATAATTTTTTAGTTATACAGCCAATAGCACAAATACTAAGTTGATTTTTTTTTGATTACTTTACATTACGTTAGCTAAAAAAAAATGTAAATTGTAAATTCAAAAAAAAAACGTTTCTTGTAAATGGCTAAAAATAGCAACCAAAATCCTGAACAAATAGCTCGAGATAAAATTGACGAAATGCTACGACAAGCTAGTTGGTTAGTTCAGTCTAAAAAGAAAGTTGATTTATCCGCAGGAAAAGGAATTGCAATACGCGAGTACCAAACTGATGTTGGACCTGCCGACTATATATTGTTTGTAAATAGAAAACCTGTCGGAATTATAGAAGCCAAACGAGAAGACGAAGGCCACAGACTTACCGTTGTTGAAGAACAAGCTGCAAACTATGCCAAAGCAAAACTAAAATACTTAAATAACGATCCTTTGCCTTTTGTTTATGAAAGCACAGGAACCATTACACGATTTACAGACTATCGAGACCCAAAACCGAGAGGGCGACATGTTTTTAGTTTTCATAAACCAGAAACCATTGCAGCATGGTTAAAAAAAGGAAAAAGCCTTCGAGAAAGACTGTTATCCATGCCTGCACTAGATGAAACAGGGTTGCGCCCTGCTCAAATTGTGGCTATTAATAATCTGGAACACTCGTTTAAAAAGAACAGACCAAAAGCTTTAATTCAAATGGCAACTGGAGCTGGAAAAACATTTACAGCTGCAACTTTTGTGTATCGTTTGCTAAAACACGCAGATGCAAAACGTATTTTATTTTTGGTTGACACCAAAAACCTTGGCGAACAAGCAGAACAGGAATTTATGACCTTTCAACCCAATGATGATAACCGAAAATTTACAGAGTTGTACAATGTGCAGCGTTTATCTTCAAGTTATATGGCGCCAGATAGTCAAGTTTGTATTTCAACCATACAACGGCTCTACTCTATTTTAAAAGGAGAAGAGTTAGACGAAAGTGCTGAACTCGATAATCCAAACGAAAATTCTTGGCTTCAAAATAAACTATCAAAAAACAAAGCTGTTCCTGTGGAGTACACACCAAAAGTACCTATTGAACAATTTGATTTTATAGTTATTGATGAAGCGCACCGTTCCATTTATAATTTATGGAAACAAGTATTAGATTATTTTGATGCTTTTTTAATTGGCTTAACGGCAACACCAGATAAAAGAACTTTCGGTTTTTTTAATGAAAATGTAGTGAGCCAATACACCTATGAAGAATCGGTAACAGATGGTGTAAATGTACCTTATGATGTATATACTATTGAAACGGAGATTTCTCAACATGGAGAAACCATAAAAGCAGGTTGGTTTGTAGATAGACGAGATAAACTTACACGTAAAAAACGTTGGCAGCAAGAAGATGAAGATACCGAGTACAAACGCAACGATTTAGACAAAAAAGTTGTAAATCCTAGCCAAATACGAAACATTATTCGTGAATACAAAAAGGCTTTAAAAACAACTATTTTCCCAAACCGTATTGACGAAAACGGAGATTACGAAGTACCAAAAACATTGGTATTTGCAAAAACAGATAGTCACGCAGACGATATTATAAAAATCATTAGAGAAGA
>JBMYXP010000129.1:0-5733 GCA_049608525.1 Winogradskyella sp.
CAACCTCGCTATATTCCAATAACGACCTAATGCTTATTTTTGCAACTAATTTAATTCACCTAAAACCCAACACCTAATGCCAAACATAATATACAACGTTACCATTAACGTAGATAAAACCATACATAAAGAATGGTTAAATTGGATAAAAGAACACATTCCGCAAGTATTAGCCACAGGAAAATTTAAAGACGCTAAATTTACTAAAGTATTGGTTGCAGATGATGAAACAGAAACCTATTCTGTACAATACAGAGCACATAACAGGGACGCTTTAAATGCGTATTACAAAGACCATGCAAACAAATTACAACAAGATGGGCTAAAACGTTTTGCAGATAAAATGTTAGCTTTTAGAACAGAATTGGAAGTTATTGATGAGTATTCGATTGATTTTAAATAGGTTTCACGCAAAGTCGCAGAGACGCAAAGTAAAATGAGATATGATGCTCTTAAAATTACATATCGTTCAATAAATCACATACAATGCTTTTCTAATTATTTTTCTCTTTTTCGTTTTCGCGACTTTGCGTGAGAAAAAAACCAACAACAACTCTAATAATTTCAATATAACTATTCAAATAAAACGTTGCATCTTTGCGCTTCTGCGACTTTGCGTGAAAAAAAACCAACAATGACAGTAAAAGCAAAAAAACATTTAGGGCAACACTTTTTAGAAGACGAATCTGTTGCAGAAAACATCGCCAATAGTTTAACATACAAAGGATATGATAACGTCTTAGAAATTGGCCCTGGCATGGGAGTCTTAACCAAGTACTTGCTAAAAAAAGACATTACAACCCATGTTATAGAAATAGACACAGAATCGGTAGAGTATCTAAAAAATAACTACCTAAATCTTGCAGACAGAATCATAGAAAAAGATTTTCTTAAATACAATTTAAGTGAGACTTTTAAAGAGAAACCGTTTGCCATAATTGGTAATTTCCCATATAACATATCATCACAAATTTTATTTAAAACCTTAGAGTTGCGTCATCAAATACCAGAATTTTCGGGTATGTTTCAAAAAGAAGTTGCATTGCGTATTTGTTCTAAAGAAGGCTCAAAAGTCTATGGTATTTTATCGGTGTTAACACAAGCGTTTTATAATGCAGAATACTTATTTACTGTGCCACCAACAGTTTTTAATCCACCACCAAAAGTAGATTCTGGTGTGCTGTTTTTAAAAAGAAAAGAACACTACAAATTAGTTTGTAACGAAAAATTATTCTTTAGAATTGTAAAAACAAGTTTTCAACAACGCAGAAAAACATTACGAAACAGTTTAAAAGTTTTTAATCTTTCTAATAATTTAAAAGCAAATACTATCTTTGGGCAACGGCCAGAACAATTAAGCGTTTCTCAATTTATTGAGCTAACGTCTTTAATTGAAAATGACGAAAATTAAACTTGTAAACTGTTACATTGAGCGCAGTAGAAATGTATTACTAGTTTTAACACCAAGATGTGTCTCAACTAATCTGTGCTAAGAGTGCTCAAAATAGTAGCAATAAACATAGTAAGGCATAAGACTTTAAACGTTTTAAACCTTAAACTTTTAAACTATAATAGTGGAAGAAACTCAAGATAGCATACAATTTCAGCTTACCGATGACCTCATTGAAAAAGTAGAGATTCTTATTGAAGAGCAAAACGATAAGCAACTAAAACTACGACTAAATGAATACCACTATGCAGATATTGCAGAGGTTTTAGACGAGTTAGATGTTGACGATGCTGTTTATGTTATAAAACTATTAGATTCTGAACTTACCTCAGATATTTTAATGGAACTCGATGAAGACAATCGAGAAAACATACTTAAAAATCTATCCTCTAAAGAAATTGCCGAAGAAGTTGAAGCACTAGAAACCGACGACGCCACAGATATCATTTCTGAATTGCCCGAGTCGCGGCAAGAAGCTGTTATTTCTCAAATTGAAGATGCTGAGCACAAAGCCGAAATACAAGAACTCTTAGCCTACCACGAAGATACCGCTGGCGGACTTATGGCAAAAGAGCTCGTTAAAGTGTACGAAACTTGGACGGTTGCTGGGTGTTTAAGACGTATTAGAGGGCAAGCCAAAGAAGTTACACGTGTGCATTCTATTTACGTTGTAGATAAAAAAGAAAAACTCATTGGTCGCTTATCGCTTAAAGATTTAATTGTAGCAAAAAGCGAACAAAAAATTGCAGATATCTCTAAGGATAATGTAGATTTTGTTTCTGTAAATGACGATGCAGAAGACGTTGCTAAAGTAATGGCAAAATACGATTTAGAGGCCATTCCTGTGGTAGATAACAACCAAACGTTGGTAGGTAGAATTACCATAGATGATATTGTAGATGTACTAAAAGAAGAAGCCGACAAAGATTATCAACTTGCCGCAGGTATTACACAAGATGTTGAGGCAGATGATAGCATTTTACAACTTACAAAAGCGCGTTTGCCTTGGTTAGTTCTTGGTTTATTTGGTGGATTGGGCAGTGTTTTTATAATGAAAGGTTTTGAAAATGTTATGGAAACCGTACCTTCATTATTTTTCTACACACCACTAATAGCAGCTATGGCAGGTAATGTTGGTGTACAATCTAGCGCCATTATAGTACAAGGTATTGCTAACGATAATGTAAAAGGTAGTATTGGCAACCGTCTTTTAAAAGAAATTGGTCTAAGCCTAATCAACGGTTTTGCATTAGCACTATTAGTTATTTTGTTTGGCTTTTTTATCAGCCAAAACACAACCGAAAGTATTGCAATAGCAATTTCAATGATGTCTGTTATTGTAGTTGCCGCATTAGTTGGCACGTTTGTTCCTATAATATTAAACAAAAAAGGCATAGACCCCGCAATAGCAACAGGCCCATTTATTACCACCAGTAATGATATATTAGGCATTTATTTATTTTTCGTTATTTCTGGTTTAATTATAGGTTTTTAACTCATGGGTAATATTACCTATTAAGTTCGTTTTTTTGTTTCATTAGTTTGAAAAAAGTGCAACCTTAGTTACGGTTTCTTTTTTTAATGAAAAAGAAAGTAAAAAAGGACGTTTTATTGAGTTCGTTTTATGTTGTACTACCAAAATAGTTTTAAAATATTATATCAATAATTTGAATTATTTTTTGTTCAGATGAAATAAGAATGAAAAAGACACCTAGTTATAGGCGACATTTTAAAACTATTTTAGTGTAATTGGTATAAATTTATAGTATGAAAGCAATAAACATCTCAAAAAAGTTTACAAAATTTAGCAAAAACTGGCACCCACATCGGGTGGCTATTGTTGACGATATGCAGGTTATATTAGCCAAATTAAAAGGCGAATTTGTTTGGCATAGCCACGATAATGAAGACGAATTATTTCAGGTTATAAAAGGCACATTATACATGCAATTTAGAGACAAAACCGAAGTGGTAAATACAGGCGAAATAATAGTTGTTCCAAAAGGTGTTGAGCACAATCCAACCACAAAAAACAACGAAGAAGTTCATGTGCTTTTATTCGAAAAACTAAACACCGCACATACAGGAAATGTAACGCATCAACTTACACAAACCGAATATCCTAAAATATAATAATAAGATCTCACAAGTTTTTAAAAACCTGTGAGACCTAAAAAAGAGATACCTGCTTCCACAGAAAATAACCATGAAAATACTTCACCTAGACGCAAATCATCCATTACTCATAAATCAACTTAATGATTTAGGCTTTACAAACCATACAGATTTTACAACTTCAAAATTAAAAATAGAAGCAAAAATAGCCGATTACGATGGTGTTATTATTCGCAGCCGCTTTACAATAGACAAGCAATTCTTAGACGCCGCAAAACACCTAAAATTTATAGGCCGTGTTGGTGCAGGTTTAGAAAATATAGATTGCGATTATGCCCAACAAAAAGGGGTGGTTTTAATTTCTGCTCCAGAAGGCAACCGAAACGCTGTTGGCGAACACGCTTTAGGCATGCTCTTATCGTTGTTTAACAAACTCAACAAAGCAGACAAAGACGTTAGACAAGGCAAGTGGTTGCGAGAAGAAAATCGTGGGCTAGAACTCGATGGTAAAACTGTTGGTCTTATTGGCTACGGAAATATGGGTAAAGCCTTTGCAAAAAAACTAAGAGGCTTTGATGTTAACGTTTTGTGTTACGACATTAAACCCAACGTTGCAGATAAAAATGCCCAGCAAGTATCTTTACAAGAATTACAAAAACAGGCAGATGTACTAAGTCTTCATACACCGCAAACACCGTTGACTTTAAACCTGGTAAACACCAAATTTATTACTGGTTTTAAAAACCCATTTTGGTTACTAAATACCGCTCGTGGTAAAAGTGTGGTTACCCAAGATTTGGTTGATGCTTTAAAATCTGGTAAAATTCTTGGTGCAGGTCTCGATGTTTTAGAATATGAAAAAACCTCGTTTGAAAATTTATTTACTTCAAAACAAATACCGCAAGCTTTTCAATATTTAATAAATTCTGAACATGTAGTATTGTCACCACACGTTGCTGGTTGGACTATTGAAAGTAATATAAAACTAGCTCAAACTATAGTTGATAAAATAAAATTGAAATTTACTTAAACAGTTGTAATTGGTACACTACCAAAATAGCATTAAAACTCAAATTTTAACTGAACGCTAACCGCTGTTTTTTCGATTTTTAACGGTTTTGATTTTTTAGACGCTGTATTTAAGTTAGAAATAGAAATACCTAAAAGCCGTACCGAATTATTCAGCGTATCTTGGTACAATAAATTTTTTGCGGTTTCTAAAATAATGGCTTTTTCACTTACGTAATACGGCAAGGTTTTGCTTCGGGTTTGTAATGTAAAATCGCTATACTTTATTTTTAGCGTTATGGTTTTACCAGAAACTTTGCTTTTACTTAATCGTTTAGAAACTTCTTCAGCGATATGTTCTAATTTTTCTAGCATAAAAATCTCTGAAGATAGATTGTCATTAAACGTGCGTTCTGCAGCCAAAGATTTACGAATGCGGTTGGGTTTTACCTCGCTTTTATGAATTCCTCTAACAATATTATAATAAGACTTACCAGATTTTCCGAAGTTTTCTTCTAAATAATCGGCAGATTTAAGCTTTAAGTCTTTACCTGTAAAAATGCCTTTTTGGTACATTTTATCGGCTGTAACTTTACCAACACCATAAAATTTTCTAATATCTAAATTTTCTAAAAATTGAACGACATCTTCTGGGTTTACCGTTTTTTGCCCGTTTGGCTTGTTGTAATCACTCGCTACTTTAGCAATAAACTTGTTAATAGAAATGCCTGCGGAAGCCGTTAAGCCTACTTCATTAAAAATACGTTGTCTAATCTCTTGGGCAAGTAATGTAGCGCTCGGGTATCCTTTTTTGTTTTCTGTAACATCGAGGTAAGCTTCATCTAAAGATAAAGGTTCTACCAAATCGGTGTAATCATAAAAAATGCGTCTTACCTGTTTAGATATTTCGGTATAACGTTCAAAATTTGTTTTTACAAAAATAAGATGCGGACATAATTTTATAGCTAACCGACCAGACATAGCGCTTTTTACACCAAATTTTCTGGCCTCATAACTTGCAGCACTTATTACACCTCGCTTACCACCTCCACCAACCGCAATGGCTTTTCCCCTAAGTTTTGGGTTGTCCATTTCTGCAACCGAGGCATAAAACGCATCCATATCTACATGTATAATCTTTCGTATGGGTAAATCGCTAA
>JBMYXP010000130.1:0-5616 GCA_049608525.1 Winogradskyella sp.
GCATCTGGTATGTTTACGGTACAAGCTACATAAGGTGTAAATACAATATCATCTACACCAAAAGTTGATGGTGTACCATTTGCTCTACTTATTTCAATTTTACTTACATTGGTAAAATTTAAAGTAACAACACTTGCTGTATTAGTAACATTAGTAGTTAGTGTATTAAGTACATTACCAGAGGCATCTTTAGATTTAAAAATCCAACTTTCGTTACTACTATTTCCACTAGTATAAACTTTAATACTTTCAATATCTAAAACTGGATAAAAAATCAACTCAGAATAGTCTTGAACACCTGCATTACGAACAGATAAACCTGTTGTGCCTTGGCCATTATTCGATAAATTAAGAGGTACTAGATCTGGGGTGGTATAATAGACTAATGTATTTGGATCAAATTCATCAATAGCTCTGTTATTAGTATAGCCAGAACTGTTAGATATATCGACTACATATCCATTATTCCAGTCAAAAGTTTGTGCATAGCCAAATGTTGTAATTAATACGAATAATACTAGTAATTTGTTTTTCATGATAAAAAAAATTTAGTTTGTTTGTTTATTACAAATCTATTGGCAAACAGGTGTTTACCTCATTCAAAAACTGTCTATTCAGTTCAAAAAAGCAACCATTTGGGTCAAAAAACAACCATTTGAGTCAAATTGCATTTGTGCCCAATTCATTGCCTTAAAAAAAGATATATTTACAAAGAAAGCACACAAAAATTGAAGTCGTTAATGTTGCTAATTTTGTTAGTAACCCATTTAATCCAATTATATAGTTGTTAAAATTTAGTAGTATTATGAAAAAAAAATATGAAACTATAATTAGTTTGGGCACCCAAGAAGGCAATTCTAATAACTTAAATAAAAGAATTCGCTTATTAAATACTTACTGTTTAATTTGGAGCCATTTAGTTTTGTTTTTTTATGCTTTAGAAATGAGTATTGGCTTATTAGTAGAGTATTTTACAAATAGTAGAATAACTTTTAGCTTTTTTAATTTTAAAGCATTTCTTACCATACTTTTTGTGGTTATCTCCTTAATTACCACACTTTTTTTAAATAAGAAACACTACTTTAAATGGGCAAGCGTACTTTTTTTAAGTGTTTTTATGTTAAGTAATACCTATGTCGCACTTTTTGTTAATCCTGGTAATTATTTAGAATATTACTTATTATTAGGCGCACCAATCGCTTTAACATTGTACACAAAAAAAAGTACATCGTTACTTATATTGTTAATTAGTTTTTTGCTGTTTTTAACACCCTATTATTTTTATGTAGTTTATCCAATAGATTATGTAGAAAGACTGCTCGTTTTAGAAGCCTTATGTGTGTTTTTGGTTGTATTTCTTTTAGTAAATTATTTTAAAAAAAGTAATACAAAAAACGAAAGCCTTTTGGCACTAGAAAGAGATAAAGTACTCTCTGATAAAATGATTCTAGAAAAACAAGAAGCAGAGTTGCGTGAGTTAAATGAGTTTAAATCGCACTTTTTTGTAAACCTTTCTCACGAAATACGTACACCTTTAACCTTAATACAAGGCTATACAAATCAATTAAAATTTAAAACAACAGATACAGAAAACAAACAAAAAACAGCTATTATAAAAGAACAATGCCAACAAATGCAAGATATTATTAATAGCATTATGGATTTAAGTAAAATGGAGAGTAATCAGTTTCAACTTATTACTACACATGTAGATGTTAACTCTTTTTTAGAAAAACATTTTATTAATTTTCAAAGTTTATTTGCTAAAAAAAATATAGACTTTACATTTAATAACAAAACATTAAAAACAACTATTTTAATAGATAAAGACCTGTTTTCTAAAGCCATAACAAATTTATTAAGCAATGCGTTAAAATTTACACCAAAAAACGGAAGCGTTACCATAAATACGTCTTTTAATAACGAAGGTCTTACTATTAATGTTATAGATACTGGCATTGGTATTAATGAAGATGAAAAAGAAGCGGTCTTTAAACGCTTTTACCAAGTAAAAAACGACATTACTAAAAGCCAAGGTAGTGGTATAGGTTTAGCTTTTACAAAAAGTATTGTTAATGCCCATCAATTTTCTATTGCCATAGAAAGTAGTTTTGGAAATGGCACTTGTTTTACAATCTCTATTCCTAAAGAATTTGTAAAATATAACACCAATTTACCATTTTCAGAACCTATAGATGCCGTTGAAATAAATAAAACGAACCTAAAAAAATATATAGAACCAACTATTAAAAACAATAAGCAAAAAATATTGGTAGTAGATGACCATGAACAAATGAGAAAATACTTAAAAAAAGTATTACACAATTACAATATCACAGAAGCCGAAAACGGAAAAGAAGCGCTTAACATACTTCAAAATAATAATTTTGATCTCATCTTAACAGATTACATGATGCCTATTATGGATGGAGAAACATTAGTAAAACAACTAAAGCAACAACAAGACAAAACACCTATTTTAGTACTTACAGCAAGAACAGACCAGCAAGGAAAACTATCTATGCTACGCTTAGGCATTGACGGCTATTTACACAAACCCTTTATGGAAGAAGAGCTTTTAATAAACATTAAAAACTCCATCGCTCTTTATAAAAACATAGTAGAATTTGACACAAATAACTCTCCCGAAGTCATAAAAAACCTTAATGCTTATGCTCATAAGTTTAACACAAAAATAACTTCCTACATTAATCAAAACTTAAACTCTCCTTTGCTTACTGTAGAAACCATTTCAGAATATATGAAGGTGTCTAGAAGTACACTAAACCGTAAGGTTAAAAGTTTACTAGGGCAAACTGTAAATCAATTAATACAAGAAGCGCGTTTAGAAAAAGCACGTAAATTAAGAGAAGAAGATCCTTTTGCCTCTAAAAAACAAATTGCAGAAGCTGTGGGCTTTACAAATACGACATACTTATTTGACAAACTAAAAGAACGTTATGGAGACTAGAAGCAACACTTATCAACATTTTAAACCACTGCCGTAAAATAAAACCAACCCAAATTCCGTTAAAAAGTTTATGAAAAAAAAACTACTCATCGTTTTATTTATTTTAGCAGCTCTATGTTTTATCTATCAAATTAAACCCTTAAAACGTGCCATAACCATGGCAACAGCGTATGCAATAACACCAAGCTTAATAAATAAAGACAGTTTAACAATTGCTACAAGAGTTAATCCACCAATGGGTTATAAGCGTGTTGCTTATGCAAAAGGCAGTTTTCAAGATTATTTACGACACTACAAGTTAAAACCTTTTGAACGTAAAATTATAAACTATGATAATTCTGAATATTTTTGGCAAGGCGGTCATATTGGTATTTTAGAAATCCCTGTACCAAAAAATGGTTTGCAACAATGCGCAGATGCTTTAATTAGAATACGTAGCGAATACCTTTGGGATACCAATAGAAAAAATGAAATTGGTTTTAAATTTACATCGGGTCATTACTGCTCATGGAAAACATATGCCGAAGGCTACCGACCAAAAATTAACGGAAACAAAGTAACATTTAGTAAAACGGCTTCTGCAAATCATTCTAAAGCTAATTTTTATAACTACCTAAATCTTATTTTTATGTATTCTGGCACATTGTCACTTTACAATGAATTAGAAACTATTGATGCCAAAGATTTAAAAATTGGAGATATGTTAATTAAAGGCGGCTTACCAGGGCATATTGTTATAATTGCAGATGAAGCTGTAACTACTACTGGCGAAAAACTATTTTTACTAGTACAAGGTAATACACCAGCACAAAGTGTGCATTTAGTTAAAAACCTAGAAAACACCGCCATATCTCCATGGTATCAATTAAAAAATAATGCGGTAATCTCAGTTTCTAATTATACCTTTAATAGTGCTAAATTTATTCGTTTTAAGTAGCATCTATAATTACAGCGCATGCAGTAATCTTCTTTTTATTAGTAATTCATTATTGTATTTTTGTAACTTAAAAAGTATCTCTTTTTAATAGACTATAAACATGAGCAAAGCATTAACACCTCAAGACATACACAACCTAGCCATGAACCATGTTGGCAAGGACTTAGAAGCTCGCGGTTTTGAGTTTGTAGCTATAAATAGCACCTTAAAACGGCACCCACAATTTGTATGTATAGATAAAAACAATCAGTACTTTTTTGTTGTGGTTAGAGCTGTAATTTTACCAGACAACCCCAATAATTACGATATCGTTTGGATGGAAACTTTTAAGAAACATGCGTTCAAAAAAGAAGCTAAAGTATTATATGCTGGTGTTGGTTTAGGAAATCCAAATGGAGAAGATTTACCCATTTACCTCAACGAAGACTATCTCATAGAATATAACGGAGTACAAGTTATAGACATGAATTTGAATTAGAGTTATTACATATACAAACGCAAAATTTTATAAATTGAAATTTTTATTATGAAAAAATTAGCCGTATATCTTTTAACAATTTTGCTTTTTACAACTTGCAAACAACAGCCCAAAAACATAAAGCTTTCAGGTCCTATATTTGGCACAACCTATAACATTCAATACAACTCAAAAAACAACAGCAACTACCAAAAAGAATTCGATAGTTTATTTGCGGTCATTAACCAATCCATGTCAACATACATCACAGATTCAGATATTTCTAAATGGAATAGAAATGAACCCGTAGAAGTAGATATACATTTTAAAACCGTTTTTAACGCTTCAAAAAAAATAGCTAAAGAAACCAAAGGTGTTTTTGACCCCACAATTGGCAATGTAGTAAACGCATGGAATTTTGGACCAGACACCAATAAATTTTTAACAGATAGCACCACAATTTCGAAACTAATGCAAACTGTAGGTTTTGATAAAATTATTTGGTTAGATAATCGATTTATAAAACCAAATAATGCTTACCTAGATTTTAATGCCATAGCAAAAGGGTATGGCATAGATGTTATTGCAGCGTTTTTAGAAACAAAAGGCATTACTAATTATTTGGTAGATATTGGAGGAGATTTAAGAACAGCCGGAACAAATATAGAACGCAAAAAAAGCTGGACAGTTGGCATTAGCGACCCAAATTTTGATGGTTCAATATCACACTCTAAAGCAATCAAGTTATCTAATAAAAGTATGGCAACCTCTGGCACGTACAGAAAATTTAAAATAGACAACAACGGTAACCGTTACGCACATATCATAGACACCAAAACAGGTTATCCTACAAAAACCAACGTACTAAGCGTTTCTGTAATTGCCCCAAATTGTATGTTAGCAGATGGTTATGCAACGGCATTCCAAGCTATGGGAGTAAAAAGCACAACAGCATTTTTAAAAACGCGCCCAGAACTAAAAGTGTATTTTATTTATTTAAATAACAAGCAAAAATTGGAAACTTTAGGGTTAAATAACTTTCCTGTAAATTAATGCTTAGAAGCCCAAAAAGTGCTTTCAGCAATTAGCAATCTTAATTTTAATTTTGAAAGCTTAATTTTGAAGTTAAACCGCCTAGAGATTTGACAAAACAATTCTTTTATATAATTTGTATTTTTATACCTTTTTTAATGCAGGCACAAGAGCCTGTTTCTATACACCTTACCCAAAAAGACGGTTTACCAGACAAAG
>JBMYXP010000131.1:0-5547 GCA_049608525.1 Winogradskyella sp.
TCCCAGAATAAAAATCTACATTTGGATACAACTTTCTATCTACAAAATAAGGATCGTTTAAAGCTTCTTGCTCTAAACCTCTAGCAATATCTAAAATAGGATCGTCTATACCTAAATCATTTAACACCTCATCGGCAGCAACTTTAATAATCTTTGCTCTTGGATCGAAGTTTTTATATACTCGGTGACCAAACCCCATTAATCTAAATGGATCATTTTTATCTTTAGCTTTAGCCATATACTTTTTAGTATCGCCACCATCTGCTTTAATAGCTTCTAACATTTCTAAAACGGCTTGGTTAGCACCTCCGTGAAGTGGTCCCCAAAGTGCAGAAATACCGGCAGATAAAGACGCAAATAAACCTGCGTGAGAAGACCCCGTAATTCTTACAGTAGATGTAGAACAATTTTGCTCATGATCTGCGTGTAAAATTAATAGTTTATTTAAAGCATTTACAACAACTTTATTGGTTACATATTCTTTGTTGGGCTGCTTAAACATCATTTTATAAGTGTTTTCTACATACCCTAAGTTACAGTCTCCGTAATCTAAAGGTAGTCCTTGCTTTTTTCGCAATGTCCAAGCCACTAATACAGGAAATTTACCTAATATTTTAACGATAGCATTATACATATCGCCTTCAGAATCTACATTTACAGACGATGGATTAAATGACGTTAATGCAGATGTTAAAGAAGATACCACACCCATTGGATGTGCCGTTTTAGGAAACGCATCTACTATTTTTCTTATATCCTCATCAACAATAGATTGATCGCAAATATCTTTTTTAAACTTTTCTAATTGCTCTGCTTTGGGTAAATCCCCAAAAATTAACGCGTACGCAACTTCTAAAAAATCTGCTTTTTCTGCTAATTCTTCGATAGAATAGCCTCTATATCTTAAAATTCCTTTTTCTCCATCTAAAAATGTAATTGCACTTTCGCAAGATCCTGTATTTTTATAACCTGGATCTATTGTTATGACTCCACCTGTTGCTCCTCTTAAGGTTTTTATATCTATTGCAACTTCTTTTTCTGTACCTACGGTTATAGGCAATTCGTATTTTTCGCCTTTAATTTCTAGTGTAGCTGTATCCGACATAGTTCTTTCTAATTTTAGTTTTAATGCGTGTAAAATTACAACATATCAAACGATTTCGGAAGCCTATTAACAATCGTTTTAACAATTATAATATTAAGATTGTTGCCATATGCTATTGCTTTTTCTAAAATTTTTGTTTTCCATTTTTTTTAAGCCAAAACAAGTGTTTTATTGGTCTCAAATTTTAGTTAAAACGATGTATTTTAGTGCATCTCGCTTTAGCTTCTAAGAATTTTTGATACAGATTTCACGTATTTATGGTGTTATTTATTTGTCATTTTACGAAGCAGACTTTTAGTCTGCTAACCAAACTATGGACTTCTAGTTCATGATAGTTTAGTTTTAGATTCTAAATACGCTGTTAAATCAGCTATAATCTTCTAATATTTAGAATTGGAGCCATACGTTTAGATTTTGAAATTACACCAATTACAACTTAAAAATGAACATTACTTAATTTTGAATGCTTTGGAGCTAATATGCTATATGTAATCTATGCAAAGCATTAATAACGGTTCTATTTTAAATTGAAATAGAATAATTATTGGGCTTATTTTGAATGGCCATTAGTGTAGCACAAAACAAGCTGCGTACGTAGATTTTAGCTTTTTAATTGCCTTTTTTATAATCGGCTAAAAATTTTTCTAAACCTATATCTGTTAATGGGTGTTTTAACAAACCTGTAATAGAACTCAGTGGTCCTGTCATAACATCTGCACCAAGTTTTGCACAATCTATTATGTGCATGGTATGGCGGACGGAAGCTGCTAATATTTCGGTTTCAAAAGCGTAGTTATCATAAATCTGCCTTATTTCTGCAATTAAGTTTAAGCCATCTGTAGAAATATCATCTAATCTCCCAATAAATGGAGACACGTAAGTTGCACCTGCTTTTGCCGCCAATAAAGCTTGCCCAGCAGAAAACACAAGAGTTACATTTGTTTTAATACCCTGATCCGAAAAATATTTACAAGCCTTTATACCACTTTTAATCATTGGTAATTTAATTACAATTTGATTGTGCAACTCTGCTAAAGCCTCACCTTCTCTAATCATACCTTCAAAATCAGTAGAAATAACCTCTGCAGACACATCACCATCTACTATATTACAAATATCTACATAATGCTTTAATATATTGTTTGTTCCTGTTATACCTTCTTTAGCCATTAAAGATGGGTTTGTAGTAACGCCATCTAAAATACCCAAATCTTGAGCGTCTTTAATCTGATCTAAGTTTGCTGTATCTATAAAAAATTTCATAAAAAACGTGTTTATTTATTGGTGCAAATTTACGATTTTTAACGCATTGTTTTTCATATGGCCAAAAAGAAACAACAACCACTAACTAGAGCTTGTAATGATTCATTAATAATTTCTCATATACGGTATCTGGTAGAATACGTTTTAAAACAATTGAAAATTTTTGCATAAAAGCACCAACCTTATAATGTATTTTAGGGCGCTTAGTGGTTATTATTTTAAATATAACCTCTGCCATTTGTTGAGGATCACTTCCACTATCTACGTGTGCATCCATAGTTTTTAATGTGTTGCCATAAGACATTTTGTAGGGAGAATTTTCTAATACTGGCGCATGGTAACGACCAGCAGCAATATTAGTTGCAAAATCACCAGGCGCTACATTAGTCATTTGTACATTAAATGGTTTTAGTTCCATTCTAAAAGCTTCCGTTATAAGCTCTAAAGCACCTTTACTAGCACTATAAACACCACGATACGGCAACCCCATGTAACCAGCAATAGACGTAATATTAATTATTAACCCCGATTTTTGAGCACGCATAGTTGGCAAAACGGCTTTAATAACATGGATAGGGCCAAAAAAATTAGTTTCAAAATTTTTCTTTAATTCAGCATCTGGAATTTCTTCAATTGGCCCAGTAATTCCGGCACCTGCATTATTCACTAAAACATCTATTTTAGATTCTAATTGTAATACTTCTTCAATACACCTAGAAATAGTTTCGGGCTTTGTAACATCTAATGCTAAAATAGTAAATTTACTATCTGGGTAATTTTTAGGGTTTCGACTCGTTCCATAAACTTTAAAATTTTTAGTTTGAAGAAACTCTCCAATAGATTTTCCGATTCCTGAAGAACCACCAGTTATTAAAACTACTTTAGACATAAAATGAGTTTAAAAGTTAAAAACGTTGCTTTTGGAAGACTATAATAAACAAAAAAATCTTGATTCGCCTTAGCTTTCAAGATTAAATTTTATTTGAAGATGTTTTGCTTTTATAAAAAAAAAGGCAAGCTACCTACATCACACCGCTACGACCATCTACCTTTGCTGCGTTCCCGCCCTGGAGGATTCAACAGGAGCTGGTTGTGTAGGACTTGCCCGCTGCAAAGATACAATGTTTTAATATTTTCACAATGTTTTTTAATCTGAATTTTAATTTAATAACTTGCCAAAAATTAAAAAGTCCTATGCGCCTATCTAAATACATCATTTTCTTATGTTTAAGTTTTGTTTTAATAAATTGTGAAGACCATTCTAAAACAAAAACAAGGTTATCTATTAACACCAATACAAAAACTATTGCACTTGGCGACACGTTAAATTTATCTCTTAACAACCCTAAAAAATTAACCATAGAAAACGTTAGTTATAAGCTAAACGGTAAACCTATTGATGCAAAAGAAGTACTAACGGCAATTAAATTAGGAAAAAAGCAATTATCGGCAACGGTAACTTATAATGGCAAAACAGAACAGCTTTCTAAAACCATAACCGTTTATAATGCCAACGTACCCGAACTTTATACGTATAAAATTGTAAATACTTACCCACACGATAATACATCGTACACCCAAGGTTTAGAATTTTATAATGGAGCATTGTACGAAAGTACAGGTCAACGAAAACAATCTAAACTAAGAAAAGTAAATTTTGAAACTGGTGCCGTTTTAAAAAATATAGATTTAGATCCTGCCTTTTTTGGTGAAGGTCTTACCCTATTTAATGATAAAATTTACCAACTCACCTGGGAAGCTGGTATGGGCTTTATTTACGATGTTACTACATTTAAAAAATTGAGTAGCTTTAAGTACGGCAAAAGTATTGAAGGTTGGGGATTGTGTAATGATGGTAAACAACTTTATAAATCTGATGGTACAGAAAAAATTTGGACTCTAGACGCAGAAAATTTAACTGAAAAGGGATTTATAGAAATTTACACTGAAAAAGCAAAAATTGAAAACTTAAATGAGTTAGAATGGGTAAATGGTAAAATCTATGCAAATGTTTATACAAAAAATGTTATCGCTATTATAAATCCAAGTAATGGCGCCTTAGAAGGTGTTGTTAGCCTTGCCCCACTAAATAAACTGGTTACTGTTAAAAACCCAGAACAAGAAGTTTTAAACGGTATTGCTTATCACCCAGAACGCAAAACTTTTTTTGTAACAGGAAAAAATTGGGATAAGCTTTTTGAGATTAAAATAACAAAAAAGCAATAACACAAAGCTGTTTTTATTAACAAATACTTAGGTTAAACTTTTTATAAATAGCGGCTTATTTTAATTTATTGGCTTTTCTTAGCACATTAATTAATCAGTAATGCGCAAAATTTTAAATCTTTTCTTAATTGTTTCACTTCCTTTTTTGTCTAGCGCTCAAACTTTAAAAGGAAAACTTTATGATGCAACAACAACTATAAAAGGAGCAAAGGTTTACAATAAAACACAACATAGCATTACTACTACAGGTGTTAACGGCAACTTTAGCATTATAGCAAAAATTAACGATACGTTAGCTTTTGAGTCTTTATTTCATCGTCCTAAACAAGTAGTACTTACCAAAATTCATTTTGAAGCCATTGCTGTTTTTGAACTTACAAAAATTATTAACGCATTAAATGAAGTAGAAATAAAAGCTAACGCAGAGCAACCCATTTTTGAGGAAAAAACATATAACGTTGCGCTTAAAAATTTAATCGCAGAAGATATTAAACGAAATCCTCATAAATATGTACCAATACAAAAAAATTATGGTGTAGATTTTATTTACCTCTTCAAAAAAGCATACAATTTAGTAAAACGAAAAAAACACAAATCGACTACATACCAACCCATTAAACATACACAACTCGACTCGTTATTTAAAAAGAGTTCATTATTTAATGACGACTTACTTATTAAAGATCTCAAAATACCAAAGATTAATAAGTATCTTTTTTTTGATTTTTGCGAAGCTAAACACATTAGTTCAGAATTACTCTTAGAAAAAAACAAAATGCAGTTACTAGATAAATTGGTAAGCAACAGCCAGTTATTTTTAATTCTGTTAGAAGAATATGTCGCAAAAAAAAACGAGTAAGGGTTAAACTAATTTGTATTAATTAACGGGTATAAAATCTAACGGTAGAGCATCTGCAATTCTCTCATAAGACCAGTATCCATAAGTAAAAACA
>JBMYXP010000132.1:0-5544 GCA_049608525.1 Winogradskyella sp.
AATTAGTCTAAATTGTAGCCTCTAAAAAGTTGCATTTGTTACTTGAATCTAGCTTGTGGAAAATATGGCAATAATTATAAAACAGGATTTGAAAAATATCCTCTGATTTAAAAATTAGAGTTGTCAACAAAGTACTGTGATAAAAACAAGCAAAAACTCATTAGTTGCTTAATCGAAGTAAAGGCATATTTGGAAAGTCGCTAAACTTTTAAATTTGACGACTTTCCAACAAAAACGATAACTATTAAAATTTAAAAAGCTGGCTTGTTGCTAATCCTAAAATTAATCGTTAATTTACACGTAAAGAAATTATACACAATAACGATAAGCGCAACCAAAATAAACCTTTTTTTTCCTCATTAAACCTAAAGCATTGTTTTATTTTGAAAACCGATGTAAGGTAAAAACCATAAAGCTTAGTAAAATAAATGCTCCTACTTGGTGAAGCACACCTAGCCAAACAGGCACAGCCAAAATAAGTGTTAAAACCCCTAATAAAAACTGAACTCCTACAAGTATTAAAAGGCCGTTAACTCCTTTGGTTTGCCAAGTTGTTAGTTGCATACGTTTTGCTTTGTACCAAATTGCCAAAATAAAAGCAACAACAACATAGGCTAAAGTTCGGTGTACAAACTGCACACCGCTTTTACCTTCAATAAAGTTTAAATAGATTGGGTTTTGCTCACTATAAACGGTGTGGTGAATAAATTTTTCTTCATTCATAAATGGCCAATGGTTGTGAATCCAACCTGCATCTAAACCTGCTACAAAAGCTCCGTAAATAATTTGAAGTATTAAAACCCCTAAAGCAATTCTAATAAAATTTCTAAACGCTTTGTCAATTACCTTTCTATCTGGAAATAGCAAATCTAAAGCCACCCAAAATGTGTAAGCAAAGGTTAAAAATGCTGTGGTAAGGTGTGCCGCTAACCTATAATGACTTACATCTGGTCTATCTACCAACCCACTTTTTACCATATACCAACCCAAAAACCCTTGGAGACCACCTAATATTAAAAGTATAACTGCTTTTTTTATGGTAGATTTTGATAATTGTTTCTTAATTAAAAAATAGAGAAATGGTATTATAAATACTAAACCAATAAAACGGCCAATAACGCGATGAATCCATTCCCAGAAATAAATATCTTTAAATTCTTCTAACGTAAAATGAAAATTGAGTTTTTGATATTCTGGGTATTGCTTATAAAGATCAAAAGCTGCATTCCATTCGGTTTCATTTAGTGGTGGTATAGTACCAGAAATTAATTTGTAATTAGACATTGATAAACCCGAGTGTGTTAACCTTGTTATACCACCTACAATTACCATTATAAAAATAAGCACACAACCTGTAAGTAGCCAGTAAATTACTTTGTTATTGTTCTTTTTCATTTTTTAATATTTTTTTGTATTTCTTTTTGAAAGCAAAGACTATTTTCAACATCTTGGTATTGGCCATAGTTTGGTATAATTTTATATGCATTCTTTTTATAAAACTGAACTGCTTCTCTTTGACGAATACCTGTTTCTAATCTGCAATGTTTGTAATCCAATTTTGAAGCCCAGTCTTCTAAGCTATTTAAAACTTGGGTAGCAATACCTTTTCCTCTAGTTTTTGGTGTCGTAAACATGCGCTTTATTTCTACAGTATTTTCATTAAACTGTTTAAAAGCACCGCAACCAACAGGTTTATTATGGAGATAGGCAACTATAATATGTTTTAAATCCTCTATAGAGTTATATTGATTGTAAAAATTATGCTCTTCACCATCTGTTGTTTTTAAGTAGGCATTGAGCTGTTTTACTAAAAAAATAAAATCTGGATGTTCAGAATTTGTTTTAATCAACTTTATCATTTTCAAACTACATTAAGTCCTAGTGTTTTTCCTTTTTCTATCATTAATTGAAAAGCGGCTTTGTGTTCATTTGGGATTTCCCCTTCTAAAATAGCTTCTTTAATCGCTTCTTTAATAATGCCAATTTCTCGAGATGGTTTTAAATTAAACGTTTTCATAATTTCTTCTCCTGTTACTGGAGGTTGAAAATTACGAACCTGGTCTCGTTGTTCTACTTCTACAATTTTTGCTCTTACTTTTTTAAAATTGTTATGATATTTTTTAAATTTCTTAGGATTTTTTGTGGTAATATCTGCTTCACAGAGTGTCATTAAATCATCGACACAATCGCCAGCATCAAACACCAGCCGTCTAACAGCTGCATCTGTAACATCTGTTGCTAAAACAATAGGGCGAGAACTCATAAACACCATTTTTTGAACAAACTTCATTTTGTCATTCAATGGCATTTTAAGTCGCTTAAATAATTTATAAACCATTTTAGAGCCTACAAATTCATGACTATGAAACGTCCACCCATTTTTTTTATGAAATTTCTTTGTTGGAGCTTTACCAATATCGTGCAATAAGGCTGCCCAGCGCAACCACACATTATCGGTGGTTTTTGCAATATTATCTACAACTTCTAAGGTGTGGTAAAAATTGTCTTTATGTTTTTGCCCTTCAATTTCATCAATACCTTTTAAAGCTGTAAGTTCTGGTAAAATATAGTCTAATAACCCCGTTTTTTCTAAGAGTAGAAACCCAACAGAAGGTGTTTTACTGTTTAGTATTTTATTTAATTCTACAACAATACGCTCTTTAGTAATAATTTTAATTCGGGCTTTATTATCGGTAATGGCTTTTAGTGAGGTATCTTCAATTTTAAAGTTTAATTGCGTTGCAAAACGGATTGCACGCATCATACGCAACGGGTCGTCGCTATACGTAATATCTGGATTTAGAGGAGTACGAATTATACCTTTATCTAAATCGCTAAGACCATTAAAAGGGTCGAGTAATTCCCCAAAATTAGCTTTGTTCAAACTTAGAGCTAAAGCATTTATTGTGAAATCGCGTCGGTTTTGGTCGTCTGCTAAAGTGCCGTTTTCTACAATTGGGTTTCGGCTATCTGCTCTATAACTTTCTTTACGTGCGCCAACAAACTCAATTTCAACATCATTGTAAATTAACATTGCCGTACCGTAAGTTTTAAAAACTTGAACCTTGGGGTGATTGGGTATTTGTTTTGCTACGTGTTTAGCTAACTCAATACCACTACCCACAGCAACAATATCTATATCTTTAGCATTGCCACGCTCCAATAAATAATCGCGTACAAAACCACCAATAACATAACTTTCTATTTTTAATGCTTTTGCAGATTGTGAAATAATATTAAAAATATTGTGTTGTAATGCTTGCTTATAATTCATTTTAAAGCTAAAATTTAAATGCAAATTTAAAGATTATTATTCTGAATCTTTAAGCAGCTTTTTATAAACTTCAATATAAAGTTTAGCTGCTTTATGCCATGAAAAATAGCTTGCACGTTCTTTCAGTTTTTCCGCTAACAATATTTTATTATTCTCATAATAATCTAATTTAGAGTTAAGGATATCTGCCATGTATTTTGCATTAAGATTATCCCAATAGAAAGCATACTTACCACCAATTTCTGGTAGAGAAGCAGAATTTGATAAAAAAACAGGAACACCAAATTTCATAGCCTCAATTACTGGAAGACCAAATCCTTCATTTTGAGAAGGAAGTACAAAAGCTGTGCAGTTTTTTAAATAGTAGTGTTTCTCTTTTTCAGTTACACGCCCAGTTAGGAAAACTCTATCTGAGAGGTTGTATTTTGAAATCATTTCTCGTACTAAATTACCATAAGGTCTTGTATCATTACCAGAAATAACTAAGTTGTAGTTTGGTAAATATTGCATCATTTCAACGAGCAAGTGAAACTTTTTACGCTCTAAAAAATCGCCAATACTGTAGAGGTATTTTTTACTGACATCAATAGCTGTAGAAAATCCATCTAAATTTTCTATTGAAACTAACGGGTTTCCATTATAAATAACATATTCTGGTATGTTAGGAACATTAAAATACTTGTGAGTTGAAGATTTAGCAAATTCTGAGATGTATATAATAGCATGCGACCTATTTAGTTTTTCTATAAACCTTTGATTGCGCTCATTATTTAAATCGCTAGATATTTCTTCAATAAAATTAACATCGTGAATAGTAAGTACATAAGGAAGGTTGTAATAAGGTTCTATCTTGGTGTTTTGGTTTAAGGAATGCCAGATATCGTACTTTTTTCTTACACTAGTAAATTTATATCTCCTAGCACCAAAATAGCGTTTATACTTAAAAAAAGTGCCAAAATGAGGTTTTAAGGCATTTAAAGGCCTTGTGTGCACATGGAACTCTAGCTCAGAATCATTGATTTCCATCAATGCTTTTAATAAATGGAAATTATACTGACCAAAACCAGTAAACATATTATTAATATTGTGTGTCTCAAGAAATATTTTATACATTAGTTTTGTTTTTTGAAAAGTAAAAATAAAATTTATCTTACTTTTATTTTTTAACGAAAAATAGTTCTGAAAAATAAAAGCAACCAGCTTTAATTTTAATTTACCAATTTATAATAACTTTAATTAATAAAACTTTTAAGTGATTAAAATTAAACATATTCATCCCAATTTCATAAAAAATGAGACGTCTTTAGAACATTTTATTACTCATTTTGATACCAAAGGAGAGCATTTTGGAAACCAAGACAGAAACTCATTAAAACTTTTTCAATTAGAAGACAAAACGCTAAACATAAAATCGTTTAGAGTGCCAAATTTAGTCAATCAAATTGCCTATAAATTTTTTAGAAAAAGTAAAGCACAACGCTCTTTTGAATATGCAAATAAACTTAAAAAATTAGGTATTGGCACACCTCAACCTATTGCCTATTATGAATTTGAAACCTCTTTTTTATTTAAAAAAAGTTACTATATCACAGAACAATTAGATTGCGACTTAACCTACCGAGAGCTTACTACAGATTTGCAGTTTCCTAATCACCAAGAAATTCTTAGAGCGTTTACAAGATTTACATACAAACTGCATCAAAACCAAGTAAACTTTTTAGACCATTCACCAGGAAATACACTCATTAAAAAGGTTAGAAATAATTACAAATTTTTCTTAGTAGATCTTAACCGTATGGAGTTTAAACCTATGACGTTTAAGAATCGTATTAAGAATTTTTCTAAACTAACCATTCATAAATCTATGGTTGAGACTATGAGTGATGAATACGCAAAATGTATAAATTCTAATTTTGATAACGTTTTTCCTTTAATGTGGCAATATACACAAGAGTTTCAAAATAGATATAAAAGAAAACGTCGTTTAAAAAATAAGTTAAAATTTTGGAAGAAAAAACCATAATTATTTGTCTGTACATATGCTCCATAGCAACTTAGACTCACATAATGAAATGCCTTTTACAAATTTTTAATTTAAGAAAAACGGTAAATTGTATCATACTGGTATAGGTTGACTGGACTATCAAATAATAATGGGACTATTTTTTAGGCCGCATTGTTAATAATTCCTTTTAGTTTTATTTCCGTTTCTAGTGGTGTTAAATAATCCAAGCTTGAATGAATTCTTTTAGTATTATACCAAGTAATGT
>JBMYXP010000133.1:0-5392 GCA_049608525.1 Winogradskyella sp.
GCTTTCTCGACCATAATTAACTAATATTTCCTAATTTTCATAAAATTTACAAATAGTATCAAATATACAAAATATTCTATTATTTCCTAATTTTTAGAATATTTACAAATAATTACACATTTATCTATCATTACAAAACCAAATTCAACCATCAATCAATTCAATTTTAAGACTTCAAAATTTAAAGGTTTTACAGTATCTTTGCATTTAGAATAAATCTTAATAAGAAAAAAGCACGTCGATTTTTAACGTTTTTTTCTTTAGTCCAAAAAAAATGAAACTAAACAAACAAGATATATTAAACGCACTAAAAACCATAACAGCTCCTGGCGAAGGAGAAAACATGGTAGATAGCGGATCTGTAACTAATGTGGTAACATTTGCAGATGAGGTTATTGTAGATATTACAATTAAAAACCCAAGTCTTCAGGCAAAAAAGAAAACCGAAGTAGAAATTCTACAAACCATTCATAAATTGGTTTATGAAAAAGCAAAAATAAAAGTAAACATTAAAGTAGATGCACCTACTAAGCCAACAATCAACCAAATAAAAGGAAACCCAATACCAGGTATTCAAAACATTATAGCCGTAGCATCTGGTAAAGGTGGAGTTGGCAAATCTACGGTAACAGCAAATTTAGCCGTTACTTTAGCAAAAATGGGGTTTAAAGTTGGTATTTTAGATGCCGATATCTATGGGCCATCAATACCAATAATGTTTAATGTCGCTTTAGAACGGCCGTTATCCGTAAATGTAGATGGAAAATCTAAAATGAAACCTGTTGAAAATTACGGAGTTAAAGTATTATCCATAGGGTTTTTTACAAAACCAGACCAAGCTGTAATTTGGCGAGGACCAATGGCATCTAAGGCATTAAACCAAATGATTTTTGATGCTGCTTGGGGAGAATTAGATGTTTTAT
Source organism: Winogradskyella sp. (assembly GCA_049608525.1). GTDB lineage: Bacteria > Bacteroidota > Bacteroidia > Flavobacteriales > Flavobacteriaceae > Winogradskyella. The sequence continues at coordinate 924 of JBMYXP010000133.1, forward strand.
TAATAGACTTACCGCCAGGCACGGGAGATATACATTTAAGTATAATGCAAGCACTACCAATTACAGGATCAGTAGTTGTAAGCACACCACAAAATGTAGCTTTAGCAGATGCTAAAAAAGGTGTAGCAATGTTTCAGCAAGACAGTATTAATGTCCCTGTTTTAGGAATTATAGAAAACATGGCCTATTTTACACCAGCAGAATTGCCAAATAATAAATATCACATATTTGGTAAAGCAGGAGCAAAAAATTTAGCCACAGATTTAAAAGTGCCATTTTTAGGCGAAGTACCACTGGTGCAAAGCATAAGAGAAGCAGGCGATTTTGGCAGACCAGCAGCCTTACAAGTAGCAACACCGATAGAGCAAGCTTTTAAAGACATAACACGCAAGGTTATGGAACAAGTTGTAAACAGAAATGAAGATTTACCTGCAACCGAAGCCATAAAAATTACAACAATGGCAGGTTGTTCTGCAGTAAAAAAATAATAATTTCATTTTTCTATTTCTCAAAACGGATGTAGAATAGCCTAAATAAAAAGTATATGAGCTCAGAAGAACTAAGGCAAAATGTAGAAAAAGCATTAGACGAAATACGACCGTTTTTACAGAGCGATGGTGGAGATATAGCATTACTATCTATAGAAGACGATAAGTTTGTAAAAGTACAACTCAAAGGAGCTTGTACATCGTGTAGCGTTAATCAAATGACATTAAAATCGGGTGTAGAAATGACTGTAAAAAAGTACGCACCGCAAATACAAAGCGTTATTAATGTAGAATAGCTAATATGATATTTATCATAGTTTAATATTACTAGCATTAGTATTTTTGCCCCTAATAAAAATAAAAAACAACCTGCGAGTTTGGTAGCTGACCGAAGGTGAGGCACTAAAAATTTGTAGGTTTTAATAATTATAAAAAAGTGCTAACCCTTTTGGTAAAGGTAAGTATGCCAAAAGCAAATAGCCAAGAATTTTATATGATTACAACAGATATTCTCATTATTGGTGCCGGTCCAACAGGGCTTTTTACGGTTTTTGAAGCAGGTCTATTAAAGTTAAAGTGCCATTTAATAGATGCGCTACCACAAGCTGGCGGACAATGCTCAGAGCTTTATCCCAAAAAACCAATTTACGATATCCCAGCATACCCAGAAATTTTAGCTGGCGATTTAACCCACAAGTTGCTAGAGCAATGCAGACAATTTGAACCAGGTTTTACTTTGGGAGAACGAGCCGATACAATAGAAAAACAAGACGACGGAAGTTTTATTGTAACCACCAATAAAGGTACAAAACACAAAGCGCCAGTCGTAGCAATAGCTGGTGGACTAGGTAGTTTTGAACCTAGAAAACCGTTAATAAACAATATTGCAGATTTTGAAGATAAAGGTGTAGATTATTTTATTAAAAACCCCGAAATTTATAGAAACAAAAACGTTGTTATTGCAGGTGGAGGAGATTCTGCTTTAGATTGGAGCATCTTTTTAAGCGATGTAGCAAATAGTGTTACTTTAATTCACAGACGAAACGAATTTAGAGGCCATTTAGATTCAGTAGAAAAAGTACAAGAATTAAAAAACAAAGGCAAAATTAACCTCATTACACCCGCAGAAATTACAGCTATTAACGGAGAAACTAAAGTTAAAAATGTTGAGGTTACAAAAAAAGGAGAGCCTCCAATTTTAGTCGAAACCGATCATTTTATTCCCCTATTTGGTTTATCACCAAAGCTTGGTCCCATAGCAAACTGGGGATTAGAAATAGAAAAAAATGCCATAAAAGTTAACAACGCGTTAGACTACCAAACAAACATACCAGGCATATTTGCCATTGGCGATGTAAACACCTATCCCGGTAAATTAAAATTAATTTTATGCGGATTTCATGAAGCCACTTTAATGTGCCAAGCCGCATATAAAATTATTAATCCAGGCAAACGCTACGTGCTAAAATATACAACCGTAAGCGGCATTGATGGGTTCGATGGTACACGCAAAGAAGCACCAAAAGCAGTTGTAAAAACAATAGATTAAGTTTTTAATAGCAGTTGGCAGTACAAACTCTTATATAAAAATTTTGAAAATTTTAAATTTAAATAAACAACTAATTTAACTCTGCGAATCTCTGTGTAAACTCTGCGAAACCTAGTGAAGCGAAATAACCTGCGAGGTTTTAAAAACCTTGTAGGCATAAAATTATAAAATTTCCACTTGCATTGAAAATAAATATGGAACAAGACATAAACATCACAATCATAGATCGAGACGGAGTAAAACACCAAATTGAAGCACCAACCGATATGGCAATGAATTTAATGGAAGTTGTACGTTCTTACGAGCTCGCACCAGAAGGTACAATTGGTGTTTGCGGTGGCATGGCAATGTGTGCATCTTGCCAATGCTATGTGCTAAGTAAAACAGAACTGCCAGAAATGCAAGATGATGAAGAAGCCATGCTAAGTGAAGCGTTTTACGTTAAAGATAATAGCCGATTAGGTTGCCAAATACAAATGACAGCAGAAATGGAAGGTCTAGAAGTTGAGCTAGCGCCAGAGTCCTAACCAATTACGACCCAAGCAGGAGTCTTTTTCTAGTTTTTCAGACTATTATAATTTGGTATTAACACCTATTTTGGGCGTTACCCTATCGGGTCGGGCTTTACATTACAATCTTTTTGCTCGTGCCTCTCAAAAAGGATTTCCATTACAATCCCTAACGCAGGCGTATTTGTAAATGCTACTGCAACAAGACAACTAAAATTACCACCAAACTAAAAACATTTTTTTTAGTTCACCGTTTTTAAACTTTATCCAACAGAGTTTAGAATAGTGCGGTTCAAAAATTGTGTTTACAGCGATATTAAAAGTATTAAAGCTAAGCCAATCTACATTTGTGTGTGGCAGAATAAGCCAATCTTTTTTGTTAGGCACATAAAACTTACAGTTTTTAAATTGCTTTAATTGTGTATGGTTAATATAAAAACCAACAATACAATTAGTGTTTAGCTGTGTTAATTTAATATTTTGTTTTAAAAAAGGCAAAAACAATTGCGCTTTAAAATAGACCTTTTGCAACATGTCTTTAGAGATTAAGTTGTGTGTCTTTAAATAGTCTTTGCAAGCTGCGGTGTGTAAAAGTGGTAATTGTTTAGTCTTTAATTTTGTTAATTTCTCTTTTAGCGAGTCTTTTCTATTTGGTCCAATAAAATGGTCAATCTCAGAGTTGCCAACAGATTCATCATAGACATAAAACTTGTAAATAATTTCTAAATGAATAGGTGTTTTGGCTTTAAGGAGCAAACAATCTAACTCTCCCAAAGTGGTTTTGTGTTGTTGTATTTGAATATTTTCTGCTAAAATAGAGATGTCTTTTTGCTGTTCTAATTCAAAAGTTACTAACCGTTCTACGTATTTGCCTAGTCTTAAATTTTCATTAATAGTAATATCAATTTTATGAGACTTAGAAGTAATTTCAAACTGAATTAAATTAGGAATAGTCTCACCATTCCATAAACATGGGGTTTTTAAAAAGCCATCATATCTTTTTTGAAGCATTAATTTTTTAAAATGTAAGTTGTAATTGGTATTATTTCGTTTTATAATCTGCCAAAGGTGTTGGGCCTTCTAACAAAAACCGATCAATTTTTAGCGATCCACTTTCCGTTGTTATAATTTGCCATTTTATGAGAGAAATAGCACCGTTTTCAATTTCTAAACCTGTAATACTTCTTGGGTGTACACAACTTCCATCATTAAAAAAGGCAACATCTCCTGGCTTAGGAAAACGCGGTCTGTGCGTATGGCCAACAATGGTAATTAAATTACCGTTGTCTGTAATCCATTTTTTGGTTCTTTTTTCAACCTTAATCAGTTCTGTGTAATTTTTTGCTGGGCTTGTTGGGTCTGCAATGCCCATAACGTTTAGCGGTTTCCAGAGTACGCGCACCAAAAATCTACTCCATTTCCAGAAAACATAATTCCACCAGTCGGCTTGGTGTCCATGTGTTAAAAATAACTCTTGTTGCGTTTCTGTATGTTTTAAAACAATAGCTTCATGGTATTTTATAGAGCAGAATAAATCTTCTTCATTTCCGGTTTTTGGGTCAAAATACGTGTTAAGATTCTTAGCAACGTAATCTTTATTTCTATAGACCATATCATGGTTACCCCAAATCATATGCAAACGCCCGTTATCATGAAACTGTTTCATTAACATATACACGTTTTTGTGTGCATAGAATATAGATTGAAAAGATAAATTTTCCCACAACTCATCACCATCACCAAGTTCACAATACTGAAAACCTTGTTTGTAATACTGTTTTAAAGCATGAAAATAGATATTTCTGTTATTAGAAAAATCGTCTGCAAAGCTATTATCGCCTCGGTGGCAATCACTAAATAAAATTAGTTTTGATGTATCATTAAATGCAATTTGCTTTGCATTTTTATAAGCGTTATCTAATC
>JBMYXP010000134.1:0-5337 GCA_049608525.1 Winogradskyella sp.
CTTTCTATTTTTGTCCTCTTAAAACAGGATTTAGTTCATCGTCATTATACATTTTCATTTGCTTGTAAACTTTCATGTATTTGTCTCCGTTTGCTATGTCTTCTAATAAATCGTTAAGTGCTGTGCTTAAATCTGTACGTTGCTCTAGTAAAACATCTAACTTTTTTTGGCAAGAGGCTTTGTGTGTGTCTGTTGCTTCATCTCTAACAGTTTCGAGGTGCATGTGGTATATTTTTAATGCTAAAATTGATAATCTATCAATTACCCAAGCCGGACTTTCAGAGTTAATTTTAGCATCCGCTTTTACCGTTACGTTTTTATAGGTGTCTAAAAAATAGCTATCAATAAACTCAACCGTATCTGTTCTATCTTGGTTAGAAGCGTCAATTTTTCGTTTTAATTTTAAAGCTGCAACGGGGTCAATGTTTGGGTCTCTAATAATGTCTTCGTAAGCCCATTGCACGGTATCAATCCAACATTTTCTATACAGTAAATGCGCAATTAAGTCTTCGTTTTTATCGTATTTATTTGAGAAAGGTTGATCTACGGTGTTTAAAACTTTGTAGGTTTTAATGACTTCTTGAAATATAGTATTGGCTTTTTCTGAAAACATAATGAAAAGGATTAAGTATATACAAATATAGTATGAATTATTAACTTAGCTGTTCAACTAAAAAAATCTATGTATGCAAATTTATAACTTATCTAAAACTCCATCACTACTCAACACTTTTATTTCTGAATTAAGAGCTAAAACCATTCAAAAAGACCGTATGCGTTTTAGACGAAATATAGAACGTATAGGTGAGGTTTTGGGTTACGAATTGAGTAAATTACTTCAGTTTGAAGCCCAACAGATAGAAACACCTTTAGGCATTTCAAACACCAAACTATATACAAATGATATTGTGTTGTGCTCTATTTTGCGTGCAGGTGTTCCGCTTCATAATGGTTTGCTAAACTATTTTGATGCTGCCGAAAGCGCGTTTATTTCGGCATATAGACAACACAACAGTAACTCTGATGCTTTTGAAATTAGAGTTGAATATTTAGCCTGCCCAAATCTCGATGGCAAAACTTTAATTTTAGCCGACCCAATGTTAGCAACTGGGCAATCTATGGTGGCTACTTACCAAGCACTAAAACCTTTTGGTACACCAAAAGATATTCATTTAGTTAGTGTTATTGGTGCTCAAAAAGGGGTTGATTATGTGGCAAATAACTTTGATAAAAATACTAAATTATGGATTGCCGATATCGATAACACCTTAAACGACAAAGGTTACATTATACCAGGACTGGGTGATGCGGGCGACTTAGCATTTGGTAGCAAGTTACAGCAATAAGCAAACTAGGGCAACAAGTATAAAAGCAGTAACAAATACCTCTTTAAACCAATGTTCTGTAATTATTTCAATATAATTTGCCATAAGTATAGAAAATGGTGCAAATAAAAAAATAAATTCACTTCCGCTTTTTACAGGCGCAATTATGCCTATTAGTATGGCAATAGCTGAGGTGCAAGAAATTAAAAAATATGAGGGCTTTAATTTTTTGTGTTCTGAAGGTTTTAAGTAATAAATAAAAACCCATATAAATAATGCAAAAAGTGTTGTTAGCTTAATTATACTCTCTAAATTATTATAAGTTGTGTAATTAAAGCGTGTTTGCGTATTAAAGTTTGAAGGTAATATATATTGATTAAAAACCACTATATTGTAACTGATTAGTAAAACGCTAACAGTAGCGATTCCAACAAACGGAATAATACTATTTTTTGTGCTATTTTGAGCATAATATAAAAGCGCTACAAGTAGTACCGCAAAATATAATAGTGCCCAAAAGTAAAAGAGAGTAGCAAGTGCAATCCAAAACGCAGCTTCAAATAATTTCTTTTTTGTATTTGTTGCTGTGTGTAAACTTATAATGCGTCGTAAAGCTAATAAAACAAATAGGTTAGAGAAAAGTAAATCTAAATTAGATAATGCCTCTGAAAAAAGTGCAAATAAAAACGTAAAAGTTAAAATTGCATAACTATTTTTTTGTGTTAAGTTGTTTTTAGTAACAATAAAACTTAACAGAATGAACGAAACTATTAAAACTATTAGCTTAGTTAACTCAATTAAAGCAGAATTTAAACTAAAACGTATTGCGTTGTAATTTACACTTACAAAAAGTAAAATAATTAATACAACTACTATAAGATAGTTTATTGGTTTAGATTTACTAAATAGGCTTGTAATCATTAACTCTTTTTGTATTTTTGTAGTATTACTATTATTTTATTTTGAAATTTATAAAGTTATGAAAGATTTCTTTTACGGAATACAAGATTTATTTGTTGATGTACTATTTGCACCTTTTGATGCGTTAAAGGCTTTAGAGTTAGAGAGTTGGTTTTTAGCCAATTTTATGTCGTGGTTTTTTATCGCTATTGGCTTTGTAGCATTTATCTATTGGATGTTGGAGTTAAAAAAATATAATGACAACGACGAAGATGATAAAAGCATTTCTGCGCATTCTTACTTATAAGTCAAAACCAATATCTTTACGATAGTACATCTTATCAAATTGTAGTTTTTCTATACTTTGGTAAGATTTTTTTATCGCCTCTTGGTGTGTGTTTCCGAAAGCTGTAATTGCCATTACACGTCCGCCAGAAGTAATTACATTACCATTTTGCTGTTTTGCACCCGCATGAAACACAATAGAATCTGTTATATTTTCTAAACCCGTAATTACTTTACCTTTTTGGTAGGCTTCTGGGTAACCACCAGAAACTAACATTATTGTAGTAGCTGCACGCTCATCTATATTTATTTGTATTTCTGAAAGTGTTTGGTTAGCCATGGCTTTAAAGATTTCTACCAAATCTGTTTTTAGTCTTGGTAGCACAACCTCAGTTTCGGGGTCTCCCATTCTTACATTATACTCAATAACTTTGGGGTCGTTACCAACTTTAATTAAACCAATAAATATAAAGCCAACGTAAGGCAAGTTGTCTTTCTTTAAGCCTTCAACGGTAGGTTTTACTACTTGGTTTTCAATTTTATCTAAAAATGTTTTGTTTGCAAAAGGAACTGGAGATACAGCACCCATTCCGCCAGTATTTAAACCCGTGTCACCTTCTCCAATGCGTTTATAATCTTTAGCTGTTGGTAAAATTTTATAGTCTTTACCATCAGTTAAAACAAAACAGCTTAACTCAATGCCATCTAAAAATTCTTCAATAACAACTTTTGTACTAGCTTCCCCAAATTTAGCATCAACGAGCATGCTTTTTAACTCGGCTTTAGCTTCATCTAAGTCATTGATAATTAATACACCTTTACCAGCTGCTAGTCCATCTGCTTTTAGTACATAAGGAGGTTTTAGTGACTCTAAAAATGTGTAGCCATCTTCTACATTGTTTTTTGTAAAACTCTCGTAAGCAGCCGTAGGTATGTTATGACGCATCATAAACTCTTTGGCAAATTCTTTACTACCTTCTAGCTCGGCTGCTGCTTTTTGAGGACCAATAACAGCGATATGTTTTAAGGTTTCATCTTGTAAAAAATAATCGTGAATACCTTGTACCAACGGATCTTCTGGTCCTACAATAATCATATTTATTTGATGCTCTAAAACAACTGTTTTTATTGCATTAAAGTCTGTTACACTAAGGTCTATGTTTGTTGCAATGTTGGCAGTGCCAGAGTTTCCTGGTGCCACAAATAAATTTTTGCAATGGGTGCTTTGTGCAATTTTCCATGCAAAGGTGTGTTCTCTACCGCCTGATCCTAGTATTAAAATATTCATGATGTGTTTTGTTAATGTAAAATGGTATTGGAAAACGGCATAAGATTAGTAGGCTTTATCTTCACCTTTAATAGCATTTGTAAATGTTTGAATTACGATTTTAAAATCTAATAGAAGTGACCAGTTTTCAATATAGAAGATATCGTATTTTACACGTCCTATAATATCTTTATCGGTTTCTATTTCTCCTCTAAATCCGCTTGTTTGTGCTAAACCTGTAATACCAGGTTTAACAAAATGTCTTACCATAAACTTATCGATTTTTTTGGCATACAAATTGGTGTGGCTAACCATGTGAGGTCTTGGGCCAACAACAGACATGTCGCCAAAAAGGACGTTAAAAAACTGAGGCAGTTCGTCAATACTTTTTCCTCTAATAAATTTACCAACTTTTGTTACGCGGTTATCACCTCGCTTTGCTTGAGATAAGTGTGCGTCTTTATTTGGTGTCATTGAGCGGAACTTGTAACAGTTAAACTCCTTGTAATTAAAACCGTTTCTAGATTGTTTAAAAAATACGGGGCCTTTAGATTCTAACTTAATTAAAATTGCAACTATTGGTGTAAGCCAGGATAAAATAAAAATAATGATTAGGCTAGAGAATATAATATCAAAAGTTCTTTTAATAATGAGATTAACTGAATCTTCTAAGGGAATGTTTCTTAGAGTTAAAACAGGTATATAATCGTAGTACTCATACTTTAGTTTTTTAGAATAGATTTCTTTACTATCTGGAATAAATTTTAAAATTTTAAGATTGTTATCTGCAAAATCTACGATATCTGCTATTTCTGAGTTTGTGAGTTCTGATATGGAACAATAGATCTCATCTATTTCTTCTTTTAGAATAAAGTCTAAACATTCTATTAATTTATCGTGTTTGAGATTAAATGTTTTTTGATGAGAATACCCATACTCCGGGTTTTTGTTAAAAAACTGTTCTAAAGCTATAGTTTTTTTGTTAAAACCAAGTATTACAGTTGTTCTAAAGTTTCCGCCAAATGAAACTCTAAACTTTTGTAAAAGGTAATAAATAGCAAACTTAACAATGGTAATTAATAAAAAACAGGCAACTGTGTATTGTATTATAGGTTTGGGGTATATATATAATTCGTGATAAAGGCCCGAAAACGCAAAAACAAATAATAAAAACAAAATGCTTTGCTTTACTAATAACGCTAATATATTTAATGGTGTAGTATATCTATAAACGTGATAAAATTTTGAATACAGAGATAGTAAAACCCAACCCATAGAAATAAATATGATAAATATGTAAGGGCTATTACCTTTTAATAAATAAGTAACAGCCAAAACAATAATGATACTTAAATCTATTATGTACGAAATTGGTCTTAAATACCCCGAATATCTACCTTGTTTAAACAATTTTTACCTTTTAATGTGTTTAGAAAAATCTTTGTGCTCTTTTTTGTACAGCTCTTCTTTTGTTAAGGCACTAAAATAGTTAAATGTTTTTAACATCCCTTCTTTTCTATCTACTTTTGGTTCCCAATTTAATATTTTTTTTGCTAAAGC
>JBMYXP010000135.1:0-5189 GCA_049608525.1 Winogradskyella sp.
TTCAGTTTTTACACTAGATAGTGAAAACCGTATATTAAAAATACATGAGCCATTTCAAAATTAATAAAAAATAACTAAACCACTCCTATGGACTTTAAGTCCTTAGGTTTGGTTTGCAGACCAAAAGTCTGCTTTGTGAAATGACAAATACTTAATACCAAAATAGTTTTAAAATGTTGTATAAATAATTTGAATTATTTTTTGTTCAGATGAAATAGAAAATATAAGCATAGCATTTGCTACGGTTCTATTTTATATTGAAATATGAATGAAAAAGAAACATAATTATATGCGACATTTTAAAGCTATTTTGGTATAACACCACAAATTCGCGAAATCCGTGTCATTTTTTTTTAGAAACTAAAGCAAGATGCACACTAAAGCACATAGTTTTAACTAAAATTTGAGACCAATAAAAACACGTATTATGTTTTACAAGTAATGCGTTTCAAAATATAGTTTCAACTCCACTATTTTTTTGGACTTATCTTGTTTTAAACCGTTTTTGCTGTTACAAACAACTTAAGCGTAACACCAATTAATATTTAAAATGATCTATAACTATTTTTAATGATTGCACTTATTTTGAAAAATCACTGGTCTTATAATTAATTACCTGTATGAGGTTAGCAATAACAATAACCACAACACAACCAAATAAGTTTAGCCATAGGTAAGGCATCCAATCTAACCACCAACCCATAACTACTATAAATTGAGTAATTAAAGCGGCAATAAATACCGCATTGCCTTTAATGTATTTAAAGAAAAAGGCGAGTAAGAAAATCCCTAAAACATTACCATAAAATATAGAACCAATAATATTTACCAATTGTATTAAGTTTTCTGCCAAATCTGCAAAGCAAGCAATAACTATAGCAACAATACCCCAACCAAATGTAAACCATTTGGTAATAGTTACCATTTGAGTATCTGTTTTCTTTTCTTTTTGGTTTCTACCATACAAATCTATGGCGGTTATAGTGGCTAAAGCATTAATCTCTGATGCAGTAGATGACATCGCTGCAGATAATATTACCGCCAATAATAAACCTACAAGCCCCGTTGGTAAATGGTTTAGTATAAACCGAATAAACATATAATCTCTATCGTTGGTTTGCGTATCCTTGGCTGCAGCCTTATAAAGTGTTGTTAATTCTGCCGATTTTTTTAGATAAGCATCACTTTTAGGATTTGCTTTTAAAGTTTCAACCGCTTTTTGAAGTTTGGTATATTCAGAAGTATATTGAGCATCAACCGCTTTTTTAATTAAAAATTTAGAGGCTAATCGGTACGTTTTTTCAATACTATCTAGTTTAAATAGCTCGTTTTTCAAACTTAAATCTTCACTTTTAGATAAGGCTAAACTGAGTTCTTGTTTTTTAGAAAATAATGCCGTTTGTTTAGTTTGAAGTGCTCTATAATCATCACCATAGTCTGATGCCAAAACCGTTTTGGTAGAAGCATCTATAAAGTTTAACGGCGACGGATTAAATTGATAAAACACAAATACCATAATACCAACCAATAAAATAAAGAATTGCATGGGCACTTTTAGCATACCATTAAAGAGCAAACCCATTTGCATCTCTTTTACAGACTTGCCCGAAAGATAGCGTTGCACTTGGCTTTGGTCGGTGCCAAAATAAGATAGCATTAAAAATGTACCGCCAATAATACCTGTCCAAACGGTATATCTGTTTTCTAAATCGAATGAAAAATCTAACACTTCCATTCTGCCCGTTGCACCAGCAATATCTATGGCATCAACAAACGACACCTCGTCTGGTATTAAATTAATAACCATATATAATGCCGCCAACATACCTGCAAAAATGACAAACATTTGTTGTTTTTGGGTTACAGTTACCGCTTTTGTACCACCAGAAACAGTATAGATAATTACCAAAACACCAATAATAATATTTAGTGTAATAATAGACCAACCTAAAACAACAGATAGAATAATTGCTGGAGCAAAAATAGTAATGCCTGCTGCTAAACCACGCTGAATTAAAAAGAGTATTGCTGTAAGACTTCGGGTTTTTAAATCGAATCTGTTTTCTAAAAATTCATAAGCTGTATAAACTTTTAAGCGATGGTATAATGGAATAAAAACCAAGCATATAATAACCATAGCTATAGGCAAACCAAAGTAAAATTGCACAAAGCCCATACCATCAGAAAATGCTTGTCCGGTGGTAGATAAAAAGGTAATAGCACTGGCTTGTGTAGCCATAACAGATAGCCCAATTGTCCACCATTTAGACGAATTACCTCCTTTTATATAGTCTTCTGCATTTTTACGGCCTTTGGTTTTCCAGGTGCCATACGCAACAATAGTAACTAAGGTACTAATTAAAACCGCCCAGTCTATCCAATTTAGTGTTTGTACCATTTTATGAAAAAGTTTGGGTTATTAAATAGAAAATTATAATATATACCACATTAACAAGTAGTACAATAGTGTACATTTTTTTCCATTTTTGTTTGGGTTGTGGTTGGTTAATCATAGTTAAGTGTATTGTGTTTATTTTTGCAACACCTACAAGGTTTTTAAAACCTCGCAGGTCTAAAAAAATGCAATTTAGTTTTTTAAAACTTGAGATTTAGTTTCATTCTTACTCGCCGAAAGCAAATTTGCAAATAATCTGTATGCACCAGGCACACCTGCGGGAAACTCTCTAAAGAAACTTAAACCTGTATAAATGTAGTTGCCTTTGCCGTACTTTGCCACTAACAAACTGCCTTTTTTTGGAGATTCTCCTTTGTCGTTAAAAGCGAGTAATGGTGTAAATGCTTTTGCCCATTCATTTGGAAAATACAAACCACGCTCTTGCACCCAACCATCAAAATCTTGTGCTGTAATTTTATTAGGAAAATTAAGTAATGGGTGTTGTGGATTTAGTATAGTAACCGCTGCTTGCTCATCGGTAACACGATCTCTAGATAACTTTAAATTATAAGGTGCCAAATTATTAACCTTTAAACGTCTATTGGTGTTGTATTGCACAATTAAATTGCCGCCTTGGTTAACATAATTGAGCAGAAATTTTTGTTTAAATTTTAACGCTTCCACACTATTATAAGCTCTTATACCAACAACAACAGCGTCAAAATTAGATAGGTTTTCTGGCGAAATTTGTTCGGGTTTAATTAGGGTAACAGTATAGCCAATTTGTTGTAAACTCTCTGGCACCACATCACCAGCTCCTTCTATATAACCAATGTTATTGCCACGTTTTTTAATATCTAAACGCACCACTTTGCTCTTACTAGGCATTAAAACCGTTTGAAACGGAATGTGTGCATAGTCAATTTCAATTAACTCATCAGTATAAATTTTACCGTTAAGATTAACCATCGGTGTAATAAAACCTTCACTTTGATTTTTTGGTGGAATTACCGTAAAGACAACTTTCTGAATGTCATTTTTATTAGCAATTTCAATTTTTTGCTTTTCAGGATAAACGTTCCAATCCTTTGGGTAAGCCATTTGCACAAAGCCTTCAACAGCATCTTTACCAGCTTTTATAGTAACTTCTATGTCTTTTTGTTGGTCGTTTTCAAAAATGAAAACTTTGTTACTAAGACTTGCAGAAACTTCAGGAATAATTTCAAAAGGTCTGTACAATTCGCCTTTATCGGGTTTAGAATAGCGGTAAATAACGGGTTTTGTAATGCGAATTGGAATGCCCTCGATAGTTAAATTAAAATCTACAAAAACAGCTCTTGGTGTTTCTGGTAAACCAATGCGGTTCTGATTTTCTACGGTGTACATGCCAAGCGTACTTTTATTATTTAACCAATATGGAGTTGTATAATTTGCCGCATTTGGAATTGTAATTGATTCTTCAAAATTCAACTTTTTATTTGAAGCCATTTCCATGTGTTTTGAAATAGAATGCTTTAACGTTGATAAATTGTAAGAAACAAGTTTGATTTTTGAATGGCTTCGATTTAAAACTTCCATTTTAAGTTGAACATTAGCGTTTGGCGACGCATTTGGAGAACTTGCAGAAACTTCTAAATACAAACCTGCACAGGCTTCAATAATAGTTTTAAGTGCTTCTGTTTTAATGGTTTTCCAATGCTCATTTTCTACAGTTTGAAGTAATTGATAGGCTTCTAAAAGTTGTGGTAAATGTGAAGCTGGATTTTTAAAATTAAAATTTTGCTCTACCGCATTTAAAATTTTACCAATAGCTTTTCCGCCTTTAACTCTGTTCCAAGAGGTGTCAATACCAGCAAAAATATTGTCGTTATTAGGTTGTAGAGGTTCGCCTTTTAAAAATTCAATATATTCGTCTTGCGCGCCACGTTGCGATAAACGACCAAAACCTTGGCACAAGTGTTGGCTACTTGCCAAAGCAGCAACTTCGTTATTAGATAAGCCTTTTGATGGGTAATACACACCAACATCAAAACTTAGCATATTGCTTTTGTCTATGTTGTTAAATGCGTCTCTACTTCCGTATCTCCACCAAGACGTATTATAAAATAAACGTTTGGGTTGCCAAGTTTCTGTAAGTTTTAATTGCTTACTGTATTTTGTAGCATCATTAGCCAAATCAAAAGCTTCCATACTAAGCATTGCAGAGCTGGTATGATGGCCGTGTGTTTTTCCTGCTCTTCTATGGTCAAAACGGTTAATAATAACATCGGGCTTAAAAGTTCTAATTGCCCAAACCACATCTGCGAGTACTTTGTCTTTATTCCAGATTTCTAAAGTTTCATCGGGGTGTTTTGAGTAGCCAAAATCGTTGGCTCTGGTAAAGCGTTGTTCGCCACCATCTATACGTCTGGCTGCTAACAACTCTTGTGTTCTTATAACCCCTAAGAGTTCTCTAATTTCTGAGCCAATTAAATTTTGTCCGCCATCGCCACGTGTTAATGATAAGTAGGCTGTACGGGCTTTAACATGATTAGACATATAAGAAATTAGCCGTGTATTTTCATCATCTGGGTGCGCTGCAATGTATAAAACCGAACCCAAAACATTAAGTTTTTGTACAGCTTCGTGTATTTGAGACGCATTTAGTTTTTTTGGTTGTTGTGCTTTTAGGGTTAAAAATGTGCAAATAAACACGACTAGAAAAAATTTGGAATACCGCATGTACAAAATATGTTTGTTATCCTCAAATATATAAAAAGTGAAACGTTACCGTTTTAATATTAAGGATAAAATT
>JBMYXP010000136.1:0-5136 GCA_049608525.1 Winogradskyella sp.
ATTTGAGCCAAATAAGTTATTAAATTAAGTTTTCTAGTTTGTAAATCCATAATTCAGATATTTATTCAAAAATAAAATTTTTCAACTAAATGTTTAATTGAAATACGATTTTTTTTCGTATTAATGCCAACATGTCATTATTAACACTCATTACTATTTAAAAGGAACTCACTACTAATTTCAATTATTTAATGTTAGTATAACCTTACACCATTTTTGCATTGAAATTAACGCAATAACATCTTTTTTTATATTAAGTCATATACTTAAAATACAGCCATTTTAAAAATGTTAAATTAGAATTTTCCATAATGGTATCACTTATGAAGACTAAAACTTTTATTGCAATTTTTACAATAGATTCTAAGTTTTTGAATTTATGAAATGAAAACCCTATACAAGTACTTTTATTAGGAAATTCACTGTGAAATTAAGTTAAATTCAGCCATTTTTATTCTCTCTAAATTAATAAAAAAACAAATTGCCGACAGGCATATAATTTATTATTGGTTATAATCTAATCTATTTACTAGAGTACTCGCAGACGTTAGTTGTAATACAAAACGAATATCAGTAAGTAATCAAAAGTTAGGAGAAATCATTAAATTTTTTGAAAGACGAATTAATGAAATTACCTAAATATCCTTTATCATCGAGTGACAAAATGATGACCTTTGAATTTATAAGCGAAGTACTACAACTAACACCATTTAAATTTTTATTGCTAGCTTATCGCCCACTTACAAAAACTCTCGCAAATTAGCTATTCGTTATTTATTTACTAAATTAGCGCAACAAACCATAAACCACCAATTACTATCTAAACTAAGCCGTACAATGCGTTTTTATTTCAAATTAAAACAAAACCCGTAACTAAGGCCAAGATTAGATTTTTAATAGCAAAAATTTATAGTTAATTTTAGCTAATAATTGGTAAAAAACGCTACACTATTTTAACACTCAATGTCAGAAAAAAAACAATTACGTTACGATAAAGCCTATCTACGCATTGCAAAAGAATGGGGGAAATTATCGCATTGCAAACGCAAGCAAGTTGGTGCTATAATTACCAAAGACCGCATGATTATTTCTGATGGCTATAACGGCACACCAACAGGCTTTGAAAATTATTGCGAAGACGAAGACGGCTACACCAAGTGGTACGTACTACATGCCGAGGCTAATGCCATTTTAAAAGTAGCAGCATCTACACAATCTTGCAAAGGAGCAACGCTATACATTACCTTATCACCTTGCCAAGAATGCAGTAAACTTATTCATCAATCTGGTATTATAAGGGTTGTATATTCCAACGGTTATAGAGACGATTCTGGGTTGCGATTTTTAGAAAAAGCGGGGATAGAAATCGTTAAAATTGAAGATTTAAAAGCCTAATGTTAGCCAAAAACAAATACATACCGCTACTAATTAGTGTTGCCATTGCCGCAGGAATTTTTATAGGTGGAAACCTAAATTTTACCGATAATTCAGACAATTTATTCACAACAAATAGTAAAAAAGACAAACTCAATCGCTTAATTGATTATATAGATTATGAATATGTAGATTACATTAACACCGATAGTATTGTAGATGTAACTGTAAACAGCATTTTAGATAATTTAGACCCACATTCTACCTACATACCAAAAAAAGATTTACAGCAGGTTACAGAAAACATGAAAGGAGATTTTGTTGGCATAGGCATTAATTTTTACCCATACAAAGACACCATTGCAGTAATAAAACCAACCAAAGGCGGCCCGAGCGAACGTGCCGGAATTAGGAGTGGCGATCGTATTTTGCTTGCAGATGGAGATACCCTTTACGGAAAAACCATAACAGATCAACTAATCTCAAAAAAACTTAAAGGAGATAAAAACACTAAAGTTAAGCTCACCGTTTACAGAAAAGGTGAAGCAGATTTATTACAGTTTGAAGTAAAACGACAAAGCATACCCATAAAAAGTGTAGATGCCGCATACATGCTAACCAAAAATTTGGGCTATATAAAAATGAATCGTTTTGCTGAGTCGTCTTACAAAGAATTTAAACATGCACTAAACACATTACAAAACTTGGGTGCAACACAATTGGCATTAGACTTACGCAATAATCCTGGTGGTTTTTTAGGTATTGCAGAGCAAATAGCCGACGAGTTTTTAGAAGCCAAGAAGCTCATTGTATTTACAAAAAACAAAAAAGGAAAAATAGAAAACACATTTGCCACAAAAAAAGGAGATTTTGAAAACGGTGAAATTTATATTTTAATAAATGAAAACTCTGCATCTGCCAGTGAGGTTATTGCTGGTGCTTTGCAAGATAATGACAAAGGAATTATTGTTGGCAGACGCTCGTACGGCAAAGGTTTAGTGCAGCGCGAAATGGCTCTGGGAGATGGTAGCGCTATACGCTTAACCATTTCGCGATACTACACACCAACAGGTCGCTCAATACAAAAACCATACAATAATGGCAACAATAACGCTTATTATAATGAGTATTACAAACGTAAAAGCACAGGCGAGTTAACCAATGCCAATAAAATTGAAGTCGAAGATTCGCTAAAATTTATAACACCAAAAGGAAAAGAAGTTTATGGAGGCGGAGGTATAATACCCGATGTTTTTGTGCCAGTTAACACCCTTTTTAAAAATGAAACCATCAATTATTTAAGACGAAGAGGTTATTTTGGTTATTTTGTTTTTGAAGAATTAGACAAAAATAGAGCAACTTACACAACATTAACCCAAACAGATTTTATTAACAATTTTAAAGTTAGCCCAGCTATTGCAACACGTTTTAATGATTATGTAAATATTAACGAAAACTCAAACATTTCATTTGCAGCCTATACCAATGCAATAAAGCGATTACTAAAAGCAACACTGGCACGTCAACTCTTTAACGACAATGCGTATCAAGAAATTTTAAACAACGAAGATGCCATGGTAAAAGAAATCATTTTATTAAGTCAGCAACAAAATAAGCTATAAAGCATCTAAAGGACTAGTAATATTACCTAAAGTAGATTGAGAAACCTGAGTATATAGCAGCGTTGTTTTTATACTTTTATGCCCCAATAATTTTTGAATAATTCTAACATCTGTTCCACTTTCTAACAAATGTGTAGCAAAAGCATGCCTTAGAGAATGAACCGTTATTGCCTTGGTAATTTTAGCCTTTAGTATGGCATTTTTTAATACTTTTCTAATACTACTTGCACTATAACAATTGCCAGATTGCCCTTCAAACAAAAATGTTTTTGGAGTATAAGCTTTAAAATATACCCGTAAAAGTATAAGTAAATTACTTGGTAACATTACAACTCTATCTTTATTACCTTTAGAATTACGAATATAAACCAACATTCTATCACTATCAATATCTGTAACTTTTAAATTTATAGCCTCACTAATCCTTAAACCCAAACCATAAATAGAAGCCAAAATAGCTTTATGTTTAAGATTTTGAGTGAGGTTTAAAATGAGTTTTATTTCGGTTTTAGACAAAATATGAGGTAAAAATTGCTCTTTTCTAGTTGGGTATATAACAGAAAAATCTATAGGCCTTTTATACAACTCTTTATAAAATAAACTAACTGCACCAATAAGCTGTTTTTGAGAAGACATACTGTAATTTTTTGTTTTTACAATCTTAACCAAAGTTAAAATAATGTCTTTGTCGCTCAATTTATTCAAAGAATGGATATCAATAATTAATGCTTTAGCAAAAACTTGAATAAAATTAGAATACGTTGCAATAGTACTTTTACTGTAACGCTTAAGCTCTAAAATAGTAACAAAATTATAAAGGTGTGGTATAACTTCCATTATATAGGTTATTAAACAAAAGTACAAAAAGTAAACAATAACCCCTCCAAAGAGTTGTATATTAGTACTTTTATAATTAGGTTTGTTTAATTACAACGTTGCCACCAATTAAAACGAACCTAGAAACATATGTCAAGAGAAATACTAAAATTCCATTTTTATTCGATTAAGTTTAAAGCGTATGCAAAGTTGGAAAGAGAATACAGTAGTACAACAATATTGAAAGATGCAATAACTTTTTTGACTAATGAACTTCACAAAGGACAAGGTTATTTAATTGACAAACATAGAAATCGAGATAATGAAAGTCCTAGAGAACTATTTATGACTAGTGCTGTGTTTATGCCAAAAGAAAGACGAATTAGATGCACATTAGCTCTTCTACGTTCTGGTAGAATTCCAAAAATTAAACCAGTTGATGAATATAAATTAGTTCCTATCAAAACTCTTGGTTCCATTGCAGAAGAAACACATTTTTTTATCGATTATAGTAGAAACTATGGAGTGGTTTGTATTGAATATAATCACTATGGACCACGAATGTCTGACGTCGAATATTATTTAAGAAATGTATCACGAGAAAAATTAAAACTAGCTAAAGCAGTCGAGGTAAATCTATATATGAGTAATACGATAGATAAAACTTTAGAAAATCTACGTAATGTTTTAAATATGCAGATTAAAATACAACCGAGCAAAATAGCACAAATGGATAATGATGTGAAAGGTCAGTATTTTACGGGAATTAATACGATTGGAAATAGATTAAAACCAAATTTCATAAGAGTAGAAACTTATTT
Source organism: Winogradskyella sp. (assembly GCA_049608525.1). Lineage (GTDB taxonomy): Bacteria > Bacteroidota > Bacteroidia > Flavobacteriales > Flavobacteriaceae > Winogradskyella. Next base: position 4,634 of record JBMYXP010000136.1, read on the forward strand.
TAAACACCTGGAAGTAATATTACTAGTAAGGAACTAAACAAAGAAGCTAATTCAATGGTTAAAACTTTACTTGGAAAATTTAAAGCAAGACCATTTCACATTGACTGTTTTGACGATTTTGTTATTAAATATGAGGATAAAGAAGGAAATGAAGAATTATTTAATTTACTTCGAGAAAAAAAAGAATTAGATTACGATGTAGAAATGTCAACTCTAAAAAAGAAGAGGCATTGGTACGAATTAATAGAAAAGGATTTTGACGAATTTATGGTTAAATTTAACTAATGATATTAGATAAATATTTCAGAAGACCTGTGCTATATGACTATTTGATTTCAATTATAGTTGGAGCATTATTGTATTTGATTTTTTACAAAGGTTTATTCAATTTACCTAACGATGAACGTTCATTGTCTATGACTACAGATTTAGCAAACGTTGGTCTAACTAGTGCTGGATTTATACTCACGCTATTAACAGTTTTAATTACGTTTAAAAGCAGT
>JBMYXP010000137.1:0-5089 GCA_049608525.1 Winogradskyella sp.
CGGTTGTAGCTATTACGATTCTATTTCAATTTAAAATAGAATCGTAGTTAAGGCTATGCAAATTCAAACTAAAGAAAAAAACAACCATTGTCTTATTAGCTCATTATAATTGGTTAATAAAATCTAAAACCGTAGAGGTAATAAAATCTATTTGCTCATCATCTAACTCTGTGTGCATTGGCAAGGAGATTACAGAAGTTACTAAAGTGTTGGTAACTTTAAAATCTGCTTCATTATAACGCGCATCTTTATAGGCTTTTTGATTGTGTAACGGAATTGGGTAATACACGCCACAAGGTATGTTATTTGCTTGTAAGTGTGCCACCAAATCATCTCTGTTAACACCTTTTAAGTTTAGCGTATATTGATGAAATACGTGGCAATCGCAAGTGTCGCAAATACTATCGCAGGCAGATAAACCACTTGGTGTTGTAATTTTTGGGTGATTTTTAAAGGCAGCATTGTACTTTTTGGCTGCATTTCTGCGGGCAGTATTATAAGTGTCTAAGTGTGGTAATTTAGCATCTAAAACGGCAGCTTGCATAGTATCTAAACGCGAGTTAACACCAACAACATCGTGGTGGTATCGCTTGTACATACCATGGTTAACAATACCTCTAATGGTATGTGCCAAGTCATCGTTATTCGTAAAAATAGCACCGCCATCTCCATAACAGCCTAGGTTTTTTGACGGAAAAAACGAGGTAGAAGCTACATGCCCAATACCACCAGCTTTTGTTTTTGAGCCATTTTTGTGTGTGTAATTAGCACCAATGCCTTGTGCATTATCTTCTATAACAAATAAATGGTGTTCAGTTGCCAAATCCATAATAGCATCCATGTTAGCAACTAAACCAAATAAGTGAACTGGCACAATGGCTTTTGTTTTTGGTGTAATGGCTTTTTTAATAGCATCTACATCGATATTAAACGTTATTGGATCCACATCGACTAAAACAGGAGTTAATTGCAATAAAGCAATAACTTCTACAGTTGCAGCAAAAGTAAAATCTGAAGTAATAACTTCGTCGCCTGGTTTTAAGCCTAAGCCCATCATGGCTATTTGTAGCGCATCTGTACCATTGGCACACGGAATAACGTGTTTTACACCCAAATAAGCTTCAAGATTTTTTTGAAACTCATGTACTTTTGGGCCATTTATAAAAGCGGCGCTATCTAAAACCTCGTGTATAGAAGGATCTACAACGTCTTTAATTTTTGCATATTGACTCTGTAGGTCAACCATTTGAATTTTTTTCATTCTGAAGTTTATTTATTGATCTCAAATTTTAGTTAAAACTATTTACTTTAGTGCATCTCGCTTTAGCTTCTAAAAAAATTTTGACACGGATTTCACGAATTTTCACGAATTTATGGTGTTATCTATTTGTCATTTCACGAAGCAGACTTTTAGTCTGCAAACCAAACCTAAGAACTTCCAGTTCGTAGTGGTTTAGTTGATAATTGGGAAATACAACCATGCGTATGCACCATTTTTATCTTAATTTTTAAGAACTTAAATCGTATTAGCGAAAATACAAAATTGTTACAGCTATAACAACGCAAATTAATTTAAAGAAATGTATTTTAGCATAAATCTTTATGTTTTGAGAAAACTCTATTCACTAGGAATATATATAGCCAGCTTTGTTATTAATGCTCTTGCTTTGAGTAATACCAAATTAAAGCAAGGTGTAATTGGCAGAAAAGAAACTTTTAAAAAGCTTAAAAACACCATAAACCCAGACGATAAAACATTTTGGTTTCATTGCGCATCGCTTGGAGAGTACGAGCAAGGATTGCCTGTTTTTGAAGCCTTAAAAGCAAAACACCCCAATTATAAAGTGGTACTTTCTTTTTTTTCGCCGTCGGGTTATAACGTAAGAAAACACACAAAAATTGCAGATGTTGTGGTTTATTTACCATTAGACACAACAAGAAATGCCAAACGCTTTTTAGACCTTGTAAACCCAGATTACACGGTGTTTGTTAAGTACGAAATCTGGGCGAATCTGCTAAATGAAGTTAAAAGAAGATCTATAAAGGCAATACTTATATCTGCCGTTTTTAGAAAAGATCATCATTTTTTTAAATGGTATGGAGGTTTTATGGCATCTGCCTTATTTGCTTTTGAGCATATTTTTACACAAGATGAAAACTCTAAACAATTACTAAAAACAATAGCTTATACTACTGTTACAGTATCTGGAGACACTCGTTTTGATCGTGTTTCAAATCAACTCCATATAGATAATTCAGTCCCTTTTATTAAACCCTTTAAAAATGATGCTATGTGTGTTGTATTGGGTAGCACTTGGCCAGATGACGATGTACTATTTATTAACTATATAAACAAACAAGCCTCTTCTCGTTTAAAGTTTATTATAGCACCTCATACTATTAAAACGAGCTATATAAATACTTTAAAACAGCAACTTACGGTAAAAACGATTTGTTATTCTGAAAAAGAAAATAAAGATTTAGGCGATTATAATGTCTTTATACTAAATACAATAGGCTATTTAAGCAAAGTCTATAGCTATGCAGATATAGCTTATGTTGGTGGTGGCGCAGGCAAAACAGGATTGCATAATATATTAGAACCCGCTGTTTTTGGTTTACCGATACTAATAGGGAAGCATTATAATAAATTTTTAGAAGCAAAAGCCTTAGTGGATTTAGGAGGTGTTATTTCTGTTTCTAATGCAGTTGCATTTGAAAACACGATGACTAAGCTGGTTAAAAATGAAAAAACCAGAACCGCACTAAGCAGCATTAATACAGTATTTATAAATACGAATAAAGGTGCTGTTAATCAAATACTTAGTTATATTAAGCTGTAGTTATACTAGTTTGAATTTAAACTCTTGTGTGTGTTATTTTCAAAATTTAATCGCAACAGAAACACATGATATAGCTCATTTTATGTGAAATTAGTCGTCGTAAAATGTTGTTATACTACTAATGTAAATAACTAAAAAGCGTTAGTACTAGTACTTATAAAAACTTACCTAAAAATAAAAAAGCTTTAACGTTTCTGTTAAAGCTTTTAGTACTCAAGGTGGGAATCGAACCCACACGACCGAAGTCACTGGATTTTGAATCCAGCGCGTCTACCAATTCCGCCACTTGAGCAATTTTGAGACTACAAAAATAAAAAATATTTAACTGCAATCAATTAAAATAGCAAGGTTTTATACTTTAACACGTAAAATAATTTTCTAAATTTGACCAAATATTTATTAGTAGAATATATATCACCAAAACATTAAAAACCATGTCATACGAAACCAGAGAAGCTAAGATTTTTACATGCTCTCAAAGTGAAGATTTAGCAAAACAAATAGCTGTAACCTATGGCGTTAAATTAGGTAACGTAATTACATCTACATATAGCGACGGTGAGTTTCAACCATCTTTTGAAGAATCTATTAGAGGTATTCGTGTGTTTATTATTGGATCTACACATCCTGGTCCAAAAAACTTAATGGAATTATTGTTAATGATAGATGCTGCAAAACGGGCTTCTGCAAGACACATTACCGCTGTTTTACCTTATTTTGGTTGGGCAAGGCAAGATAGAAAAGATAAGCCTAGAGTGCCTATTGCTGCAAAATTAGTAGCCAAAATGTTAGAGGCAGCAGGTGCAACACGTATTATAACCATGGATTTGCACGCAGACCAAATACAAGGTTTTTTTGAAAAACCTGTAGATCATTTATTTGCTTCAACTGTGTTTTTGCCCTATTTACAAAGTCTCAATTTAGACAATTTAACGATTGCTTCACCAGATATGGGAGGTTCAAAACGCGCGTATGCGTATTCTAAAGCTTTATCAAGTGATGTTGTTATCTGTTATAAACAACGTGCAAAGGCAAATGTTATATCGCACATGGAACTTATTGGAGACGTAACAGGCAAAAATGTAGTTCTTGTAGATGATATGGTAGATACAGCAGGTACATTAACTAAAGCAGCGGATTTAATGATGGAGCGTGGCGCATTAAGTGTAAGAGCAATTTGTACACACCCAATATTATCTGGTACTGCTTACGAAAGATTAGAAAATTCTAAACTAGAAGAGTTAATCGTAACAGACTCCATACCTCTAAAAGGTAAGAGTAAAAAATTAAGAGTTTTAAGTTGCGCAAATTTGTTTGCAGATGTAATGCGTAATGTGCACAATAATAAGTCTATAAGTTCAAAATTTGTAATGTAATATTGCGCATTAAGAGCGCTACTTTAGCTTTAAAAATTGTGATGAAGTAAAATATCATTACATAACCTTAGTATTTTCATATAAAAGATATAAATTTGCAGCCCTCAAAATGAGGGAATTAAATAATTTTAAATAACAATTTCAAGAAAATGAAATCAATTACAATCAATGGATCTCAAAGAGAAATCGTAGGCAAAAAAGCAACAAAAGCCTTACGTAATGCTGGTCAGGTTCCTTGCGTATTATACGGAGGAGACAAGCCACTACATTTTTCGGCGCCAGAATTAGCGTTTAAAAAATTAGTTTACACTCCAGATGCGCATACTGTTGTGATTACGTTAAACAATGGTGAGTCTCTAAATGCTATTATGCAAGATATTCAGTTTCACCCTGTAACAGATAGAATTATACATATAGATTTCTATCAAATCTTTGAAAACAAAGAAATTACAATGGAAATTCCAATACGTACTATTGGATCCTCTAAAGGTGTAATGAATGGCGGTAATTTAAGAAAACCTTACCGTAAGCTAAAAGTTAAAGCTGTACCATCTAACTTACCAGATTTTATTGAGGTAGATATTACTCCTTTAAAAATTGGAAGCAAATTATACATTACTGAGTTACATAATGATGCTTACAAGTTTTTACACCCAGACAATACTGTGGTATGCCAAGTAAGACGTAGTAGATTAGCTGTTGTTGATGCTGATGAGGATGAAGAAGAAGCAACTGATGGAGCAGAAGCTGCAGCAGATGCACCAGCTCAATAATACAATGCAATAGCGTATTAGTATGCTATTATAAAGGTAAAAAAATCTAGAAGCTTAATGTTTCTAGATTTTTTTTGTTTTTGTGCAAAAACTTATG
>JBMYXP010000138.1:0-4948 GCA_049608525.1 Winogradskyella sp.
CCCAACCATCGCATTAATGGCAAAAATAATAAGGCAATAAACATTGAAAAAATCAATGGTATAAATATAAATGATAGTATTTTTAGTAAGTAAAATACTAAAGGAATTACTATAATTAACAACAAAAAATTTGTTGTACGTCTTTGATCTAACATGAGGCAATTTTCTTTTTTAAAAACAAAATGTAAAGGTAGTAGGAAAAAGCGTTTTAGATGACATAAAATAATGTTAAAAAGGAATTGCATCATCGGGCGCATCAAAAGCGTCTGATGGTGATGGCAAATGACTTGTGTGCAAACTATCGTCGTTTGCTGCTGCATTCATTTTTGAGTGAAACTCTGCTGGTATGCCGTCATTATAGTCGTCTAAATTATCGAACTTACCTAAATGACCAATAAACTTTAATCTTATACTTTCTAAACCACCATTTCTGTGCTTAGCAACAATAAATTCTCCTTGCCCTTCGGTTGGCGAACGTTCTTCATCATCCCATTCGTCAATTTTATAATATTCTGGTCTGTAAATAAACGATACAATATCAGCATCTTGCTCAATGGCACCAGACTCTCGTAAATCTGATAGCAAAGGACGTTTGCTTCCACCACGAGTTTCTACGGCTCTAGATAATTGCGACAATGCAATAACGGGTATTGACAATTCTTTTGCTAAGGCTTTAAGATTACGAGAAATGGTAGATATTTCTTGTTCTCTATTACCACCTTTTTGACTACCACCTGCGGTCATTAATTGTAGATAATCAATCATAATCATTTTAATGCCATGCTGCGATGCTAATCGTCTTGCTTTTGCTCGCAAATCGAAAATTGAGAGTGATGGTGTATCGTCTATAAATAACGGTGCTTTTTCTAAAGTTTTAACACGATCGTTTAAGATGGCCCATTCGTGCTTTTCTAATTTTCCTGTTCTTAATTTTTCTGAAGACAAGCTTGTTTCCGAAGAAATTAATCGTGTTATTAATTGTACTGAAGACATCTCTAAGGAGAAAAACGCTACCGGAATATTGCTATCTACCGCAATGTTTCTTGCCATTGTTAGCGTTAATGCGGTTTTACCCATACCAGGACGTGCAGCAATAATAATTAAATCGCTAGGTTGCCAACCAGATGTTAAATTATCTAATTTGGTAAATCCCGTAGGAACACCACTCATGCCTTCTTTATTAGAAATCTCTTCAATTTTCTTTTTAGCTTGAATAACTAAACTCTGAGCCGTTTCTGTAGATTTTTTTACGTTGCCTTGAGTAACTTCGTATAATTTGGCTTCTGCATTATCTAAAAGATCAAAAACATCTTTTGTTTCATCGTAGGCTTCTTCTATAATTTCGTTTGAAATTTTAATTAAACTGCGCTGAATATATTTTTGAAGAATAATACGTGCATGAAACTCAATGTGTGCAGAAGATGATACACGTTGGGTTAAAGAGATTAAATAGAAATCGCCACCAACCAAGTTTAGTTTTTCATCTTTTTTTAGTTGGCTAGAAACGGTTAATAAATCAATGGGCTCACTGTTTTCAAAGAGTTTAAAAATGGCTTCAAAAATATGTTTGTGAGCAGCTTTATAAAAGGCATCTGGGCTTAAAATGTCGATAACCTCATCTACCCCTTTTTTATCAATCATCATTGCACCGAGTACAACTTCTTCTAAATCAATAGCTTGAGGTGGAATTTTACCTTTTTCTAAGCTAATAATTGTGCTTTTATCAACTTTATAGCCTTGTACTGGGTTGGGTTGTTTCATAAGTTACGAAAGTAGCTAAAATAATGGGTGTAAGGTGTTAAATGAGAGTTTGCAATCTCAACATGTCGTTAACAAATTAACTGTTAATAACTCTAATATATTGTTAATAGTGCTAAAAAAACCGAAGCAAATTACTTCGGTTTTAAAATTTACTTATGCATAGTGGGTTTAGCCATTATAGACTCCCATTGCGTCGTATTTATCCATACGTTGTTTTACTAAATCTTTTGGTGATAAGTTTTTTAACTCATCGTAAGTTTTTACAATGGCACTTTTTACTGCCAAAAATGCTTTGTCTCTATCTACATGTGCACCTCCTAATGGTTCTTTAATAATTTGATCTACAAGTTTCATGCGTTTCATGTCTTTAGCAGTTAGTTTTAAAGACTCTGCGGCTTGCGCTTTGTACTCCCAACTTCTCCATAAAATTGAAGAACACGACTCTGGCGATATTACTGAATACCAAGTGTTTTCTAGCATCATAACACGGTCTCCTACACCAATACCCAAAGCACCTCCAGATGCTCCTTCTCCAATAATAATGGTTATAATAGGCACTTTAAGACGAGCCATTTCTAATATGTTTCTTGCTATTGCTTCCCCTTGTCCGCGTTCTTCTGCTTCAAATCCTGGGTAAGCACCTGGTGTATCTATTAAAGTAACCACAGGGATACCAAATTTTTCGGCAGATTTCATTAAGCGTAAAGCTTTACGGTAGCCTTCTGGATTAGACATTCCGAAGTTTCGGTATTGCCTAGTTTTGGTATTAAACCCTTTTTGTTGCCCTATAAACATGTAAGATTGGTCGCCTATTTTTCCCAAACCACCAATCATTGCTTTATCATCTTTTACATTTCTGTCTCCGTGCAACTCTAACCAAGAGTTACCACAAAGTGCTTTAATGTGGTCTAAGGTGTAAGGTCTATTGGGATGGCGAGAGAGTTGCACACGCTGCCAAGCTGTAAGATTTTTATAAATATCTTTTTTGGTTTCCTCTAGCTTTTTTTCAATCTGAGTACAGGTTTCAGTAACATCTACATTACTTTCTTTTCCTATAATCTGGCATTTATCTAGCTGATCTTCTAATTCTTTAATTGGTAATTCAAACTCTAAATATTCCATACAATTTGAAATTGGTTTTTCTTTTGTTAATTTTATTTGGGTTACAAATATAAAAACTTTAATCGGTTAAACTTTAGTTTTAGCTTTTCGTAATTGGTAGTTTTTAAATAGTGCATCTAAAAGTACAACACTTATCACTAAAAAAGCTCCGATATAAAACTGAGGTGACATTTTTTCGGTTTCAGGAAATAAGAACAATGCCATACAAATACCATAAACAGGTTCTAAATTATAGCTTAATATTACTGTAAACGGGCTAATATAGCGCATTACTTCTACCGAACCTATAAACGCATAAGCCGTACAAACTGATGCTAAAATTATAATATATAACCAGTCTGAATTTGATAGTGTGAAAAATTCTGCATTAAAACCAATACCAGATAATAGAATAAATAGGGTTATGAATACAACACCACTCATAAATTCGTAAAATGAAATTACTATGGCACTATGCTGTGCTATTAGCTTTCCATTAATTACAGCAAATAGTGTTGAAAATAATGCCGATAACAGCCCTAATATTATACCATTAATATAGCCCAACTCGCTACTGGTTATTAAAAATACACCCAATATTACTGCTACACCAAATAAGATTTCGTAGGCTAATATGCGACGTTTAAAAAAAATAGGCTCAATAAACGATGCAAAAAAAGCACCCGAAGAGAACATGGCTAATGCTATAGAAATATTTGCTTGGTTAATGGCTTCGAAAAAAGTTATCCAATGTAGGGCTATAATGACACCAGCTGCCGAGAATTGCCAAAATGCCTTTTTGGTTATTTTAATATTAAGCTTTCTAACTTTAATAAATAACAACATAAAAACACCTGCAATAGCCATTCTGTACCACACTAATGCTATTGCACCAATGGTAATTAACTCACCTAATATGGCGGTAAAACCAGCAATAAAAACTAATAAATGTAGGTGTAAATAATGTTTAAATTTAGCGTTTTGCATTGTGTAATAAATAGATTGCCAAAGTACCAAATACCATATTAGGGAACCAAACGGCAATAATCGCTGAAAAATTAGACTGCTCTGCCATTACACCAAAAACCTTATCAAAAAATACATACACCATAGCTATTGCTATACCTAGGGCTAAATTAACTCCCATGCCACCGCGTCGTTTTACAGACGACACTGCTACTGCAATTATAGTTAGTATAAATATAGATACTGGTAAACTCCATTTACGAAGTTTTACAACTTGGTAACGCCCTATATTAGAAGATCCTCTTCGCTCCTCTTCTGCTATAAACTCTAACAACTCGCCGTAAGGTTTGGTTTCTGCTGCGTAGGTTACTGGTGTTAAATCTACAAGCTCAAAAGGAAGCAAAGTGTCTTTTCTACGCGCTTTTTCTAAGGTTTCTTCTACTCCATTAACAAAAGTACGTTTTACATAAGTGGTTAATCTGTATATTGAATCTTTTTCTATGTACCTTATATTATCAGCAAATATTTTATACTTAAGTTCGTCCCCTTCAAAATGCTCGTAAGTAAAATTCATCCCTAGCTTTTGCTTTGGTGTAAAATTACTTACATAGATATAATCTGTGTCGTTTATTTGTCTGTAAACATTTGTGGTTTGTTGTATTTGTTTATTCTTCTTTAAGTATTTATATACAAACTCATTAAACCCCTGACTTGCAATTGGCGCCAAGTACATACCCAAAAAAAGTGCGAAAACAGATACAATTGTTGCCCCAATTAAATAGGGTCTTAAAAAACGTGAAAACGAAACTCCAGAACTTAAAAATGCAACAATCTCTGTGTTATTAGCTAACTTAGAAGTAAACCATATTACGGAAAGAAATAAAAATAAAGGGAATAATAGGTTTGCAAAATAAATTGTAAAGTTTAGATAATACATAGCCACCTCGTTAAAAGGTGCATTATTCTCTAGTATTTTGCCTATTTTTTCTGCTAGATTTACTGTTATACCAATTGGAATAAATAGTAACAACATCATTAAAAATGTGAGCAAATAGCGTTTTAATATGTACCAGTCTAAAATTTTCAAAAGTTAGGTGTTAAGTGTTGGGTTTTAGGTTTT
>JBMYXP010000139.1:0-4604 GCA_049608525.1 Winogradskyella sp.
TTTACAGATTCTAATATTAAATTAAATACAATTTTAAAGTCCTTCCATTTGCCAGTATTACTAAACGCATAGTTATGAAATATTGGTATAAAAGTTCCATTTACAGCCTTTATTTCTCGTATTAATTTTTGCAAGGTTTCGGTCTTATCTAACAAAGATCGTTGTTTTAGTAAAACCGCATCTAAACATTGGTAAGGGTTAATTTGTAGTGGTGTTTGTATTTCGTAATCTAAATCGTAAAACTGAAACGGTGTGCAAGTACCTGCTCTAAAACCAAGAGCGTTAATATAACCCATTGTAAAGTCTTGATTAATCTCTAACTCAATTAAATTACGGTACGATTGAGGTAAATTTAATTTTGAAAACGAATGCCGTATGGCTTTTAAATCTCTATTAATTATGGATTCGATTTTTTGTTTTTCTTGTTTCAAAATAGAAACATCATCTAATGATAAATACGATGCTTTTATGCCAACATTACAATAATCTGCAATAGATTTTATAAGCGAAACAAATTGTTTTTTATTGGTACTAATATTTTTATCGTAGGTAGAATAGTCTCCTATTAAAAACAATACAGTAAACTTAAAACTGCATTGTTTTTGTTTATTTATTAGCCATTTATAGGTGTTATACGGATCGTTTTTAAACCCCATTAAAACAGAATACCTATTATAGAGTTGCCTAAATCTAAGCCGTCTTAGATCATTTAATGTACCACCAATAGTTCTCATTAACCCTTTTTCCTTAAACTTATAAGCCATTGGCACATCTATTACAGGCTGTACGTTGTAGGTTTTGTGAGCAAATGTATAATCTGGAAAACGCTCTTGTAATACCGCCTTGAGTTTGTAAGCCCAGATATCTACAACAGGCTGCGATAAAAAATGGTGTTGGTACGCTAAACTTTCGGTGGCCATAAAACGCTCATAATCGTCTCTAACATGTGGCATATATTCTTCGTAACGGCTCAGCAAATAAAATGATGCGGCAAAAATATCGAATGGTAAATGACTACGATTTCCTGTTGCAAAAAAGCCTTTTGTGGTATCCCATGGTTGTATGTTAATATCTATATCAGACAGTCCTTGCTCAAACAACAAACTGTGGCTTCTTACAAACAACTCGTGGCTTAGTGGCTGTTTTGTGTAAGACATTTTAAGGCTGCTGTGGGCAATAAAATCTTCAATTTTTGAAGTAAAGCCAACCTCCAAACCAAGAATGCGTTTGCAGATATGCTTAAAAACATACGTTAAACGAGGTGTAATTTTGTGTGTATAAACTAATAGCATATTGCGTAGTAAATTCTAAAAACTAAAAATAGCAAATTCTCTTTTCAACAGTAAAGATTATATAGGTTTAATACTAAAAACTTAAGCTTGGTGTTTATATAAGGCTGGCATCGGCAAAACTAAAATACGCGTTCTCAGTAACTATAATATGATCTAAAACTTTTAGATCTAAATGCTCTGCTGCCAACTTTAATTTTTGTGTAATATTAACGTCAGATTGGCTAGGTTTTAAAGTCCCCGACGGATGATTATGACTTAGTATTAAAGCGGTTGCACCAACCTCTAAAGCGGTTTTAAGCACCAAACGCACATCTACCAAAGTGCCTGTTATACCTCCTTTACTTAATTGATTTTTTCTTAAAATTTTATTAGAATTATTAAGGTATAATATCCAAAATTCTTCGTGAGGCAGTTCTCCTATAATGGGCTGCATAATGTTAAAAACCGATTGGCTACTTTCTACTTTATTTAATTCTAAAGTATCTTCTGCACGTCGTCTCCTACCCAACTCTAAAGCTGCAAGTATGGTTATTGCTTTTGCTTCGCCAATACCTTTAAATTCCATTAACTGCTTTATAGAAAGTTTGCCTAGAGCATTTAAGTTATTATCTACGCTTGCCAAAATACGTTTGCATAAGTCCACTGCACTTTCTTGCCTATTGCCAGATCCTATTAGTATGGCAACCAATTCTGCATTGCTAAGTACAGCTTTTCCTTTATCTCTTAATTTTTCTCTGGGCTGGTCGTTTTGCGACCATTGTTTTATAGAGAATGAAGTTGTGTTGTTAGCCATGCTCTAAAGATAGAAAATCCTATCTAAAATAAAACTACAGATTTATAAGTAATACCAAACCCCGTTATTTTAGCAAATAATTTAACTAAATTTGTGTAGTAAAATTATAAAGATGAAAAATAAAATTATTGTTACAGGTGGCTGTGGTTACATTGGGGCGCATACTGTAATTGAGTTAATCGAAACTAATTTTGAAGTTGTTATCATAGATGATTTATCTAACTCTAACGACAGCACAATAGAGCGTATTAAAAAAATAACAGGCATTGCTCCTACTTTTATTAAATTAGATTTAAAAAATAGTGAAGCTACCCAAGCTATTTTTAAAGCACATAACGATGCCAAAGCCGTTATTCACTTTGCGGCACACAAAGCGGTTGGTGAGTCTGTACAAGATCCTTTAAAATATTACCAAAACAATTTTTATGCCCTAATAAATACGCTTATTGCTCAGAAAGAACAAGGCATATCAAACTTTATTTTTTCATCGTCTGCAACCGTGTATGGCACACCAAACACATTACCTGTTACAGAAAACAACCACACACAACGGCCAACTTCTGCTTACGGCAATACCAAAAAAATAGCAGAAGAAATTTTAGAAGACTATGTTAACGCTAGCCCAAATTTTTCAGCAATTTCTTTGCGTTACTTTAACCCAATTGGCGCGCACGCATCGGGTTTGGTAGGCGAAATCCCAAACGGTATTCCTAATAATTTAATGCCATACATTACACAAACTGCTGCTGGTATAAGAGAAAAATTAATGGTTTTTGGTGACGATTACAACACCAAAGATGGTACCGCCATAAGAGATTATATACATGTTGTAGATTTAGCAAAAGCACACGTTATTGCCGTAAAACGCTTACTAAACAACAACCAAGACACCCCTTTTGAGGTTTTTAATCTTGGTACAGGTCTCGGCTACACCGTTTTAGACGTTATAAAATCTTTTGAAAAAGTAGCCAACCTTAAACTTAATTACGAAATTACAGACCGTCGCCAAGGAGATATTGAAGCGCTTTTTGCGGCAACAGAACTTGCAAAAGAAAAACTAGGTTGGGTTGCAGAAAAAAATTTAGACGAAATGATTAGTTCATCTTGGACTTGGGAGCAAAATTACAGAAACCAATCGTAATTCATTTTTAGTATTCTGCGCTAAAAAAAAGACTAAAAAGTAATGATAAAAAGACAAAAAGCGGCTTTAAAAAGCTGTATTATCCATAAAGTTGGCAATAAATTTAATGGTACTAAAAATGCGTTTTCAGATGCAATTATAAATTTTGATGAAGTTACCTACAATTTAATAGTCCCTTATTTGCTAAAACCATTTGTAAGCGTTGCGGAGAGTTACCGTTTTCATCACCATAGCGATATTGGTCTTAATGAAATTAACACTTATAGCGAGCAACTTTTTAAAGCTGAAGACGATTTTATAAACGTCTCAAAACATATCGTTACCCACTTATTTGAGCAAAGCAATTCTGCACAAATAAAAACTGGCGATGTCTTAATTTGTCATTTTGAAAACATACAATACGAAGATTATTTTACAGATGCCATTGGCATTTTTAAGATTGAAAATAAAACAGAATTCTTTCAAACTTATTTAGAAGACAATGCCTACGATATTTTAGTGCAAAAAGGCATTCAAGCTAAAAAGGTAGATAAAGGGTGTTTAATACTTAACACCTCAGACATGGAAGGCAAAATTGTATTTAGCGTAGATAACAACACCTACGACACGCAATACTGGATTAAAAGTTTCCTCAACATTGTGTATCCAGACGATAGCAACCAACACACCAAAAACTGTATTGAGTTGTGTAGAGAGTTTTCTAAAGAAATATTGCAACCCAATTTTGGCGGACAAGAACAAAGTAATTTCTTAGCCAAAACCGTAGATTTTTTTAAGGAAAATGAAATTGTAAATATTGAAACTTTTAAAGAAGATGTTTTTAATGAAGAAGACCATATTCAACTATTTGAAGACTATAAAAAAACCTACGAAACCGACAACAAAGTATTAATTAGAAATCAGTTTGATGTTTCTGAAATTGCTCTAAAAAAGCAAAAACAAAAGATTAAAACCGAAATAAAACTAGACACCAACATACAAATAAAACTTAATATTGATGCGCCAGATGCCTCAGCAGAATATTTAGAACGTGGCTACGACAACGAAAAGAAGATGCACTTTTATAAAGTGTTTTTTAATGCCGAAAATTAATTTTGAAAAACCAACACTAAAAAAAAATCGAAAAACGTTTTGTATAACTTTACAAAACTATTACATTTGCAATCCTAATTAAAATGGTGGTTGTAGCTCAGCTGGTTAGAGCGTCGGTTTGTGGTACCGAAAGTCGCCGGTTCGAACCCGGTCTTCCACCCTAAATTAGTAAGCCTTTCAGAAATGAAAGGCTTTTTTGTTTTTTTTAAATCAACAGCTATACAGCTGCTCTATCTCATACCTATTAAGATTTAAAATGCGCTATAACTAATCTAAATTATACCCT
>JBMYXP010000140.1:0-4546 GCA_049608525.1 Winogradskyella sp.
TTTAGATTTTTGATTGGTATTATGAATTACAAACCCAATTGGAGTTCCTGTGGTTTTACCTTCAAAAATACCTGAATAGAATTGAACTGAATCTGGCTCTTTACGCTGAGTAACTATCTTAGATTGCCCTGGCTTACGTCGGTTCATTTCATTTTGAATGGCTTCAAAATTGAGTTGCAAACCTGCTGGACAACCATCAATAATACCACCAATAGCAACACCATGAGACTCCCCAAAAGTGGTGAGCTTAAATACTTTTCCGAAGGAATTTCCTGCCATTAAAACTTTTTATTTTATGCTAATGTAAAAGTATTATTGTAAAAACAGAAATTGTTGTGCGCTTTATTGCTATTCTAATTAAATAACTTATTTTTAAAAAAAAATTAAATGAAAAATATAAAACACCTTCTTTTACCTTTTGTAGCTTTATGTATTATTACCTCTTGCTCTAATGATGACACACCTACAAATGATGACGTTGCTAATGAAGGTAACTTCTTCCCTTCTACTGTTAATGATTTTTGGAAATACGATGTTTCTAACACCAATAATGCGACCAACGAAACTACAATGAGCCAAGATAGTTTGTATGTAGTTTCTGAAACGGATACAAATTTTACGCTTGGGGTAAATAATGGTTTACCTGCAAATGGTGCTGTTTTGGCTTTAATGACCAGCGGAGATTTAACCCGTACAAATACCACATTAACTTTAGATGGATCGCTAGATTTGCCTTCTGAAATAACTGAGTTAATAGATTTTGATATTAATTTAGTAGATTTTTTATTGTACAATACAGAGGCCGCAAATGCAACAGAATTAGCCTCTTATGGAAACACAATTACTCAAAATTTTAATGGTATTCCGCTAACAATTACCTACCAATTAACTTCGACGTCTTTAGGGTTTACAGAAAATTTAACTCTAAATAATGTAGCATATACAGATGTTGTTTCTTCAAAATTAACGCTTGCTATTAGTATTACTGCTTCGGTAGAAGTTGTGCCAGGATTCCCTATAGATATTGCCATTTTAGAATCTCAAGATATTTTGGATTCTACGAATTACTTCGCTAAAAATATTGGGTTGGTGCATGCAGACAGCGCTGCGGCATACCAAATTAATCCATTAGCGGTAACGGCAATAGAAACTGCTCTTGGTACAGATTTTCCGATTCCTGCAAGTGGGTCTTCAACGATCACTCAAGTACTAGTTGCGTATGATATTGCAGAGTAATTTTGTTACAAAATTATACTAATGCGCTAATGCGTCTTTTAAAATAGAAATGGGGTGGAATGCAATACGTTGTGTTCCATCTTTTATTTGATGCCTACAACTTGTGCCATTTGCTGCAATACAAGTGTTTTTTGTAGTTTTATTAATTGCAGAAAACAAGGTGTGTTCGCCTATTTGCATACTAATAGCATAGTGCTCTTTTTCGTAACCAAAACTGCCTGCCATACCACAACAACCACTTGGTATAATGGCTACTTTATAATTTTTGGGAAGATTTAGCACATCAAAACTTGCTTTTTGATGTGCCATTGCCTTTTGGTGGCAGTGCCCATGAAATTTTATCGTTTTTTCTTCTGAAGTAAATTGACTTGAAGTAATATTACCTAATTCAATTTCTTGCTGAATAAATTCTTCTATTAAAAAGGTATGTTTTGCAATAGATTTTGCAGCAACTTTATCATCTGCTAATCTTAGATATTCGTCTCTAAATGTTAAAATTGCCGAAGGTTCTATGCCAATTAATGGTGTGCTTTCTGTAATTACATCTTTAAAAATTGAAACATTTTTATTGGCTAAATCTTTGGCTTCCTTTAAAAACCCTTTAGACAAAAAACTTCGTCCAGATTCTGAATGATGAATATATAGTGTTTTATAATTTAATGCCTCTAATACGGTTTCTAAATCTTTTGCAATGTTAGATTCTAAATAGTTTGTAAACTCATCAACAAATACATATACTGTTTTTATTGGCTTTGGTGTGTAATTATTTTCATCTATCCAATCTGAAAAATTAGCCCAACTTGTGTAAGGTTTTGAAATTAAAGGCAAACTTCGGTTTTGGTGAATCCCTAAAATATGTTTTATAATTTTTGAAGTTAATTTATTTTGAAATAATAAATTATAAAATTGAGGAAACTTTGAAGCTATTCTATTATAGGTTGTGGAATTGGCAAAAAACGTATCTTTAAATTTAGCCCCATTTGCTTTTTGATATTGGTACAAAAACTCGGCCTTTAAGCTCGCCACATCTACACTACTTGGGCATTCGCTTGCACAAGCTTTACAACTTAAACACAAATCGAAAACCTCTTTTAATGCTTTATGATTAAATTTATTAGCTTTTTCTGAATGGGTTAAATACTCACGCAACGCATTTGCTCTGGCTCGAGTGGTATCTTTTTCGTTTCGTGTGGCTCGGTAACTTGGGCACATTGTACCACCAAACTCGGGTAATTTTCTACAATCACCAGAGCCATTGCATTTTTCGGCTTCTCGTAAAATACCTTCTGAGCCTGAAAAATCTAAAAGCGTTTCTATTTCTGGTTCTTTTCTATTAACATCGTAGCGCAAATTTTTATCCATCGCATAAGCATTAACAATTTTTCCTGGATTAAAAATATGTTGCGGATCAAAAGCCATTTTAATGCGTTTTAACATTTCGTAATTAGCATTACCAATCATCATTGGGATAAACTCGCCACGCACAATACCATCTCCATGCTCACCAGACATAGACCCCTTATATTTTTTTACAAGTTTAGCGACCTCGGTGGTAATTTCTCTAAACAAAACAACATCTTCTGCTTGTTTTAAATCTAATAGTGGTCGTAAGTGTAATTCGCCAGCACCAGCATGTGCATAATAGACTGCTTTTTGGTTGTAAGATGCCATTAAAGCCGAAAACTCTGCAATATAACTCTCTAAATCCTCTAACGCAACAGCCGTATCTTCTATACAAGCAACTGCTTTTTTATCACCTATAATATTACCCAATAAACCCAAACCTGCTTTTCTTAACTCTAAAGCTTTAACGATAGCATTCCCTTTTAAAACAGGTGCTGCATAACTAGTGTTAAGTTTTTTAACAGCTTCTAAAATATTATCTACTTGTTTATTAAGTGATTTTTGAGTTTCAGATTTTAGCTCGCACATTAAAATTGCTGCTGGGTTTCCTTTTATAAATTGTCTGTTTTCTTGCTGGGTTTTATTGTGTTTTGTAAGGTTTAAAATAGTATCATCTAGCATTTCGCAGGTATGCAAATTATACCGCATTACTGTTTGTACAGCAGTTAAACAGGTGTTTACACTATTAAAATGAAAGGCAATCATAGCACTCTCTTTTGGCGGTAAATTATCTAATTGCAACGTTATTTGTGTCGTAAAAGCTAATGTACCTTCGCTACCAGATAACAGCTTACACATGTTAAAATGCGTGTTTAAATTTGAGTTTGAATCGCAAAAAACCGCTGATTTTATTAATTCATCAATAGCATAACCTGTGTTTCTACGATGAATTTCTGGTTTCGGAAAATTAGCTTTTATTTCTTTATGAACGCTTTTGGGCTGTAATTCAGAATATATGGTATTGTAAATTTTACCTTCGAGCGTATTCAAATTTTGTTTTTCTTTAAAGTCTTTAACTGAAAGCGATTTAAACTCAGCTTCACTTCCATCGCTCAATAGTGTTTTCAAACTTAAAACCTTATCTCGTGTTACTCCATATTGAATAGATGTTGAGCCCGAAGAATTATTACCAACCATACCACCAATCATACACCGATTAGAGGTTGATGTGTTTGGTGCAAAAAACAGGTTGAATGGTTTTAGGTAATTATTTAATTCATCTCTAACCACACCAGGCTGAACGGTAACTGTTTTATTGGTTTCATTGATATCTAAAATTTTTGTAAAGTGTTTAGAAACATCGACTACAATACCACTACCAACACATTGACCAGCAAGAGATGTACCAGCTGTTCTAGGAATTAATGCCGTCTTATTTTTATTAGCAAAAGCAATTAATAGTTTAATATCTTCTTTATTTTTTGGCAATGCAACCGCTAAAGGCAGTTGTCTATAAACCGAAGCATCTGTTGCGTATAACCGACGCATTACCTCACTAAAATGTAATTCGCCTTTAAGCTTTAAATTTAATTCTGTAAGTTTTGAAATAGAAATTGGCTTCATTTGCTATAAAGATAGTTGCAAATAAATTAAAAAAATGGACTTTGACCAACTCCATATTAAAATTACCGTAAAATGTTCTTTGTTTTATTCTGTTTCAAAAGAAAAAAATAATCTTAACTGGGGTTACTTGCTGATTTTACATATTAGATATTATTTTCATAATATTTAATTAATTTTTAAATGTCGTATAAAAAATTGAACTATTTTTTGTTCGGTTTAGAAATAAAACCTAGGTATTGTACAACAAAATTTCAATTTTATGACACTAAATGAACGAAAAAAACAAAAATATACAACAACGTGAAGTTTAACTTGGCATTACTAAGTTGTTTACCATAAAAGA
>JBMYXP010000141.1:0-4444 GCA_049608525.1 Winogradskyella sp.
AAGAAAAAATAGACACCATTCTTAAACGTTTAGGGCAATCTTTAGAAAAAGAAGATTTAGCAGATGTTAAAGCACTAATTGAAGAACTAGACATAGCATGCCCTTTGTCGGGTAGTAGAAACTGGACAGACGTTAAGCAATTTAACCTCATGTTTGGCACTAAACTTGGCGCATCTGCAGAAACGGCAATGGATTTATATTTGCGCCCAGAAACGGCTCAAGGTATTTTTGTTAACTTTTTGAACGTTCAGAAAACAGGACGACTAAAAATTCCTTTTGGCATTGCACAAACGGGCAAAGCCTTTAGAAATGAAATTGTGGCAAGACAATTTATTTTTAGAATGCGTGAGTTTGAACAAATGGAAATGCAATTTTTCATTAAACCAGGCACACAAAAAGAATGGTTTAAATATTGGAAAGAAGCACGCATGAAATGGCATAACTCTTTAGGTTTAGGAGAGGAAAATTACCGTTTTCACGATCACGAAAAGTTAGCACATTACGCAGACGCAGCAACAGATATTGAGTTTAATTTTCCGTTTGGTTTTAAAGAATTAGAAGGTATTCACTCACGTACAGATTTCGACTTAAAACAACACGAAAAAGCTTCAGGTAAAAAATTACAGTATTTTGATAATGACGAAAAAGCAAATTATACACCGTACGTTTTAGAAACCTCTATTGGCTTAGACCGTATGTTTTTGGCTGTGTTTTCAAACGCATTAGTTGAAGAAGCCTTAGAAAACAATACAACACGTACTGTTTTAAAATTACCCGCAGTATTAGCACCAACAAAAGCAGCCGTATTTCCGTTGGTTAAAAAAGATGGTTTACCAGAGTTAGCTAAACAAATTATTGACGATTTAAAATGGGATTTTAACGTGTTTTATGACGAAAAAGATGCAGTAGGTAAACGTTACAGACGCCAAGATGCTGCTGGCACACCATTTTGCATCACAGTAGATCACGATAGTTTAGAAGATAATACAGTAACGATTCGCCATAGAGATACCATGGAACAAAAGCGTGTTAAAATTGAAGATTTAAAAAATTTAATTAAAGCTGAGGTTGATGTAAAACATTGGTTAATGAAGATGTAATAGTTTATTTGGAGTTCAAAAACTCTTTCTTTAAAAATTGTATTTTTACATTTTTGTTAAAAAACTTTAAAATGGATATTAAAACAACAACGCTAAAAATGCTTAAAATCATTTTTAGAAAATGAAAATTCTGAATTTATCCCTAGAGTTTCCGATTTCGTAAAAAATAGCAACGACGATAACTATAACGTAATTAATTGTTGTCTTTGTTTTTACAATTTAAACGTGCACACTGCCATTAAATAAATTTACACAGCAAAATAGATAATATAACATGAGTGATGCTTTAAAACATGAGTGCGGAATTGCACTTATTAGATTACTAAAACCATTAGAATACTACAAAGAAAAATACGGAAGTGCATTTTATGGAGTTAATAAAATGTATCTTATGATGGAGAAGCAACACAACCGTGGGCAAGATGGTGCTGGTTTTGCAAGTATAAAATTAGATACACAACCTGGCGAACGCTATATAAGCCGTGTGCGCTCTATTGAGCAACAACCTATTCAAGATATTTTTTCTCAAATTAATGAACGTATTAATGTTGAGTTAACCAAAAACCCAGAATATCAAGATAACGTTGCACTACAAAAAAAGCACATTCCTTATGTTGGCGAATTGTTGTTGGGGCATGTTCGCTACGGAACGTTTGGTAAAAATAACGTAGAAAGTGTACACCCGTTTTTAAGACAAAACAATTGGATGCACAGAAACCTTATTGTGGCTGGTAATTTTAACATGACAAATGTTAACGAGCTTTTTGATAATTTATTAGAAATTGGTCAGCACCCAAAAGAAAAAGCCGATACCATTACTGTAATGGAAAAGATTGGGCATTTTTTAGATGATGAAGTTTCAAAAATTTATAAAGACCTTAAAAAAGAAGGCTATAATAAAAATGAATGCTCGCCACTAATTGCAGAACGGTTAAAAGTTGCAAAAATACTTAGACGAGCAGCCAAAAATTGGGATGGAGGCTATGCAATGGCAGGTTTATTAGGGCATGGAGATGCTTTTGTATTAAGAGATCCAGCAGGTATAAGACCCGCATATTATTATAAAGATGATGAAATTGTAGTTGTTGCATCAGAGCGACCGGTAATACAAACGGTATTTAATGTCCCTTTTAAAAGCGTACAAGAGTTACCTCCAGGACATGCCATTATTACCAAAAAATCTGGTAAAACGGCCATTAAAAAAATATTAGAACCTCTAGCGCGTAATGCTTGTTCTTTTGAACGCATCTATTTTTCGAGAGGAAGCGATGCCGAGATTTACGAAGAACGAAAAAATCTTGGTAAATTATTAGTACCAAAAGTCCTCGAAGCTATTAAAAACGACACTAAAAATACGGTGTTTTCTTTTATCCCTAATACTGCCGAAACGTCTTTTTTTGGTATGATTGATAAGGTTGAAGAACACTTAAATGCCAAAAAAACACAATCTATTTTAGATGGAAACGGAAAATTATCTGCTGAGCGTGTTACAGAAATTCTTTCGGAACGGCCAAGAATAGAAAAAGTTGCTATTAAAGACGTAAAACTAAGAACTTTTATTGCAGACGATAGCAGTAGAGATGATTTGGTGGCGCATGTTTACGACGTTACCTACGGTGTTATTAAACCAACAGATAATTTAGTTATCATTGACGATAGCATTGTAAGAGGTACAACATTAAAGAAAAGTATTATTAAAATGATGGATCGTTTGCATCCTAAAAAAATAGTAATTGTCTCTTCTGCTCCTCAAATACGTTACCCAGATTGCTATGGCATAGACATGGCAAACCTTGAGAGTTTAGTTGCGTTTCAAGCTGCATTAGCATTACTAAAAGAAACTAACCAATATGATATTGTAGATGAGGTTTATAAAAAATGTCTTTCTCAAGTTGATATGAAAGACAAAAATGTGGTTAATTACGTAAAAGACATCTATGATAAATTTACTTCAGAAGAAATTTCAGACAAAATAGCAGAACTATTGTGTGATACTGATGTAAATGCAGAGGTTAAAATTATTTTTCAAACTGTAGAAAATTTACATAAAGCCTGCCCAGCGCATACAGGAGACTGGTATTTTACAGGCAATTATCCTACAAATGGCGGTAATAGAGTGGTAAATAGAGCATTTATTAATTTTTATACAGGCAACAAAGAACGGGCTTACTAAAACGTTAAAAAAATTAAAAAATAACCAAAAACATTTCCTTATTAAAAGTAATGAATTACCTTAGCCGCATCATAAGTATATAAAGGTTAAGTTTATGATAAATTTGGGGCAAGAAAAGGCGAACATTATGTTCGCCTTTTCTTATGTTTATTTATTTCATTACTAACTCTCTGCCTTTTTTAGTTGCTTTAACATATCTGCAGTCATAGTATCTAAGCTAAACTTATGTTGCCAGTTCCAATCTTTTTGGGCAGCACTATCGTCTATAGAAGACGGCCAACTGTCTGCAATAGCCTGCCTAAAATCTGGGCGATATGTAATAGAAAATTCTGGAATCTGAGCTTTTATACTTTCAAAAATCTGTTTTGGTGTAAATGTAATAGCGGCTAAATTATAAGAAGACCTTATGCTTATATCCGCAGAAGGCGCTGTCATTAACTGTATAGTTGCGTTAATAGCATCTTCCATATACATCATTGGTAACGCTGTGTTTTCTGCCAAAAAACAATTGTACGTGCTTTTTTTTAAGGCATCGTGGTAAATTTCTACTGCATAATCTGTGGTGCCGCCACCTGGTAATGTTTTATAACTTATTATACCTGGGTAACGAATACTGCGAACATCTACACCATATTTTTTGTGGTAATACTCACACCAACGCTCACCAACTTGTTTTGTTATACCATAAACGGTAGTTGGCTCGCAAGTGGTATGTTGAGGTGTGTTTTGTTTAGGAGATGTTGGTCCAAAAACAGCAATACTACTTGGCCAAAAAATAGCGTCAATTATTTTTTCTTTAGCTAAGTTTAAAACATTAAAAAGCGAGTTCATGTTTAAGTCCCAAGCTTCCATTGGATATTTTTCGCCAGTTGCGCTTAATAGAGCTGCCATTAAATACACCGTTTTTACGTTGTTATTTTTACAACAATCTTTTATAGCATTAAAATTTTTGGCATCTATAATCTCAAATGGGCCAGAGTTTACTAAATCTAGTTTTCGAGTATTTATATCGCTTGCAATAACATTGTTAACACCGTAGATTTCTCTAAGTTTGTAGGTAAGCTCAGATCCTATTTGACCACAAGCACCAATAATTAAAATTTTTGATGACATATCTTATAATTAAAGTATCCTCAAAAATAGTAAGATTCTTTTTTTGTATTTGTAAAAT
>JBMYXP010000142.1:0-4422 GCA_049608525.1 Winogradskyella sp.
TAGATTTAATTATAGATTTCCATACTGGTGGAGCAAGCCGTTTTAATGCAGCACAGATACGCATTGCAAAAAACAACCCTAAACTAGAAGAGCTTGCAACTATATTTGGCGCACCATTTGTGCTATACGCAAACCACATCGCTAAATCATTTAGAAATGCCTGTTCTAATTTAGAAAAACCCATTTTACTTTTTGAAGGAGGAAAATCGTCTTTTGTAGATGAAAACATTTCTCAAATAGGCTTAAAAGGGGTGAAGCGTATATTAAATCATTTTAATATGCTAAATCCAAAATTAGCATCTAGCCCACCAAAAACACCAACTCTATTTATTAAAAAAAGTAAATGGGTACGCGCAAAACATTCTGGCATGTTTAAAGCAACAGTTAGAGCAAATGACAAAGTGGCTATTAATAGTATTTTAGGGCAAATTACAGATCCTTACGGAAAATTACACCACAACGTAAAATCTACTGTTAACGGTTATATTATTAATGTAAACGAAGCACCACTGGTTTACCAAGGCGATGCTTTATTTCGTGTAACCTCGAGTTAAAAACAACCAATTAGCAATGAATAAATCTAAACTTAGACTGTTATATAAAAAAAAACGAGCCCAATTATCTCTTGAAAATGTTGAAGAACTAAGCCTACAAATAGCCAATCAACTATTAAAATTAGATATTTGGGATACCACTTTTTACCATATCTTTTTAACTATTGAAGAACAAAAAGAAGTAAACACCGATTATATTTTAAATATTTTAGCAGGAAAAGATAAAAACATAATCATCTCTAAAAGTAATTTTGAAAATTACTCCATGACGCATTTTTTGCTTACAGACAACACTAAAATTAAGAAAAACGCTTATAATATCCCAGAACCTATAGATGGTATAGAAGTTGAAACTTCAAAATTAGATGTTGTTTTTATTCCGCTTTTAGCTTTTGACAATACAGGAAATCGTATTGGCTATGGCAAAGGCTTTTACGACCGATTTTTGGCTAAATGTAAGCCCAAAACTATTAAAATTGGACTCTCTTTTTTTGAAGCTGAACACCAAACGTTTAAAGTTTCTAAAGATGATATTAAACTAGATTATTGCGTAACTCCAAATAAGATATTTCAGTTTTAATTCGTAGAAACCGTTTCTTTAAATGCCTTTTTATTAAATACAATTAAGATACCAATACCGGTGCTAATTGCTATATCTGCGACATTAAAAACAGGGTCGAAAAAAGAGACGTATCTACCACCAATAACGGGCAACCAATTTGGTAAAACACCTTGCCAAATAGGTAAATATAACATATCTACAACCTTACCATAAAACACACCTGCATAACCGCCATTTTTAGGTAAAAACGATGCCACCTCCATACTGCTATCGCTAAATAAAACTCCATAAAACACGGAGTCAATAATATTTCCTAATGCACCAGCAAAAATTATAGCAACTGCAAAAATTAAAGTCTTAGATTTTTTATTTTTTGTTACATCTACTAACCAAATTGCAATACCAGTAATGGCAACTATTCTAAATAATGTTAAAATAAGCTTTGCAGATTTATCTGAAATAAATGTAAAAATATCGCTCAGTTTTGTGCCCCAAGCCATACCGTCATTTTCTATAAAATGAATTTTAAACCAAGAAAACACTGCAATACTTTCATTTAACTGAATATGTGTTTTTATATAAATTTTACTGATTTGGTCTATCAATAAAATAACAATAATAATAAGCGATGCTTTTTTTAGGGTCATAAATAGTTTTTGTGAAAACAGTTTGTTTTGGTAAAAAAATGAGTGTTACCAAAACGGCATAAAAAAGCTTTGAAAAAAATAGTTCAAAGCTTTGTGGTTTTTACATTAAATATATAATACAGTGTAGTAAGGTTTCTTTTTTTAACCCTATTTGTTACTGCATATTTTTAGCCTCAATGCTCAATGTAGCGTGTGGCACAAGCTTTAACCGTTCTTTATTAATTAGTTTTCTGGTAACACGGCAAATACCGTACGTTTTATTTTCAATACGTATTAAGGCATTTTTTAAGTCGCGTATAAACTTTTCTTGTCTTATGGCCAATGCAGAATTTGCTTCTTTACTCATAGTTGCACTACCTTCTTCAAAAGCCTTAAATGTTGGCGACGTATCGTCTGTGCCATTATTAAGATCGTTCATGTACGCACTTTGTATAAGCTCTAAATCGTGTTCTGCTTTTTTAATTTTTTCTTGTAATAATAATTTGAATTCCGCTAAATCATTATCAGAATATCTGTTTGCTGTATCTGTTGACATAATTTTTTAATGTTTTTGTATAAATAACTTGGTATTTACGTCATCAAATGCAATTTCTATACCAGTATCTATTGTATTCATAATTTTTAAATCTTCGGTTAGTGTTTCCGATTTAATGTAAGCTTCATTAGCTGCTACTGCTGCTGCAATATCTGTGTTATTTTGAAGCTGTACATCAATTCTGTCCGTAACTTCAAACCCAGATTCTTTACGTAAATTTTGAATACGGTTTACAAGCTCTCGTGCAATACCTTCTCTACGTAAATCCTCGGTAATTGTAACGTCTAACGCTACTGTTAATGCACCATCGTTTGCTACTAACCAACCTTCAATATCTTGAGATGTAATCTCCACATCTTCAAGCCCTAAGGTAACGCTTTTTCCGTTAACATCAATATCTAAATTTCCATGTTGTTCAATTGTATTAATAGCATCGGCATTAAAACTATTAATAATACCCGAAATGGTTTTCATATCTTTTCCAAACTTTGGTCCTAAAGTCTTAAAATTTGGTTTAATTTTTTTTACTAAAATATCTGACGCATCACTTAAAAGTTCGATGTCTTTTATATTTATTTCGTGTTTAATTAAATCTGCTACGGCTTCAATTTCTTCCTTTTGTTGCTGACTATCAACCGGAATCATAATTTTTTGTAATGGCTGACGCACTTTAATTTTTTCTTTCGCTCTTAAAGATAACACTAAAGAACATATCGTTTGTGCACTTTCCATTTTGCGCTCTAATACTTTATTAATTAGTGTTGCATTTGCTTTTGGAAATTCTGCTAAATGTACGCTCTCAAACGTTTCTTTTTTAGTTACTGCATTTAAGTCTAAATACAAGCGGTCCATAAAAAACGGTGCAATTGGTGCGCCTAGTTTTGCAATGGTTTCCATGCACGTATATAGTGTTTGGTAGGCAGATATTTTATCGGTTTGGTAATCGCCTTTCCAAAAACGTCTTCTGCTTAAACGTACAAACCAATTACTTAGATGATCTTGTGTAAAGTCTGAAATTGCTCGTGCTGCTTTTGTTGGCTCGTATGCCTCATAAAATTTATCAACTTTTTCTATTAATGTGTTTAATTCTGAAAGAATCCAACGGTCAATTTCTGGTCGATCTTCTAGTTTTATATCCGCTTCACTATACTTAAAACCATCAATATTTGTGTATAATGTGAAGAATGAATACGTATTATATAGTGTGCCAAAAAATTTACGACTCACCTCAGCAATACCTTCGCTATCAAATTTTAAATTATCCCAAGGATTAGCATTACTAATCATATACCAACGTGTGGCATCTGCTCCGTATTTTGATAAGGTTTCAAAAGGATCTGTGGCATTACCAAGACGCTTAGACATTTTTTGTCCGTTTTTATCTAAAACCAAACCGTTTGATACCACGTTTTTATAAGCTACAGAATCGAAAACCATGGTTGCAATAGCATGCAATGTATAAAACCAACCTCGTGTTTGGTCAACACCTTCGGCAATAAAATCTGCTGGGAATGATTTATTTTGATCAATTTTATCTTTGTTTTCAAACGGGTAATGCCATTGTGCATAAGGCATTGAGCCAGAGTCGAACCAAACGTCTATTAAATCTGCTTCACGTTTCATGGGTTTACCGCTTGCTGAAACTAGCACAATTTCGTCAACAATATTTTTGTGCAAATCTAGTTTTGCATAGTTGTCTTCAGAATTATTTCCAACTTCAAAATCTTCAAAAATATCAGCTTTCATAATACCTGCCTGAACAGATTTCTTCATTTCGGCTTTTAATTCTTCAACAGAACCTATACAAATGTCTTCTTTACCGTCTTCGGTTCTCCAAATTGGCAACGGAATGCCCCAATAACGAGAACGTGATAAATTCCAGTCGTTTGCATTAGCCAACCAGTTACCAAAACGACCTGTTCCTGTAGATTCTGGTTTCCAGTTTATGGTGGTGTTTAGCTCGTGCATTTTGCCTTTTACATCTGTAATTTTTATAAACCAAGAATCTAATGGATAATATAGAATTGGTTTATCTGTTCGCCAGCAATGTGGATAATTGTGTCTGTATTTTTCTACCTTAAAGGCTTTGTTTTCTTCTTTTAATTTAATGGCTAACTCTACGTC
>JBMYXP010000143.1:0-4251 GCA_049608525.1 Winogradskyella sp.
GCTTTTAATTCTTTTGGTAAATTGCGTTGTTCTCCCACATATTTTAAGACCATGTTTGCTCCTAGACTAATGCCTTTAATGTAAATTTCATCATATATATTTTTAGTTAACAGATGGGTTACAACCGCATCTAAATCTTCGGTTGCGCCAGAGTGGTAACTTCGATATAGCAAATTAGTTTCACCACTACAACCTCTAAAATTAACACCGACAGCATCAACACCGTTGGCATTAAATAGTTTTGCTGCTCCTGTAAGATATGGCCGTTGTGCGTGCCCTTCTAGTCCATGAAGCAAAACAATTACTTTATTACTTTTCTCTTTGGCATAACTCCAATCTAAATCTATAAAATCTGTATCTGGCAAAGTAATACGTTCTCTAGTTTGCACAACACCTTTTACTTTTCGGGCTAACCCAGAAAATAATGTAGATACAAAGCTTTTCTTAGCCCAAAATGGTGGTTTGTAGGTTGACTCTAGTACTGGCATTATTATTTCGGCTTTTGGCTATTAGCTATTGGCAAAATTACTGGTGTGATAATACGGTAAATTCTATTGAAGAATCATTATAAACCTTATGCGTTTGTGTTTTAAAATCTGAAGCCTTTGCTTTAAAGATAGTATCTACATACGTTTGCGGATTGGCATCTATGTAAGGGAAAAATGTACTTTGCACTTGCACTTGTATTTTATGTCCTTTTTTAAAGGTATGAAACACATCTTGCAATTTTAAATTAACTGCTGTTTTTTGGTTTGGTACAAATGGTTCAGGCTTAGACATACTATTTCTAAAACGTCCTCGTAAGACTTCGCTACGCACCATCATGTGGTAATTACTTAGTTTTAAATGGTCTTGCACATCGTCTGTGTTCTCAGTATCTGCTGGAAAAACATCGATAACCTTTACAATCCAATCTGCAGCAGTACCAGTTGTAGAAACATTTAGTTTTGCTAAAATATCTCCAGCAAGTGTGATATCGGTTTCTAAAACTTGAGTTTCAAAAGTTAAAACATCTGGTCGTCGCGATGCAAAACGCTGATCGTCTGTCATAAATTTACGTGGTGTAAACCCAACTTTAATGTCTTCGGAATATGGCACAGGTTTTTTAGGATCACTTACAAAACTTGATGATGCTATTTTACGATTTGCACGCTGCGTTAACGTTTCGTAAGGCTGCATAAAATAACGTTCTTTTGTTGTGTTTTTTGGCGGCCAAACGGTAAAGGATTTCCAAGCTTTTGTACCTGTATTAAACATGTGAGCTTCTGCTAAATTGGTTTCTCCATTAGCTTCTCCTTTAAGAAAATGGTTAAAGAATTTGGTTTCAATATTTTTCTGAAAATAATCTGAAATAGCATCACCAAAATGAATATTACCAACCACTTGTCGTTCTTTATTTCTAGCCCAATCTCCATGGCTCCATGGTCCAAAAACTATAGTATTGTAGTTAGTACTATTGGCTTCAATGCTTTTATACGTGCTAAATGGCCCATATAAATCTTCGGCATCAAACAAACCTCCAACAATCATAGTGGCAGGTTTTATGTCTTTTAAATGTTGAATAATGCCTCTACTTTGCCAAAACTCATCGTAGGTTACATGTGTTTTTAACTGCTCCATAAATACATTATCTTCCCCATAATAGCTGTCTAATTTACTTAATGGCATATTATCTAAAAAGAACTGATACTGATCTTCTGTACTAATATCTGGAAACTCGTACCAAGCTTGTTTGGTGGGTTTATCTTTCATATACCCAAATACAGATGTGGCTCTCCAATAACTCAGCAAAAATGCTCCGTTATGTATAAAATCATCAAAAAAGAAATCTCCAATACAAGCTTGTGGCGACACTGCTTTTAATGCTGGATGCGCATCTAATAACGAGTACGTCGCATAAAAACCTGGATAAGAAATGCCGTACGTACCAACATTACCGTTATTATGCTCCGCATTATTAATTAGCCATTCAATAGTATCGTAAGTATCACTAGCTTCATCAAATTGTGTTCCTGTTTTATTAGGAATATAAGGACGCATATTATCGTAAACTCCTTCACTATTCCAACGGCCACGCACATCTTGATAGACCATAATATTACCTTCTTCCATGAGGTATGTATTTGGACCTACTTTATTTGGGAATTTGTTTTCACCGTAAGGTTTACAACTATATGGAGTACGTTTCATTAAAATTGGATAGGTTTTAGACGTATCTTTTGGTGTGTAAATGGTGGTGTGTAATTTTATACCATCACGCATTTCTATCATCACTTCCCTTTTGGTGTAATTGTCTTTTGCGAATGTATTTTTAACTTCAGTTTTCGTTGTATTTTCAATCGCTTGATGATTGGTGTCTTTACAACTTGAAATTGTAAAAGTGATGGCTGCAATGAGAATAAATTTCTTTATCATAATAGGGTTTAATTTTGAAAGGTTTAAAGATAGGTAATTTGAAAATGAAATCTATAAATTTGAAAACTCTAATAGATATTAACAAACATATTGCGTTGTTTTTCTTATAGACACTAAAAAACTTCTACTGTTGTAAATTGAAAATCGCCACCATTAAACAAGCCTTTGTCGCTCAACTTTAAAGCAGGAATAACCAACAATGCCATAAATGATAAACTCATATACGGAGCATGTAATTTGCTTCCTAGTTGTTTTGCCATTTTATCTAACGCGGCATACTGTTTCCCAATAATTTCTGCATTTTGGTCGCTCATAATGCCTGCAACTGGTAATGGTACTATTTTTTCTTCGGAATTTGAAATTGCACAAATACCTCCTTTATGTGCTATTAACAAATTTACAGCTTTACAAATAGCGTCATCTGATACTCCAACGGCAATAATATTATGCGAATCATGACCGACAGAAGATGCTATTGCGCCTTCTTTAAGTCCGAAGTTTTTAATAAATGCTACAGACGGTTTATCGTTATTATAGCGATTAACAACAGTCATTTTTAATACATCTGTTGTTGTGTTAGAGATTAGATTGCCATTATGTATCGTTGCTTTTTCAATAATTTGATTGGTAACGAGTTCTCCCTCTAAACATTCTATAACTCTAATTTGTTTTGCACGAGATTCAAACTTAAAATCTGAAACGGTTTTCTTTTCTGTGTCGAAATTATTTAAATTTTGAAATTCTACATGCTTAATTTTTGAAATTCCGTTATCAAAAACCAACTCGCCATTTATGTAAGTTTGAAGTGTTTTAAAATCCTTTAAATCTTCTACAATAATACAATCGGCAGCATCTCCTATTTTTAATACACCAACATCCAAATTATAATGGGCTACAGGATTTACACAAGCTGCTTGAAGCACTTTAAACACATCTATACCTTTAGCTACCGCCCTAGCACACAATTGGTTAATATGCCCCAACAATAAATCGTCTGGGTGTTTATCATCGCTACAAAACATTATGTTTTCATAATATTTTGGCAGTAAATCTATTAACGCATCAAAGTTTTTGGCAGCGCTGCCTTCTCTAATAATCACCTTCATGCCTTTTTGCAATTTCTCTAAAGCTTCTGCATAAGTAAAACATTCGTGATCGGTTGTAATACCCGCAGAAATGTACTTACTTAAGTCGTCTCCTCGCAATCCTGGTGCGTGGCCATCGATTGGTTTTTTATAGTGTTTTGCCCATGCTATTTTTTTTAATACCTCAGCATCGTCATAAATAACACCTGGGTAATTCATCAGCTCCGCCAAATACTTTATATCTGGGTTTGCCATTAAGGTTTTAATAGCGTCGGAATCAATAACGGCTCCTGCAGACTCAAAACTTGTGGCTGGCACACAACTTGGCGCACCAAAATTGAATTTAAATGGGGTTTGCTTTCCGTTTGCAATCATAAATTCTACACCTTTTACTCCGAGTACGTTTGCTATTTCGTGTGGGTCTGATACCGTAGAAACTGTACCGTGTTTTACAGCTATTTTTGCAAACTCCGATGGCACTAACATTGAGCTTTCTATATGAATATGTGCGTCTATAAAACCAGGTAAGATGTAATGGTTTTCTGTACAGTCTTTTTCTATGATATTAGAGATTTTGCCGTTTTTAATAGTAATTTCTCCTTTAAATATTTTTTTGTTTTGTATGTCTATTATATGTCCTTTGAGTTTCAAATTATTGATTTTTAGATGCTAATTATACTGAAATTTGCTGTGTAAAAAAAATTACACAGAGATTCACAGAGATAACGCTGAGATTCACAGAGATAAAGAT
>JBMYXP010000144.1:0-4162 GCA_049608525.1 Winogradskyella sp.
AGTTCTGGTGTTTGCATTAAAAATTCTTTTAATACTTCAATTTCTTGATTAACCTCAATACGAATAGCTTGGTAGATTTGCGCCAACACCTTATTCTCTTTTTGATGATTTAAAAACGACTTTAAAACTGTTTTTAACTGCGCACTAGTTTTAATTTTTTCAAGTTTACGTTGTTGTGCAATAGCGCTTGCCATTGCTGCTGCATTTCTTAATTCCCCATATTGAAAAAGCACATCTCGCAGTTGCGTTTCTTCATAATTATTTATAACCTCAAAGGCAGAAAGTTGACGCTCTTGGTTCATTCTCATATCTAAATCTGCCTCAAAACGTGTAGAAAAACCACGTTGTGCAACATCAAACTGATGAGATGAAACCCCAAAATCTGCCAAAATACCATCAACCGCTTTTACACCATAAAACCTTAAAAAACGTTTTATGTATCTAAAATTTTCGTTAATGAGAGTAAACCGATCATCTTCAATGGCATTAACCAACGCATCTTTATCTTGGTCGAAAGCAAACAGCTTTCCGTTTTTACCAAGTCTCGACAAAATTTCACGACTATGACCACCACCACCAAAGGTAACATCTACATAAACACCATCTGGTTTAATTTGCAACCCATCAACGGTTTCTTTTAGTAACACTGCGTTATGATACTCCATCTACATCGTCATTTTGCCCCATGACTTCTTCTGCTAAATCTGCAAAATCTAATGCAGCATCATCAATGGCTTGTTCGTATTTATCTTTATCCCAAATTTCAATAATATTTACCGCCGAAGCCAAAACCACCTGTTTAGAAATGCCAGAAAAAGCAATTAAATCTTTAGGTATTAATAATCTGCCTGTTGCATCTACTTCAACAATTTTTACACCCGCAGTAAAACGTCTTATAAAATCATTATTCTTTTTTTTGAATCGGTTTAGTGTATTAATTTTTGTCATTAAAATGGTCCATTCTGCCATAGAATACAACTCTAAACAAGGCTGAAAAACAGCTCGTTTTAACACAAACCCATCTTGCAAAACAGCAGACATCTGCTTTTTTAACACTGCCGGAATCATCAATCTTCCTTTTGCATCTGCTTTGCACTCGTATGTTCCTATAAATGAATTCAATAGATTAGGTTTATTACTTAAACGATTCAACATCAAATATATTGAAATTTTTTCCACATTTTACCACATTTTACCACATTGTTAATAAGTTTTAAGGATTATTAGGTTCAAAATCAATGCAACACCAATAAAATAAAGTGGTAAATTGTAAACCATATAGGGACGATTTTTAACAATTATAAGTTGTTAACTCTCTAAAAAACTTAAAATGACAACAACACTTTTAATTATATTAAAAAGTATTAACTATATTTGTTTTTAACACTTAAGCACACATCTGCAAATGACACACCTTTTAAAAAAAGAAAAGGAATACAGTTATATTGAAGCTGGCGAAGGCACACCAATTATTGTGCTACATGGATTAATGGGTGGACTAAGTAATTTTGATGCCGTAACTAACTTTTTTAGTTGTAATGGCTATAAAGTTATTATACCAGAACTCCCTATTTACAGCATGTCGCTTTTAAAAACCAACGTAAAAAACTTTGCGAATTACCTTAAAAATTTTATTGAGTTTAAAGGTTTAGACGATGTTATTCTTTTAGGCAACTCATTGGGCGGACACATTGGCTTATACCACACAAAACTTTATCCTGAAAAAGTAAAAGCACTTGTAATTACCGGAAGCTCTGGTCTTTACGAAAGTGCCATGGGTGGAGGCTATACCAAACGTAGCGACTATGAAGTTATAAAAAAGAAAGCACAAGATGTATTTTATGACCCCAAAGTTGCAACAAAAGACATTGTAGATGAGGTTTACGAAACCGTAAACGACAGAAACAAACTTATTAAAACCTTAGCAATAGCCAAAAGTGCTATACGACACAATATGGCTAAAGATTTACCAAAAATGAATACCCCAACTTGTATTATTTGGGGAAAAAACGACAGTGTAACTCCACCAGAAGTTGCCACTGAATTTAATGAGTTATTACCAGATTCTGATTTATTTTGGATAGATAAATGTGGGCATGCTGCAATGATGGAACATCCAGAAAAATTTAACACCATTCTTAAAAGTTGGCTAGATAAACGTGGATTTTAAAAATAGTCTCGCAAAGTTGCTGAGACGTAAGGTATAAATTTACCTAATTGTTTAATTAAAAAATCGCCTCCTTTTGGGAAGCTGTCCGAAAGGACTGATGGGAATGAAAATAAAATCTGCTGAATTTGTAGTTAGTAACTCTGAAGTTGAAAAGTGTCCTAAAAACAACTTACCAGAATACGCCTTTATTGGCAGAAGTAATGTAGGCAAATCGTCTTTAATTAACATGCTTACAGACCGAAAGAGTTTAGCAAAAACATCTGGCAGACCCGGAAAAACACAACTAATTAACCACTTTGTTATTAATAAAGAATGGTATTTGGTAGATTTACCTGGCTATGGCTATGCACGTGTTTCTAAAACCTCTAAAAAGAAATTTCAGAAATTTATTACCAATTATTTTGAACAACGCAAACAATTAGTATCTGCATTTGTTTTGGTAGATCTTAGACACAAACCACAACCTATAGACTTAGAGTTTATGCAATATCTTGGTGAAAGTGGCATTCCGTTTGGCATTATTTTTACCAAAGCAGATAAACTAAAACCTAAAGCCATTGATAGGCAAGCAGAATTGTATTGCCAAGAATTATTAAAATTTTGGGAAGAATTACCTCCACATTTTATAACATCTTCTAGTAAAAAAATTGGGCAAGATGCGCTTTTAGATTTTATTGAGGCTACAAATAATGAGATTTTGGAGCTTAGAAATGGGTGATTATTTTAACTTTTTACATCCAAAGCATCACGCAGAGCATTACCAACTAACATAAATGCCATAACTAATACCATAATACAAAGTCCTGGTAAAATTGCCAGATAAGGCTTACCTAAAATAATGTAACTGTAATGGTCCTTAATCATAGCTCCCCAACTTGCCATTGGTGGTTGTGCACCAATACCCAAAAAACTTAAACCGCTTTCTATTAAAATGGCTGCCGCAAAATTTGCTGCCGAGATTACAATTAATGGCCCAAAAACATTGGGCAACAGATGTTTTGTAATAATTCTATAATCATTATAACCCAGAGCTCTTGCGGCTGTAACGTATTGTTTTTCTTTAGCACTTATTATTTGCCCTCGCACTACCCTAGCAACTTCTACCCACATGGTTAAACCTACAGCTATAAACACTTGCCAAAAACCTTTGCCCAAGGCTAAAGTTATAGCAATTACTAATAATAAGGTTGGTATAGACCATGTAATATTAATTATCCACATTATAAAAGCGTCTATTTTACCACCATAATACCCCGCTAAACTCCCCATAAGCAAACCCACTAGTAACGATATAAAAACAGCAACAAAGCCAATAAAAAAAGAAATACGCGAGCCAATTAAAATACGGCTCAAATAGTCTCTACCATATTTATCTGTACCAAAAATAAAGCGTCTCTCCTCTATATATTTTTTATAGTTTGAATTTGGGAACGCACTAATTGCAATCTGTTTCTCTATACCTTTTAGTCCGTCTGAAGCATATATGGTATAATACAAAATGGCATCTTTAACATTATAAGACTGTATTGGAATTTCGGTATCGGTATTTTCATTGCCGAAGAATAGTTTTAAAAAAAAGTGTTGTTCAGAGATTATACCAGACGGAATAGTTAACATTTGCACTTTAAACCCTGGAGATTTAGAATGTATAGACAAGTGCATTTGATTGGCATTTATAGACGCATCTGGTGCAAAAACATAGGCAAAAATAGAACTAAAACCAATACTTATAATAATACTCAAACTAAAAACGCCCCAGAAGTTTTTTTTAAACTTTTGAAGCGCTAATCTTGTTAATGAATTGTTTAGATTTGACATTTATTATTTTGAAAAATTGCTGATTTCTTTCAGTTTTATTTTAAATTTTTTGACACAGATTACATGAATTTAAACGGGTTCTGTTTCAAAATTAAACTTACAACTAGACTAATTTATAGGCTTCATTTGTTTCCTTTTTAAGAATTACAGCACAACTTTCAACTTTATAACTTT
>JBMYXP010000145.1:0-4150 GCA_049608525.1 Winogradskyella sp.
TGTGAAAATATCAAAATTAATAAGTAGCTAAGTAACGACCTCTAATAGTTTTAATTATTTTTTGTTCAGATGAAATAGAAATATAACATTTGCTACGATTCTATTTTATATTGAAATAGGAATGAAAAATAAACATAATTATTTTCAATATTTTAATACTATTTTGGTGTTACTTCACTTCCTTAATTAAATAAATATAAACAGGAAAATGATCACTAAAACCATCGGTAAAATTGCCGTTTGCAAAACTACGTAGAGGATATCCTTTATAACGACCTCTTTTGTTAGATAAGTAAGATTTATTATAAATACCAGCTTTCCAAAATCTAAAAGACGAGTAATCGTTTTCTAATAAAGGTTTTGTAATTAATATTTGGTCAAACAAACTCCAAGCGTCTCTGTAGGCAGTTGTGCCATAGCCTTTATCTGAAAACATTTTTTCAAAAGGATTGTAAATACCTTTTAGACCTACATTTTTCTTATTTTTTTTTGCTTTTAATACTTTTTTTACACTAGCATTAGTTGGGTCATCATTAAGATCTCCCATTGTAATTATTTTTGCATAAGGGTTTTTAGACTGCAAAGAATCTATAATACGTTTATTAAGTTTTGCAGCACCAACACGTTTAGATCTACTTCTGGCTTCTCCACCACTACGAGAGGGCCAATGATTTACCAATACATGTATTACATCACCATCTAGTTTTCCGGTAACCAACAATTGGTCTCTAGTAAATACTCGTTTTCTTGTTACATCATCATAAATTAATAACTCGTGTGCACTAGTATTTATGGGTTTAAACAGCGCTTTTTGATAAAGTAACGCCACATCTATACTTCGTCTATCGGGACCTTCAAAATGAATAATACCATAATCTTTACCCAATAATAATGGGTCATTAACGACATCTTCTAAAACTTTTCTATTTTCAATTTCGCAAACTCCAATTACCGCAGGTGCATTATTGGTAACATCGGTACCAATGCCTGCAATAACACGAGCCATATTTTTTACTTTTTTATTGTATATCTTAGAGCGATTGGTTTTAATTTCCATCATTGGGCTGGCCTCGTCGTACTTTAAAGGATCGTTTATGGTATCAAACAAATTTTCTAAATTATAAAAGGCAACTGTATGTATTTTAAAACGTTTTTCTTTTTGAGACCAAACACTAAACATGTTTAGCATAGCAAATAAAACGAGCAATAATTTTAATGTTTTCATAGGTGATTTAACCAATTGTTTGTCTTAATAAAATATAATTGGGGTACAAGGTAACAAGAAATTTTAAAGTTCGTTTGTCAACCCATAAAAAAACCTTAAATGAAACCCTTAATTTGTGATGTAAGTAATTTGAATTATATATTGTGTAAACAAAATGGAACATTACAACAAACCTTAGTTACGGTTTCATTTTTATATTCAAAATTTGAGCGAAATAGAAACGAATTATAAGGCTTATTTTAAGTTTTAATTGGTATTACTCATAAAACATATTTAAGTTTAATTTTTAAGTCTGAAGTAATAAATAGTAATTTTTAAATGGAATGATTCTCTTATTTATTCCATATTTTTGTAAACATTTCTACGAAAAATAAAACCGTATAGTTTTTACACCAATGAAACAAGATAAAAAACCAGACAATGTTGTTTTTAATGAGGAAACTCAAAAATATGACGCTGCATTAAAACCCTATGCAACTTCTGTTGGTGCGCCAGTTATAACAACTACAGATGCTTTAGCGTGGAAAAACAGAAGTATAACTAAAGTAAACCAAAAAGTAGAAGCTAAGTTTTTAGAATTAAAAGCAGAATACAATAAAATGCTAGAAGAGTTTGAATATAACAAACTCATTTATAGTGCTAAATTTACTTTTGAACCTATTATTGGTAAGGTTTACCATTTATATAAAAGAGAAAACGGAGAAACATTTCTATCACTTATTGCACCAAACGAATGTCGTTTTAATGCGTTAGGAAGTTTTTATTTAAACGCTGAACAAATTTGGCAAAAAGTTGACGCTGATTAAACGAGTTATTAATTTAAGTTTTCTAAAAAACAATATATGTCAATTATTAAACAATTAAAATGGCGCTATGCTACCAAAAAATTTGATGCAAATAAGCAGATTACAGATACATCATTAACACTTTTAAAAGAAGCATTTAATTTAACAGCATTATCTTACGGGTTACAAACGTTAAAGTTGGTTATTATTAAAGATAAGACTAAACGACAACAATTATTAGAGTTATCTTTTGGACAACGACAAGTTGTAGAAGCGTCGCATTTATTAATACTTTGCATTCAAAATAAAATAGATGAAGAAGATGTTGAACAGCATTTTGAAGTTATAAAAACAATAAGACAAACACCAGATACCGTTTTAGATCCTTTTAAAGCACAACTCAATGCCAAAATAAAAGATATGCCTAAAGCTAAAAAAGCAGATTGGGCAACAAAACAAGCTTACATTGCTTTGGGTAATTTAATGACTGTTTGTGCAATAGAAGGCATAGATAGTTGCCCTATGGAAGGTTTTTTGCCTAAAGCGTATGATAAAGCATTGGGGTTAGACAAACTAGGGTTAAACGCTGTATTGTTGTTACCAGTTGGTTATAGAGCAGAAGATGATATGTTTGCCAATTTAAAGAAAGTAAGAAAGCCATTATCAGAAACTATAATTGAACTCTAATTTTTTACAAAACAAACAAAAACGTAGTCTCTAAAGATTACTTTATTATATAAAAACTTATAACTTATTAAGACTTATGCCAGGATTTGAATTATTTAGCGATTTAGAACGAAAAGAAGTTAACGATGTTTTAGATAATGGTGTTTTAATGCGCTATGGTTTTGATGGTATGCGAAAAGGCCATTGGAAAGCAAAAGCTTTAGAAGCTCAGTTAGCTCAAACGTTTAACTCTAACCACGTACAATTAGTCTCTAGCGGTACTGCCGCAGTCTCAGTAGCATTAGCTTCGGCTGGTGTTGGAGCAGGAGATGAAGTTATAATGCCAACATTTACTTTTGTGGCAAGTTTTGAAGCTATAATGTTACTAGGAGCTATACCTGTTTTAGTAGATATTGACGATACATTAACGCTAGATCCTAAGGCTGTTGAAGCAGCAATTACACAAAAGACAAAAGCAATAATGGTAGTGCAAATGTGTGGTAGTATGGCAAATATGGAGGCTTTACAAAACATTTGTAATACCCATAATTTAGTTTTTGTAGAAGATGCTTGCCAAGCCATTGGTGGTAGTTATAAAGGAAAACCATTAGGAAGTATTGCAGATATTGGTTGCTTTTCGTTCGATTTTGTAAAAACAATTACCTGTGGTGAAGGTGGAGCTGTTGTAACTAATAATAAAGCGTATTACTTAAATGCAGATCATTACAGTGATCATGGGCACGACCATATTGGTAGTGATAGAGGTGCAGAAACACACCCGTTTTTAGGCTATAATTTCAGAATTTCAGAACTGCATGCGGCCGTTGGTTTAGCACAAGCTAAACGTTTGCCAGAGTTTATTGCTATTCAAAAGAAAAATTATACCATACTAAGAGACGCTTTATCAGAAATTGCAGAAGTTACTTTTAGAACTGTGCCAGATGGAGGTGAAGAAAGTTATGCGTTTTTAAATTTCTTTTTAACAGATTTAGAAGCAGCCAGAGGTGTTTCAAAAGCATTTAAAGACAATGGAATTGATGTTTGTTTTCATTATTACGATAATAATTGGCATTATGTAAGAAAGTGGGATCATTTAAAGGATTTAAAATCATTATTTCCTATAACTAAAGAGGTTAAAGACGGTTTGCAATATCTTCAAACTAAAACGTTTAAACAATCTGATGATTATATTTCACGTAATATTTCTTGTTTAATAAAACTATCTTGGACGGAAGACGATGTAAAAGCTCGTGCAGATAATATGGTACGTTGTATTAAAAACTATTATAATAAGTAGTGTTATTATATTACTTTGTAAGGGCATTAATACTTAGCGAAAAACTAAATACTAAAAAGCTGAATGTTAAAAATTTAGCGTTTGTAAGTTAAAGCTGCATTTTGGTAACTTTTAGCTATTTATAACGTTTTTGTATATGGTTTGTTGCGTGTTTCAAGCACCTAATTTAGTAAATAA
>JBMYXP010000146.1:0-4144 GCA_049608525.1 Winogradskyella sp.
GTGTCTTCCATAATTAATACTGTCTCTTACGTTTTTATGTTTTTTTAATAAGTTTGAAGCTTCTGTTTCAGATATTTTTAATTCCTCCATAATCATTTTTACACCACGAGCCACCAACTTATCATTGCTAAGTTGCATATCTACCATTTTGTTGCCTTTTACTTTATTTAGCTTAATCATAGTTGTAGTGGTAATCATGTTTAAAACTAGCTTTTGTGCCGTGCCAGCTTTTAGACGTGAGCTACCAGTTACAAATTCTGGCCCAACCACAACTTCAATTGGGAATTTTGCTGTTTGCGCTAACGGACTATTTTTATTGCACGTTATACAACCTGTTATAATTTGTTCTTCGTTACACTTTTTTAACGCTTGTATAACGTATGGTGTGGTGCCAGAGGCTGCAATACCAATTACAACATCTTTAGTAGAAATGTGGTGCGCTTTTAAGTCTTCCCAACCTTGTGTTGTTGAGTCTTCTGCATTTTCTACGGCTTTTCTTATGGCTGTATCGCCACCAGCAATTAAGCCTATGACTAAATTGTGTGAAACCCCAAAAGTTGGCGGACACTCCGACGCATCGAGAATGCCTAACCGACCACTTGTACCAGCTCCGATATAGAATAAACGTCCGCCGATTTTTAGTTGTTGCACAATTTGTGTTATTAAAACTTCAATTTGTGGTAGTGCTTTTTCTACGGCTAATGGTACGGTTTTATCTTCGTTATTAATGTTGGTAATAACCGCTTTTATAGACATGTTTTCGAGGTTATTGTAATGTGAGTCTTGCTCGGTGGTTTTTATAAAAGTCATGACGTATTGGTTGGTAATGGTTTTGGCAGATGGGTGCGTTAGCGATAGTAATGGCATCCTTTTTTATAGCTTGGTGTTGGTTGATTGGCTATAATTTGGGGTTTAGTACTTGGTTTTTTGAGTAGCAGTAATCTTTGCATAAAA
This sequence comes from Winogradskyella sp., assembly GCA_049608525.1. Taxonomy (GTDB): domain Bacteria; phylum Bacteroidota; class Bacteroidia; order Flavobacteriales; family Flavobacteriaceae; genus Winogradskyella. Next base: position 955 of record JBMYXP010000146.1, read on the forward strand.
AAGATATAATGGATAGCGCGACCTTTATGGTAACGCCCAAAGTGTGTTATTGTACAGTATATATAACTTCATCTACCTCTGAGAGTCTAAAATACCCAAACGGATAATTAGCTGGGTTGGTTTGGTTAATGCAATTGCCTCTTACTGTTGCGGGTTGTGTCTCAAAAGGGCCGCCACCATCTTCGCTGCCTTGTTGTAAGAGTATAAACATATATTCGTAAAAACGCTCAGAGATTCCGTAATTTCTTATGGTAACTTGGTCGCCTGCAGCTAAATCTTCTTCGGTATAATAGCCAAAAATTTGGTTGCCGTTTGTAAACTCGTCATCGTAAACCTCTAAAGTAGGTATTACAGGTATGTTACTTATAAACTCAAAGAAATAGTAATTTTCTTCTGCTGTTGGGTCGCTGTAAAAGGCTTTTAACTCTATGTCTTCTCCTGTAAAACCACCGTCGTTAATTTGCTCAACGTAATCTATTGGTGTTACCGATTTTAGCGTTTCGGTGGCTGTATAAATTTCGTTTTGGTAATTTATAGTTAGGTTATAGGTTTGGTTAATTACAGGAATAAATGTTGTGTTTTTGTAAATGCCTGTAGTGTTTTCTTCTATAAAATTAAAGGTGTTATTGTTGGCATCTGTAATTTGTACGCTCGCTCCGTTTGCGGGCAATATGGTATCGTTAAAAAATGGTGCTGTTAATGCTAGTTTTATTGTTTGTTGGTTGCCTGTTGTGTTTTTAATCCAATTTATTGAGGCTTCTATTACCAACCTTGGTTCGGTTTCATTTAGATCTACATCTATAACATCTTCGCAGGTTGTGAATAGAAATAGACTCATTATTATAATACTAAACTTTTTCATTGGTCTAAAATTTAAAATTGTATGATACTGAGGGTACAATGCCAAAAATGGATAATTTAACCGCCTCATTTGTACCAGAGTTTCTGTTTTCTCTAAAACTAATATTGGCTGCATTTTTACGGTTGTAGATATTATAAACTCCAAAAACCCATTCTCCTTTTAATCGTTTTTTGCTGTCGGTATTGGGGTTGTAATTTACGGCAACATCTAAGCGGTGATAAACGGGTAATCTGCTAGAGTTGCGCGCTTCGTAACTAGGAACTGTAATGCCGTTGTATTGGTATTGTCCGTTTGGAAATGTTGCGGATTGCCCAGTTTGAAACAAGAAATTAGAGCTAAACGACCACTTTTTATTTAGCGTGTAACTGGCAGTTACAGAAATATCGTGTGTTTTATCGTATGGTGTATTGTACCATTGTCCGTTATTTATGCCAGATTCTGTAGCGGTTCTGCCTTGTGTTTTTTGCTCAGATTTAGATACAGTATATGCAACCCAACCTTTTAATTTGCCTTCGTTTTTTCTAAACAAAACTTCTAAGCCATATGCTCGGGCTTTGCCATTTAAAATAACTTGTTCAATGGCATTATTTGCCACTAAATCTGCGCCATCTATATAATCTATTCGGTTTTTTATGGTTTTGTAAAAGCTTTCTACTTCTAAAGAAAAGGTGTTATCGGTAAAGGTTTTAAAGTAACCAATTGCTATTTGATCTAATAATTGTGGTTTTACGTACTTACCGCTTGGGGTCCAAACATCGAGTGGTGTTGGTGATGCTGTATTAGAGAGTAAATGCAAATACTGGCTCATTCTGTTATAGCTCGCTTTTAACGATGAGACTTGGTTGAGTTGATAGGCAATGGCAAGTCTTGGTTCTATATTAGCAAAAGATGCAATAACATCACTTTTGTTAAATGTTTCTGTGCCAATTGGTTCTGCTTTTTCATAAACACCCAATGCTTCGTTAAATATTACAGGGTTATTGTCTTGGTACAGGTTTAATTCGTTTTGTCCTAAACGATGAAATGTGCTTAATCGTGCTCCGTAACTTACAGATAATTTACTATTTAGTTTGTGTTCTGCATCTATATAAATGGCATTTTCAAAAGCGTATTTGTCTATAAGTTTGAACGAATTAATGCCCGAAGTTGATGTTGTTGGATTAATTTCGCCTGGATTGAATTTATAATAAATACTATTTAAACCATATTCTAGTTTGAAATTGTTACTGATATAATGTTTAAAATCGTATTTTATATTAAAATTTCTAATGCCCGATACCCAGTCGAACTCTACAAAATCTAATTTTAAACCATAGTAATAATCGGAATAAATTAGTGATAAGTTTGAAAACAGTTTGTCTGAAAATAAATGATTCCACCTAAAATTAACAACTGCGTTACCGTAAGTGTTTTCAAAACTATCTGATAATCTAAATACGTCTCTACCAAAATAACCAGATAAAAATATACTATTAGTAGCATTTAGGTTATAACTTAGCTTTGTATTAAGATCGTAGAAATAGGCAATATTATCGATATTAAAAAGTGGTAAAAATAAATGGGCATAACTACTGCGACCAGCCAGTAAAAAAGAACCTTTATCTTTTTTTAGTGGCCCTTCTAGCAAAAGTCTGCTCGATATTAAACCAATACCACCGTTAGCACTAAATTTACTACTATTACCTTCTTTTTGATATATATCTAAAACAGAAGACACACGACCGCCATATTTTGCAGGAATACCACCTTTATAAAGCTTAATGTCCTTTATAGCATCTGGGTTAAACACCGAAAAAAATCCAAATAAATGAGAAGAATTAAAAAGCGTAGCCTCGTCTAATAGAATTAGATTTTGATCTGCCGAACCACCTCTAACATTAAAACCAGATGAGCCTTCGCCAGCATTAGTAACACCAGGTAAAAGTGTTATAGATTTTATAACATCTACTTCTCCCAAAACTACTGGCATAGTTTTTATTGTATTAATAGATAGCGCATTAACGCTCATTTGTGGTTTTTTAATATTTAAACGCTCTACATCATTTTCTATAACAACTTCGTCTAAGTTTTCTGCCGCTTCTAATAGCGTATAGTTTTTGTTAGTGTTACTATTTAGTACCAACGTTTCAGTAATTGTTTTATATCCTAAATAACTAATTTGTATTTGGTAGGTATTTGCAGGTAATGTAATAGAGTAGAAGCCATACTCATTAGTTACTGCACCAGTTTGTAACTCAGGTATAATAACGTTAACACCAATAAGTGTTTCATTGCTTGCATTATCTGAAATGGTGCCGCTAAGTGTAAATTTTTCTTGGGCATTAGATA
>JBMYXP010000147.1:0-4119 GCA_049608525.1 Winogradskyella sp.
TTTTCACGAATTTATGGTGTTAAGTATTTGTCATTTCACGAAGCAGACTTTTAGTCTGGAAACCAAGCCTATGGATTTCCAGTCTATAGAGGTTTAGTGTGTTTTATGGCTACATACTGTTTGGTATTAATCATTATCTATTGGGGATAACATTTTGAATATGCGCGTTTTATAATAGGTGTTATTTAGTGCTCTTTTTTACTCTATAACTTAGGCCAAGTCCTAATAATAAATCTTGCCCTTTGGTAATGCTTGTACCAAAATAGGTGTCTAATTGTAAGTTGTTGTTAACTAAATAGGTTAAACCCGCATCCCAATAATGATTTGCCGAGCTATCTTCTGGCAAATCTCCATACAACTCTGCATAAAAGCCAATTTTGTCTGTTACACTATAACCATAAGCAAGTGTGTAGATTGCAGCAGCTTCTGGCGAGTCATTTCCCCATTGTGCGCCAATGTTATAACCTAAACTCGATTTTTCGCTTAGTGTATGCGATACTGATAATCTAAAATCTGTACCTGTAGTTTCTGGTCTGAAATCTGTTGATGCGCTAAATATTGGATAGACATGACCAATAAATGCAATTTCGGGCATAGCTCCATTTTCTTCTGCTATGTCTATTTTTAAGCCTAATAAAAGCGGCGTAAGTCCACTAGTAACATTATCTAATGTATTGCCATTAACTTTAGTTGTGCCTTCTACAAAGTTCCAGCCTAGTCGAAGTTCTACATTGTCTAAAATTCCGTAACGTACAAGGGTTGTATTGTAAGTGTAGATTTCTGATTGTGTGCCGTTGTCTTTAAAAGACTCGTACAAACCACCTGTTTCAAATTGTAAAACACCTTTACCTACGGTAGAAGATGCTTCTGTTGCATCTGGTCTGTCTGTAACAAGAGGCTTTTCTGTTTGTGTTTGTTGAGAAAATGAGACTAGCGTTGTTGCACATAAAGCAACACTTAATGTTAAGTTTTTAATTAATTGCATTGACGTAAATTAAGGTTGTAAAATCTTTGTTTAGTAAAATGGTAGTGTTGTTGACTGATAGCTCAGTCATTTTATTAGTTTTAAATTGTTTTGAAACTTCTACTTCGTGCCCATATTTTAGTTTGTGATCTGCACAAAACTCAAAAAATTCTTTATCATCACTAGTTAACCGCGATATAATGTATGTTTTTCCCTCTTCGGCTTCAGAAAGTGGTAACGAGGTATCTGTTGTGGTAATTTCTCCGTTTGAATTTGGAATAGGATCGCCGTGCGGATCAAACTTTGGGTTGCCCAAATAGTTACTTATTTTGTTTGCCAACAAATCGGAGGTTTGGTGCTCTAAAAGCTCTGCCTCTTTATGAATATCGTGCAACGACATATCGAACATTTTAAACAAAAAGGCTTCCCAAAGCCTATGTTTTCTAACAATGTTTAGTGCCATTTTTTTGCCTTTGTCGGTAAGTTGCAACTCTTGGTATTTCTCGTAATGCAACAGCTCTTTAACGGCAAGTTTTTTTGCCATATCTGTTGCTGCTGCGTTAGAAATACCCAATTTTTTGGCAATATTACCAGGTTTAGTATTGCGAGCAGTATGCGAATTATTATTATAAATCGCTTTTACAAAATTTTCAATAGCAACAGACATTTGTGATGGCTTTAATTAATATTTAAGCATGCTTAAATATTTTGTAAATGTAGCTAAAAAAATAATGTTTCAGGTTTTATTGGTCTTAAATTTAGTTAAAACGATGTGTTTTAGCGCATTTCGCTTTAGCTACTAAAAATTTTTGATGCGGATTTTACCAATTTTTAGGAATTTATGGTGTTCTGTATTCGTTAGTTAACGAAGTAAGCTTTTAGTCTAAAAACCAAAGCTATAGGGAGGAAGTTTAAAGTGGTTTGATTAAAAAAGTGCTTTCTAAAAAGCTTATTTAAAGTTGTAATTATACCAAAAATAGCTTTAAAATGTCGCTTATAATAAGGTGTCTTTTTCGTTCCTATTTCAATATAAAATAGAGCCGTAGCAAATGCTATGCTTGTAGTTTCTATTTTTATCTGAACAAAAAATAATTCAAATTATCTATACAACATTTTAAAACTATTTTGGTACTAGCAAACCGAGTTAATTTAGCAATTACAAATACATATTAGCTTTTAAAAATGAATGCTAAAATTAATTTTTCTAAGCATCAATATTGGCATAGACGGCATTTTTTTCTATAAATTCTCTACGAGGTGGTACTTCATCGCCCATTAACATAGAAAAAATACGATCGGCCTCAACACCATTATCTACCTGTATTTGACGTAAGGTTCTAAACTCAGGATTCATTGTGGTATCCCAAAGCTGTATGGCATTCATCTCACCAAGACCTTTATAACGTTGTATTTTTGCCCCGTCTCCGTATTGTTCCATTAATGCTAAACGCTCTTCGTCATTCCAAGCATAGGCTTTTTTAGCACCTTTTTTTACTAAAAATAAAGGTGGTGTTGCTATATAGATGTGTCCTTTTTCTATTAGCTCTTTCATATAGCGGAAAAAGAACGTTAAAATTAAAGTTTCAATATGCGAGCCATCAATATCGGCATCACACATAATTACTATTTTATGGTATCTTAATTTTGAAAGATTTAAAGCTTTACTATCTTCTTCTGTTCCTATTGTAACACCTAGGGCTGTGTAGATGTTTTTAATTTCTTCGTTTTCAAAAACCTTATGGCTCATGGCTTTTTCTACATTAAGGATTTTACCTCTTAATGGTAAAATAGCTTGAAAAGCTCTGTCTCTACCCATTTTTGCAGTTCCACCTGCCGAATCTCCCTCAACTAAGTAGATTTCACAAATTTCTGGGTCTTGCTCAGAACAATCCGATAGTTTTCCTGGTAAACCGCCAATACTCATCACCGTTTTACGTTGAACCATTTCGCGAGCTTTTTGTGCTGCGTGGCGAGCTTGAGCTGCTAATATTACTTTTTGTACAATAGTTTTTGCATCATCTGGATTTTCTTCCAAATAATCCGTTAGCATTTCTGAAACAGCTTGAGATACAGATGCCGAAACTTCACGGTTACCTAATTTCGTTTTGGTTTGCCCTTCAAACTGTGGTTCTTGTACTTTTACAGATATAATTGCGGTTAAACCTTCACGAAAATCGTCACCAGAAATATCAAACTTTAATTTGTCTAGCATACCAGATTCATCTGCATACTTCTTTAAAGTATGTGTTAAACCCCGTCTAAAGCCAGAAAGGTGTGTTCCTCCTTCATGCGTATTAATATTATTTACATACGAGTGTAAGTTTTCGGCATAAGAGGTGTTATAAATCATGGCAACTTCAACAGGTACACCATTTTTTTCGCCTTCAAAAGCTATAACTTCTTTAATTAGAGGATCGCGGCTGCTGTCTAAGAATTTTATAAATTCTTTTAACCCGTCTTTAGAGTGAAACGTTTCGCCTTCAAACTCACCGTCTTCTTTTTTGTGACGCTTATCTATTAAGTGAATAGTGATGCCTTTATTAAGGTAAGCAAGCTCGCGCAAACGACTTGCTAATGTGTCGTAACTATACTCTAGGGTTTGTGTAAATATTGTAGCATCTGGCTTAAAGGTAACTATGGTTCCTCTTTTGTCTGTTGTACCTACTTTTTTAACTGGGTACATGGCTTTACCTTTCTCATATTCTTGTTCCCAGATTTCGCCTTTTCTGTAAACAGTTGCCTTTAAATTATCGGATAATGCGTTAACACAACTTACACCAACTCCGTGAAGACCACCAGAAACTTTGTAAGAATCTTTATCAAACTTTCCACCAGCACCAATTTTAGTCATTACAACCTCTAGTGCAGAAACACCTTCTTTTTTATGTAAATCTACGGGGATACCACGGCCGTCATCTTCTGTGGTAATGGAATTATCTTCGTTAATAATTACGGTAATATTATCGCAATGCCCAGCTAAAGCTTCGTCAATTGAGTTATCTACAACCTCATATACTAAATGGTGTAAACCTCTAACGCCAGTATCTCCAATATACATTGAAGGCCGCATACGCACATGTTCCATGCCTTCTAGGGCTTGTATGGAATCTGCTGAATAATTATCTTTATTAAACTCTTCTCTTTTTTCGCTCATT
>JBMYXP010000148.1:0-4097 GCA_049608525.1 Winogradskyella sp.
CACATAAAAAAAATGAACAACCAAAAAAAAACAGACGAATTCTACGACAAATTAAAGTCACAACTTTACGATACAACATTGTGGCCATCGGACTATTTATACAAATTTATTGTACTAACTAATAGCACAGGCATTAACCAAATTGAAGCACTTTTTAATAATTTGGGTGCGGTAATAAAAACAACACCTTCTAAAAACGGAAAATACACCAGTATTTCTATTAACGTAAGGTTAAAAAACCCAGAAGCTGTAATCGCAAAGTATAAAGACGTTGCTGAAAACGTAGATGGAGTAATTTCTTTATAATATAACAACAGATGTCTTATTTTTTTGTACTTTGCACCAAAACCTAGAAACTTCGGGTTTTACAACAACTTACTACACATTTTACAATTTTGATTAATCATTTAGAATACAACACAGAACGCGAGCATTTAATTATCCCAGAGTATGGACGTCATCTCCAAAAGATGATAAACCATGCTAAAACACGCGAAACTAAAGAGGAACGAAATAAATTAGCAAATGCCATTATTGCTGTAATGGGAAATCTGCAACCTCACTTAAGAGACGTACCCGATTTTAAACACAAGCTTTGGGATCAGTTATTTATAATGGCAGATTTTAATTTTGATGTTGACTCACCGTATGGCGAACCATCTAAAGAAGAAATACAAGCCAAACCAGAACCCTTAAAATACCCACAAAATCACCCAAAATATCGTTTTTATGGCAATAACATAAAAACCATGATAGATGTTGCTGTAAATTGGGAAGAAGGCGAGTTAAAACAAGCTTTAAAATTTACTATTGCTAACCACATGAAAAAGTGTTTCCTTAATTGGAATAAAGACACCGTTGAGGATGCCGTAATTTTTAATCATTTATTTGAACTTTCTGATGGTAAAATAAACCTAAAAGATAGTGAGGAAAGTTTGAGTAATTCTACAAGTTTGATGCGTACCAAATCTAAATATGGTTCTAAAAACAATTCAAACAAAAAAAACAACAACACTAAGAAAAAATATTCCAATAACAGAAAACGTTACTAAAACGGATGGGAACATTTAAAATAGAAGGTGGCCACCAATTAAAAGGCAAAATACAACCGCAAGGCGCAAAAAATGAAGCTTTACAAATATTATGCGCAGTACTTTTAACAGCCCAAGAAATTAAAATAGATAATATCCCCGATATTATTGATGTTAATAAACTTATTGCTTTACTTAAAAAACTAGGTGTAAAAGTTAACAAATTAGCTAAAGGATCTTATACTTTTAAAGCAGATGCTATAAATTTAGACTATTTAGAGTCCGCAGAATTTAAGGAAGACGGAAAAGGCTTACGTGGTTCTATTATGATTGTTGGACCTCTATTGGCACGTTTTGGTAAAGGCTATATCCCAAAACCAGGTGGAGACAAAATTGGTCGTCGTCGTTTAGACACTCATTTTGAAGGTTTTATAAATCTCGGTGCTAAATTTCGCTATAACAAAGAAGATTTATTTTACGGTGTAGAAGCAGACAAACTAAAAGGGGCTTACATGCTTTTAGATGAAGCATCGGTTACAGGTACAGCAAATATTGTTATGGCTGCTGTTTTAGCAGAAGGCACAACTACAATTTATAATGCCGCTTGCGAGCCGTATTTACAACAGCTTTGTAAAATGCTAAATCGTATGGGCGCAAAAATAAGTGGTGTTGGCTCTAATTTATTAACTATTGAAGGTGTTGACGTACTTGGTGGTACAAATCATAAAATGTTACCAGATATGATTGAAATTGGTAGCTGGATTGGTTTGGCTGCAATGACAAAAAGCGAATTAACTATTACTAATGTTAGTTGGGACGATTTAGGTCAAATACCAGACGTGTTTAGAAAAATTGGAATTACCATAGAACGTCAAGGTGATAACATATACATACCTGCACACAAAGCGGGTTACGAAATACAAAATTATATAGATGGTTCTATTTTAACCATTTCAGATGCACCATGGCCAGGTTTTACACCAGATTTATTGAGTATTATATTAACGGTATTAACACAAGCTAGAGGAAGCGCAGTTGTGCATCAAAAAATGTTTGAAAGCCGTTTATTTTTTGTGGATAAACTAATTGATATGGGGGCAAAAATTATTCTTTGCGATCCGCATAGAGCAACGGTAATTGGTCACGATTTTAAATCGACCTTAAAAGCAACCACAATGACTTCGCCAGACATTAGAGCTGGTGTGTCGTTATTAATCGCTGCTTTGTCTGCAAAAGGTACATCTACAATTCATAATATAGAACAAATAGATCGTGGTTACGAAAATATAGACGAACGCTTAAGAGCTATTGGAGCTAAGATTGAACGTTTTGAGGGTAATTAAATAACACTTATTAATAAGTATTAAAAAAAGCGTTAGTAATAAAAATTACTGACGCTTTTTTTTGTTTACTTCAAAAAAGTCTGCTTCGTGAAATGACGAGTACATAACACCATTTTTGCACCAATTTTGAATTAAAATGAGGTATTAATAATTTGAATTATATGATGTTAATTGATGTTTAAATGAAATAGAAAATTGAATCATAGCCTAGTTCGGTTTCTTTTTGTATTGAAACTTGAGCGATAAAGAAACGAATTATAGGGCTTATTTTAAGTTGCAATTGGTTGTACTAAGCTTTTAACAAGTAATTTTTGGAAAAATCTACACATCTATTTCTGTATCTATTATATAGGGAAGCCCTATTTTTCAAACTCAATAACCTCTAAATTATCAATCTTTTTTTTGTCTATTGTAAAACGTAGCATTGTACGTACATTATGAAAACCGTGCTTACCAACCGCACCAGGATTGATGTGTAAAACATTCCGTTTTTTATCTGGCATTACTTTTAAAATATGTGAATGTCCGCAAATAAAAATATCTGGCGGATTTGCAATTAACTCATCTCTTACATTAATGTTATACTTTGGCGGATAACCACCAATATGAGTTATCCAAATATCCATTTCTTCACATTTAAATCTATTATGCAGCGGAAACTCTGTCCTTGCTTTAGCATCATCAATATTACCATAAACAGCTTTTAGAGGTTTTAAGGCTTTAATTTTATCCGTAACACTTAAATTACCAATATCGCCAGCGTGCCAAACTTCGTCTGCTTGCTTTACATATTTAAGAATTTTATCATCAATATAACTGTGTGTATCTGAAAGTAGTAGTATGTTTTTCATCTAAAGATCTGCGAAAATAGGTATGCTTTTGTAGGGTATTATTGTAATGGTTGTTATTGCATTTTTGATGTTCAAATAAATTTCAAACTAAATACTAAATTTCTATTTCTTAAACTTCAAAAAAGTGTTATCTACTTATTAAACTTTAAATATTCCGTTAATGAGACAACCACGTTAACAGGAATAAGGTATCTTTGTACTTTAACAAAAGTACGATTTATATTGCGATTTTTTATAGAATTTTCTTACAATGGCAAAGCTTACCACGGTTGGCAAAATCAGCCCAACGCTATTTCTGTACAAGAAGTTTTAGAAAAAGCACTCAGTACTATTTTGAAAACAAAAATAAGTACAATGGGAGCTGGCAGAACCGATGCTGGTGTGCATGCGTCGCAGATGTTTGCGCATTTTGATTTTGAAAAAAAGATTGAAAAAACAGATTTGGTTTACAAGCTAAATTCGTATTTGCCAAAAGATATTGCTGTTACTACTATTTTTGAAGTTAAGCCAGATGCACATGCTAGGTTTAATGCTTTAAGTAGAATGTATCAGTATAAAATTTCGACGTTAAAACATGTGTTTGATTATGATTTTGCATACCAAGTGCATTTGCCTTTAAATGTTGATGCCATGAATGCTGCGTGTAATATCTTATTTGAATATAAAGATTTTCAATGTTTTTCTAAAAGTAAAACAGATGTAAAAACTTACAATTGTGATATAAAAGAGGCTTTTTGGACTCAAACGTCTAATGGGCTTATATTTACAATTAAAGCCGATCGGTTTTTAAGAAATATGGTAAGAGCCATTGTTGGCACTATGATAGATATTGGTTTAGGTAAATTAAAAGTTGAAGACTTACACCAAATTAT
>JBMYXP010000149.1:0-4092 GCA_049608525.1 Winogradskyella sp.
TTAGATGGTTAGATGGTTAGATGGTTAGATGGTTAGATGGTTAGATGGTTAGATGTAAATTGTTCTAATTTTTTAATTTTTTAATTTTTAGTTTGAAAAAAAAACTATTGAATTAAAAGTTCTTTGGGTTATACCAATTTTGCATTGAAATTATATGACGTGCAAAAAAATCATAAAAAAATGGCAAATTGCTCCACCTAGAACAAAAAAATGCCAAATGACATGGTTAAACGGAATCTTATTAATTGCATAAAACACAATACCAACTGTATAAAAAAAACCACCAGCAAATAGCCAAAATATACCGTCTTTACCAAGCGCTTCCGATACATTTGCATAATCAAAAACAATAAGCCAACCCATTACTAAATATAAAAGGGTTGATAAAACCTCAAATTTGCCTGTAAAAAAGAGCTTTAACACCACTCCAAAAACTGCAATTCCCCAGACGGTCCAAAATAACGGCCAACCCAAACTATTAGTTAATAACACAAGTAGTACAGGTGTATAAGTCCCCGCAATTAAAAGGTAGATACTTATATGGTCAACAACTCTAAAATAATGCTTTAGTTTTTTGTCCGTTACCGCATGATAACATGTTGATGCCAAAAACAAAACAATAACCGAAACTCCGTAAACTATAACACTAAACAAGCTTTGAGGTGTATGATTATCTACATTTATAATTAGCAAAACTAAAGCTACAACACCTAGCAGCACACCAAAACCATGAGACCAAGCGTTGAGTTGCTCTTCTAATTTACTTTGAATACGCATTTAATTTTTAGATTTAGAAATAAACTTTGTTTTTAGTACTGGCTTAGACCATTTATTTGCACAGGCATAAAAATCAATCTCAAAAGCTGGTCGTTGCCGTTCTAACCTCCGATCTTGAAACGCACGCTGCAAAATATCTTCAATTATATAATCTTCTTCTTCATTTATGGGACTAAATTCTTTTTTAAGAGAAATATTAAACAAACTTGCCGTGTTATTAAACCAAAAAGCGCGCCAACCACTTCGTAATTCTTTAATGAGATTAAATGTGGTTTTACCTGTTTGCCTGTGAATAAGTTTTACTAAAATTTGCCCTTCGGTTTTAGTTAATTTTTTGAGTTCGGCAGAAAATTCATCTTCGATAAATTTTTGAATTACTCTAGCATAGCGTTTTTTTTCACTTTTACGTTTCAAATTATATAATCGCTTTTGTAATTCCTCTAAACGCTCTGCTGCTAACTTGGCATATGGGTAAACCTTTAGTGTTTTTCGTCTTAAAATAAGATAACGAATACGTGCTTTTCTGTCTTCAAATTTCAAATTAGGCAACACAAGCACTTCGTCTAATTCTACAGAAGTTACAGGTACAGCTTCTCCTTCAATAATTAAATAATGGACTTGCGTAGAATCTTTAGCAACAGGGTTTTCTTGCGCAAAGCCTATTAGGGATAAAAATAACGCTATATAAGTGATGTGTCTCATTAGTGCATTTCAAACTAAAACCATTACAAAGTCTATATTTTAGTAGTTTCAAAATTAAGAATTAATACAGGTATTACTCTTAAATTCGTATTAATATTATTATTTTTAGTGAAAATTTTTACAGATGGCAAAAACACAATTACTCACAGAAAAGTCTATAGACTTTTTAGAAAAATACTTAAATAATGCCTCACCAACAGGCTACGAATGGGAAGGACAGAAAATTTGGATGAATTACCTTAAACCTTACGTTGATGAGTTTATAACAGATACTTATGGTACAGCAGTTGCGGTTATAAACCCAAATGCAAAATATAAGGTTGTTATTGAAGGGCATGCCGATGAAATTTCTTGGTATGTTAATTACATCTCTGATAATGGTTTACTTTATGTGGTAAGAAATGGTGGTAGCGATCACCAAATTGCACCTAGCAAAGTGGTAAATATTCATACCAAAAACGGCATTGTAAAAGGTGTTTTTGGCTGGCCTGCAATACATACCAGAAGCAAAGCCAAAGAAGAAGCTCCAAAACCAGATAACATTTGCATAGATGTTGGAGCTAAGGACAAAGAAGAGGTAGAAAAAATGGGCATCCATGTAGGTTGTGTTATTACCTATCCTGATGAATTTCATATTCTTAATGGAGACAAATTTGTTTGTCGTGCTTTAGATAACAGAATGGGTGGTTTTATGATTGCCGAAGTGGCACGTTTGCTACACGAAAACAAAAAAACTTTACCATTTGGACTCTACATTACCAATTCTGTACAAGAAGAAATTGGTTTGCGTGGTGCAGAAATGATTACACACACTATACAACCTGATGTGGCAATTGTAACCGATGTAACACACGATACAACAACACCAATGATTGACCCTAAAAAGCAAGGCTTAGCCGAAATAGGAAAAGGGCCAGTCATTGCTTACGCACCAGCCGTACAACAAAAATTACGCGATTTAATTACAGATACTGCTGAGGAAAAGAACATTCCGTTTCAGCGCGCGGCATTGTCTAGAGCAACAGGCACAGATACAGATGCTTTTGCTTATAGTAATGGTGGTGTAGCTTCTGCTTTAATTTCTTTACCATTGCGTTACATGCACACCACAGTAGAAATGGTACACAAAGAAGATGTAGAAAACGTTATTAAACTCATTTACGAAACTCTTCTAAAAATTGAAGACGGCGAAACGTTTAGTTATTTTAAATAATATAACCCTACAGATTAAAAAATGATGCTCAATACCGAAGACATAAGCCATAAATATAACCAAATATGAAACTCATAAAAATTATAACATTTATAGCTTTTATAACATCATTTACTAGTATTATTTGTGGCTTAACTTTAAATCTAGACTATGCTCAAAAACTTATAGGCTTTGGTGTTATTGGTTTATTTTTAGTTGTATTTCCGTTATTCTCTTACTACAGATGGAAAGGCAAAGACATTAGAGACTATATGCTTACCAAAGAGAATTTAGATAAAATGAAAGAAAACCAAAAACAAAAAAAACAGTAATTGCACTGGTTGTAATTACTGCTTTTTTTGCTTCTATTTGTTAGCAACAAAATTAAAACCTATAACCAACTGCATCACTATTTTGCCTTCAACTTCGTTGTTTTAATTGGTGTCAATTAATACCCGTTATTATTTAAAAAGTATCGGCAAATTATTCTTTGTCATTTTTATGATGTAATAAGGTTGAGTTATAACACTAGCTGCCATGCCTTTTGGGGCTATATGAGCAACTTCAACTAAAGTATGAGTAGAGTTTTGTGTAATTTCTAATTCTATACGATGCCCTCCACTTGCTTTTACTTCATCAAAAATGGCAACAACGAGTTCTTTAGAAAAATCTATTTTTGTGTCTGTAAAACCCATGGAGACTTTGTTAACCGTATCTATTTGAGTTATTAGTGTATTCCAATCGTTTTGGTTTGTAACAATTAAATTTTGTTTGCTAATACCTTCTTCACCAGAACCGTAAAGATGTCCTTTTGCAATGACTTCAAATTCTGTTGTTTCCATTTTAGGGTGTTCTGTTTTTACTTTTTTGATTGTGGTTTTACAACCAAAAACGCATAATACCAAAATATATAATAGGCTATTTTTCATTTGTGCACAATTTATTTTTCAAAATTAAATTAATTTAAGTTCCGTTTTTCAATAAAAAAACGTTTCATCAATGCAGAGGCTTCATCTGCTAAAATACCATTTACCACTATGGTTTTTGGGTGTAACTGTGTTCCCATAGTTTTAAATCCACGTTGCGTATCTGAAGCTCCGTAAACAACCTTAGAAATTTGACTCCAATATAAGGCACCAGCACACATTTGGCAAGGCTCTAAAGTAACATAAAGCGTACAATGGGTTAAATACTTTCCTCCTAAAAAATTAGCTGCAGATGTAATGGCTTGCATCTCAGCATGGGCAGTTACATCATTTAACAATTCGGTAAGATTATGTGTTCTGGCAATAATTCTATCTTCAACTACAATAATAGCTCCAACAGGTATTTCTCCTTTTTCTAAAGCAACCTCAGCTTCTTGAAGTGCTTTTTTCATAAAGTATGTGTCATCAAATGGCTGTATCATAGGTGTAAAAATA
>JBMYXP010000150.1:0-4078 GCA_049608525.1 Winogradskyella sp.
TTTTTAAAACCTATTATGAAAACACCAAGATTATTGACGACTATTGCTTTTGCATTTACAATGCTCATATCCTTTAACGCAGAAGCACAAAAATTTAGAGATTTAGATAAAAGCCCAATGGATGTTGCGTCTTACGGAAGAGGAAGCGAGCAGTTAATTAAGGTTTATTATAGCAGACCGCAACTTAAAGGTAGAGATGCCAAAAAGTTAACGCAAAAAGACAGGGTTTGGAGAACTGGTGCAAACGAAGCTACCGAAATTATACTCTTTGCAGACATGAAATTAGGCAAAACAACTGTAAAAGCAGGTACATATTCTTTATTTACAATGCCTGGCGATGAAGAATGGGCTATTATTTTGAGTTCTAATTTAAATAATTGGGGAACATCTGGGTATAATAAAAACAACACCGTTGCAACGATTAAAGTGCCAGTTACTAAAGGCGAAGAATCTTTAGAAGCATTTTCTATTGCTTTTGATAAGGCAGAAAACGGTGTGCACATGCACATGGGTTGGGGAACTCTTAGAGTTGCGGTACCATTTGTTAAAGAATAGTGCCCGTTTAGTACAATAAAAAAGCGGTCTCATTAATTTGAGACCGCTTTTTTTTTATTAATAAGATTGCCACGAACTGCGTTATTGCAAAAAACCTTTTGCTATTAACAACGAAGCAATTTTAAAATCTAATACCAATTATTTATAGCGCATTATAAATCATATATTGGTATTATTTAATCATCTCATAACTACGCTTTATAAAGTTGGTTAACTCTTCTCCTTTTAAAAGTCCTTGAGATAAACGTGCTAAATCTAAGCTTTGCGTAATTAATCGCTCTTGATTTTCTTTGGTTGAAGTGCCTAAAATATCACTAACCAAATCAGAGTTTGTGTTAACAATAAGGTTGTAAATTTCGGGCATGTTACCAAACATATTCATGCCACCTCCGCCAGTAGCCTGCATTTCTTTCATACGACGCATAAATTCTGGTTGCGTAATAATAAAAGGTGAGGCATCACTATCCATAGCTTCTAACTGAACTGTAAACTTATCTGATGGTACAACTTCTTTTAAAATGGTATCTAATTCTGTTTTTTGCTCGTCAGTTAATTTTGAAATTGCCGTATCGTCTTTTTTAATTAAGTTATCAATATGGTCGCCATCTACACGTGCAAAAGAAATGTTTTCTTTAGTAGATTCTAATTTCTGAATTAAATGTGGTACAATTGGTGTATCTAATAATAAAACCTCGTAACCTTTAGCTTTTGCAGCCTCAATATAACTGTGTTGTTGGTCTTTATTAGATGCGTAAAGAATTACAAGCTTATCATCTTTATCGGTTTGATTTGCTTTTATTTTGTCGAACAATTCTTGGTACGTAAAATAGTTACCATCTACTGTTGGGTATAAGGCAAAGGCATCTGCTTTTTCAAAGAATTTGTCTTCAGAAAGCATACCGTATTCGATAACAATTTTAATGTCGTCCCATTTTGCTTCAAAATCTTCACGGTTACTATTAAATAACGATTTTAATTTATCTGCCACTTTACGAGTAATGTAAGACGAAATTTTCTTTACGGCTCCATCTGCTTGTAAGTAAGAACGCGAAACGTTTAACGGAATATCTGGCGAATCTATAACACCACGTAACATGGTTAAAAACTCTGGCACAATACCTTCCACATTATCTGTTACAAATACTTGGTTTTGATACAGTTGAATTTTATCCTTCTGCATGTTCATATCGTTAGTCATCTTAGGGAAATATAAAATTCCTGTTAAGTTGAACGGATAATCTACATTAAGATGAATATTAAATAACGGTTCTTCAAACTGCATTGGGTACAATTCTCTGTAAAAACCAGAATAATCTTCAGGTTTTAAATCGGCAGGTTGTTTTGTCCAAGCTGGGTTTGGATTGTTTATAATATTATCAACAGTAATCTGTTTGTGTGGCTCAGTGGTTTCTTTACCATCTTTATCGGTTGTTGTTGCTGGTGTAAACTCTGGGTCGTTTATTTCTTTAGTTCCAAATTTAATCGGAATAGGCATAAACTTGTTATACTTATTAAGTAAGGTATTAATACGCGCTTCTTCTAAAAACTCAGTCGAATCTTCTGCGATATGAAGTATAATCTCTGTACCTCTGTCTGCCTTGTCCGATTTTTCTAAGGTAAATTCTGGCGAGCCATCACAAGTCCAATGTGCAGCATCAGCACCTGTATGCGACTTAGTAATAATTTCTACTTTTTCTGCAACCATAAATGCAGAGTAAAAACCTAAACCAAAATGCCCAATAATGCCAGCATCTTTTGCCGAATCTTTGTACTTATCTAAAAATTCTTCAGCGCCAGAAAATGCCACTTGGTTGATGTATTTTTCAACCTCTTCTGCTGTCATACCCAAACCTTGATCGATAATATGAAGTTTTTTACCTTCTTTATCTATCTTAATTTCTAGTTTTGGGTTGCCATATTCAGATTTAGATTCGCCAATACTGGTAAGGTGTTTTAATTTTAGCGTGGCATCTGTGCCATTACTAATAAGCTCACGTAAAAATATTTCGTGATCACTGTATAAGAATTTTTTAATTAACGGAAAGATATTTTCTACCGATACATTAATACTTCCTTTTGCCATAATTACTTTATTTGTCATCTCTGCACAGGCAGAGATTTTGTTAATTTTAGTTTTAAATACTCTTTGCTAAGCTTTTCAAATAGAATACCAAGTTGAAAAATATGACAAACTGACACTCTATTTTTGTAAAAATGGTATAAGCCGACTAATTCCTATTTTGAATTTAAAATTTTTAAGATTGAATCCTTAAATTTGCAGTACTTTTAATGAATTGAAAAAAACTATTTTCTCAAGAATAAAAAAAAGATATGTACAATTCAAAAATAATAGGCTTAGGAAAGTATGTGCCAGACAATGTTGTAACTAACAACGATTTGTCTAAACTTATGGATACCAGTGATGAATGGATACAAGAACGTACAGGCATTAAAGCACGTCGTTGGGTAGAAAAGGGTAGTGGAGATACAACAGCGACAATGGGTGTAAAAGCTGCAAAGCAAGCCATAGAACGTGCTGGTATTGATAAAGATGCTATTGATTTTATTATTTTTGCCACCTTGAGTCCAGATATGTATTTTCCTGGTCCAGGTGTACAAGTACAACACGCTTTAGATATAAAAACCGTTGGTGCTTTAGATGTCCGCAACCAATGCTCTGG
This sequence comes from Winogradskyella sp., assembly GCA_049608525.1. Classification (GTDB taxonomy): domain Bacteria; phylum Bacteroidota; class Bacteroidia; order Flavobacteriales; family Flavobacteriaceae; genus Winogradskyella. Next base: position 3,237 of record JBMYXP010000150.1, read on the forward strand.
CTTTGTATATGCCATTTCTGTAGCCGATAATTTTATAAAAACTGGGATGTATAAAAACATTTTAGTTATTGGTAGTGAATTACATTCGCATGGCTTAGACAAAACCACTCGTGGACGTGGTGTTAGTGTTATATTTGGAGATGGAGCTGGCGCAGCAATTTTAACCCGAGAAGAAGACACCTCTAAAGGTATTTTATCTACACATTTACATAGCCAAGGCGAGCATGCCGAAGAGTTAGTATTGGTGGCACCAGGTATGGGAAAACGTTGGGTAAGCGATATTATAGCCGAAAACAACCCCGATGACGAAAGTTATTTTCCGTATATGAACGGACAGTTTGTGTTTAAAAATGCAGTTGTACGTTTTAGCGAAGTAATTATGGAGGGCTTACAAAAAAACAACTTAGACATTGATGCAATTGATATGTTAATTCCGCACCAAGCCAATTTGCGTATTGCACAGTTTATACAACGCAAGTTTAAACTTACCGACGACCAAGTTTTTAACAACATACAAAACTACGGAAACACAACTGCTGCATCTATACCAATTGCCTTAACTGAAGCTTGGGAAGAAGGCAAAGTAAAAGAAGGAGACACCGTAGTTTTAGCTGCTTTTGGTAGTGGTTTTACTTGGGGTAGTGTTATTATAAAATGGTAACTAAATCCTTTATAAAAAAATAAAAAGGTACTATAAAAAAGCCCAAACACTTATCTTGCTTGGGCTTTTAACAATTAACTAACTATTACAAATTAAACTTATCTCTGTTATATAGACGTAATAAGTTTCGTTTTATTTTATGGAGGTTGCGATTTAACGTGTATTTAACACAAACCCAGAG
>JBMYXP010000151.1:0-4059 GCA_049608525.1 Winogradskyella sp.
CTTGGGTTAATAAACGTAAAATTTTTATCTGTGAGATACGAATAAAGTACAGCTATTTCTTTTAAACGGCCTCCAAAATTATTTCTTAAATCTATGATAAGAGTTTCTGTTTTTAATGAATCTAAAGTTGTAAAAACCGCTTCGTAAAACCACTTATATTTTCCGCCTTTAAAACCTCTTATTTTCATTAAAGCAATGGTACTATCTTTACCAACAAAACTTAAATTGCGTGTATTTTCTTTTCTAATTGGGTTATAGCCGTATGTTCTGTTATCCTTATACTCTTGTTTTAGCTTTAATTTTTTTGCTTTTTTTTCGGCTTTAGTTAATTTTTTTATTGGTTTTAATGCTGTTGAATCTTTAGTTACAGTGTCTTTAGTTTTAACAAAAGCATCTTTTAAAACGCGCCTATATTTCTTTATAAACGTAGAATCTGAATTTTTAAATGTTAACGTTAAACTATCAAAACGGCCTTTATCCTTAATATAATAACTCATAAAACGAGTGCCCACTACTCTATTATGAAATGTAGTATTGTAACCATCTGAAGCGATTAGTTGTTTGTATTTTTTTATAAGGTCAACTGGGTTTTCTTCTTCAATTTTTAAAACTTCGCTATTAATTAGTACCGTATCTGCACCTCTTGCATTTGTAACAAAAAGTGTATTATCTAGATATTCAAAATCTAAATTATTAATAGCAAACTTCATTTTGCTGCGTTGCTTTTTTTCTTTTCGTGTGTAGTGTTTAAAAGGTGGAGACACCGACAAATGACCTTGACCAACGTGTTTAGATACTTTTGCTAATTGCTTGTAGAACGTACGGCTATCCATTGGTGTTACTAGTGCTGTTTTTAAACTATCAAATTTATAATCTAAAACTGCTTTGGAAGTAAACTGGTACAAGTGTGGGTGATTTCGTTTTAATTGCTTGTAAAACTTATCGGTATCGTCTTGTAAATCTTCAATACTGTGTAATTTTGAAATCTGTAAATTATACTTTTCTACACTAGCACAAGCGGCTAATAAAAGTGTAATGCTAATGGCTAGTAATTGGTTTTTCATTGGTGTTATTTTTAGATATGCTTATACTAATTATTAAGGCTATAAAATTATAAATAGCGGCCTAAAGTTATGGGTTATAGTTTTAATAGTTTGCTTAAAACGAAATAGCAGTAGTATGCTTTACTTCATTTATCATAAACATACTGTGCGTACTGCCTATATGATCTATGTTGGTTAACTTTTTTATCATAAAATTTCTAAATACTTCCATATCTTCTACGACAACTTTTAACAAATAATCGTAATCACCACTTATATGGTAACACTCTAATACTTCATTGAGTTTTGTTACTTCGCGTTCAAATTTAATAACATAATCTTGTGAGTGTTGCACCAACTTTATATGACAAAAAGCAACAAACTCTTTGTTTACTTTTTTCTTATCAATTAAGGCGACATACTTATTTATAATTTTTTTAGTCTCTAATTTTTTTATGCGCTCGTAAATTGCAGTTACCGATAAGCCCAAAGCATTAGATAACGCTTTATTAGTTCGCTTACTATTGATTTGTAGCAACTCTAGTAATTTTTTGTCGGTTTTATCTAAATTCATAATGGGTGATTTTTCAGTTTGAAGTATAATAACAATAAAATTATAAATTTTAAATCTATATTAATTAAAATAAATAGATTTATTTTCTAAAGTATCGTTTATATATTGGTTTATCATCTATTTTTATTCAAATTTACAGAAATTAAAATTTAAAAACATGACTTTTAAACCTGCAAACAACATTCAAGATTTACAATATTTTGGGGAATTTGGTGGAGTTAATCCATCAATATCAGACGCTTCCACATACACCTTTTTGTCAGCAAAAACAATGTTTGATACTTTTGAAGGTAATGCCGATGGCTGCTATTTATACTCTAGGCACTCAACCCCTTCAAATTTATATTTAGGTGAAGCATTAGCAGCTATGGAAGCTACAGAAACTGCGACTGTTACTGCCTCTGGCATGGGAGCAATTACGGCAGTTTTACTTCAACTTTGCCAAGCCGAAGACCATATTGTTAGTAGTAGAACCATTTATGGTGGCACCTATGCGTTCTTAAAAAACTTTACACCGCGTTTTGGTGTGGCAACATCTTTTGTAGATATTACAAATTTAGATAGTGTTGAAGCAGCAATTACACCTAAAACAAAAGTATTGTATTGTGAGTCTGTAAGCAACCCATTATTAGAGGTAGCAGATTTAAAAGGTTTAGCACAATTGGCAAAAAAATACAACTTAAAACTAGTTGTAGATAATACATTTTCTCCTTTATTAATTTCGCCCGCAAAATTAGGCGCCGATATTGTTATTCATAGTTTAACTAAATTTATTAATGGAGCTTCCGATACTGTTGGTGGTGTAGTTTGTGGCACTCAAGAGTTTATAGATCAACTTAGAAATGTTAACGATGGCGCAGCCATGTTGCTAGGTGCAACAATGGACAGTTTGCGCTCTGCTGCTGTGCTAAAAAACCTAAGAACGCTTCATATTAGAATGCAGCAACACAGTGCCAATGCTACATATCTTGCAGAACAGTTTGAGAAAATTGGGCTAAAAACGGTCTATCCAGGTTTAAAATCTCATCCATCAAACGGGTTATTTAAAGCCATGATGAATAAAAAATATGGTTTTGGTGGCATGTTAACCGTTGATGTTGGCTCTATAGATAAAGCTAACGCATTAATGGAGTTAATGCAAAAACGTAATTTAGGGTATTTAGCAGTGAGCTTAGGCTTTTACAAAACATTGTTTAGTGCACCAGGAAGCTCAACATCTTCTGAAATACCAGAAGAAGAGCAGGCAGAAATGGGTTTAAGTAATGGTTTAATCCGTTTTTCTATTGGTTTAGATGCAGATATTGAACGCACTTACACCATGATGAAAGCTTGTATGGTTGAGCTACATATTATTGAGGCTTAAAATATTTAAATTCAAACTAAAAAAACATAAATCTAAAAAATTATTTCCCCTTTAAACGGTTCCAAAGTTTTGAGAATGCAGAATTAAAATCGTCAACTTTTGGTTGAAACGGTTTCATATTTAGCCTTTCATTTTCTTTATAAAGTGTTAGGCTAAAAACAGATTGGTAACCACTTTTAGTCTCAGTTAATGGGTAGCGCAAATCGTTATATAAAAAGCTTTCGTTATCCATTTTTTCAACATTATAAAAATCGTTGCTAAACCATGCTAGATCAATAATATCTACATAATCCGATTTTTTTAAATGTCTTTGTTTTGGAATGGACTGCCAATCTGAAAATTGATTTTTTTTATCTAACAACGAATAATAGCCGACTTCATAGGTATTTTCTGTTTCGGCAACTCCATACCATAACACATTGTTTAAAATTGAAGGTTGGGAGGTAAAACGTAAATATTTTATGTGTTTTTCAGCCAAAGAGGTCTTAAATACAGCATCTATATAAAGTTTGTTTGCAATTGTAAATAGCATATAAACTGAGCTTATACCAAGACCTAATCTTAACCATAGCATACGCTTAGGAGTATTTCTGTTATAAAACATAAGTACAACTACACAAATTAAAAAAGGCAGTGTGTACAGCGGATCTGCCACAGCAATAGTATTAAATGCAAATCTATAGTTAAAAAATGGAGCAAATAATTGCGTGCCATAGGGAGTAAAACTATCTAAAATTGAATGTGTAAACAACGACCAAAAGTACAATTTCACCCAATCGCTTTTAGTTGTTGTACCAAATCGTTTACCGCTATTATAGAACTTATAACACAGCCAACCCAACAAAAAAGCAGCTAAAATAGAGAACAAAATAGAGTGCATAAATCCACGATGAAAAAGCATAATATCAATTTCATTGGTATATAATACGCGACCAATAAAGACGTCTAAATCTGGTATAGTGCCACCAATTGCGCCAAAGAGTAAGGCTTTATTACCAATCTTCTTACCAAGAATAGCTTCTCCGCAAGCTGCACCTAAAATGATTTGAGTTAATGAATCCATAATTATAAATGCGAAA
>JBMYXP010000152.1:0-4048 GCA_049608525.1 Winogradskyella sp.
GTTTTTGAAGCAAAATAGCAATACTGCATTACATTAGTTTTACGCACTTTATAAACATTGGTAACAGAATTTCTTTTTTTACTACTCACACAAATCAATATAGAACCCATAGATAATATAAATATTGTAAGTGATTTTTTAAACTTAATATTTTAAAAATCAAAACTTTTAATTCAACTATTCTACTAATTAACTACATTTGCACTCGCAAAAAAAGAGTTTCGGTAACACGGAAAATCACTAAATAAATTTACGCAATGAAAGCTGGAATTGTAGGATTACCAAACGTAGGAAAATCAACCTTATTTAACTGTTTATCTAACGCAAAAGCGCAAAGTGCAAACTTTCCGTTTTGTACCATTGAGCCTAATATTGGTGTGGTAAATGTGCCAGATCCACGATTAGAAAAATTAGAAGAACTCGTAAAGCCAGAGCGTGTAATGCCAGCAACAGTAGAGATTGTTGATATTGCAGGTTTAGTAAAAGGTGCTAGCAAAGGTGAAGGCTTGGGCAACCAGTTTTTGGCTAATATTAGAGAAACTGATGCTATTTTGCATGTACTGCGTTGTTTTGATGATGCTAATATTATTCATGTCGATGATTCTGTAGATCCTGTAAGAGACAAGGAAACTATTGATATGGAATTGCAGTTAAAAGATTTAGAAACTGCCGAAAAAAAATTAGATAAAGTAAAACGTGCTGCAAAAACAGGTAATAAAGAGGCACAAAAGGAAGAAGCTATACTTTTAAAAATAAAAGAAAGTTTAGAAGCTGGTATTTCTGTTAGAGCTTTAGAGTTTTCAGAAGAAGATTACGAAGACTACGTAAAACCATCACAATTTATTACAGATAAGCCTGTAATGTATGTGTGTAATGTAGATGAAGCCTCAGCTACAACAGGCAATGCGTATGTAGAAAAAGTGCGTGAAGCCGTAAAAAATGAAAATGCAGAAGTTTTAATTTTAGCCGTAGGTACAGAAGCAGATATTAATGAGCTAGATGATTACGATGAGCGCCAAATGTTTTTAGCAGATATTGGCTTAGAAGAACCTGGTTCTGCAAAACTAATTCGCGCTGCATACAAATTATTAAATCAGCAAACCTACTTTACCGCTGGTGTTAAAGAGGTAAGAGCTTGGACTGTAACTATTGGAGCTAGTGCGCCACAAGCTGCTGGTGTTATCCATACCGATTTTGAAAAAGGTTTTATTAGAGCAGAAGTTATTGCTTATAACGACTACAAAACCTACGGCACCGAAGCTAAAGTGAAAGAAGCTGGTAAAATGCGTGTTGAAGGTAAAAACTACATAGTTAAAGATGGTGATGTGATGCACTTTTTGTTTAATGTTTAGATTGTTGGATTTCTTAGATTACTTAGATTAATTAGACTGTTTAGATTTTTGGATTGTTCTATTATTTGATAGCATAATTTTTAAATAGGTGAGATTATGACAAGAATGTTTTCTAAGTAGATTTTTATTAGTTAGTTGTATTAATAGATTAATTTTTACTCATAGTTATTCTAATACTTACAGCATGTTAGGTAATAAAAAATAGTCAATTGCCTGTTGTAAGTTCACCTTATTTTTATTTTTTAAGTTCTGTTAAAAGTTCACTATTTTTTTTCATTTTGTTAATTACTTTACCAAAACCCTATTTTATTTTTTAAGTGATAGTATTACCTTAGCGGTTCATTAATTTTTTCATCTATTTTCTATGGCAGAACAGTCTAATTATACAGAAGATAATATCCGTTCACTCGACTGGAAAGAGCATATTCGTATGCGACCAGGTATGTATATTGGTAAATTAGGTGATGGTTCTTCACCAGATGATGGTATTTATATTTTACTAAAAGAAGTCCTAGATAACTCTATAGATGAGTATGTTATGGGAGCTGGTAAAACCATAGAAATTTCTATTCAAGACGAAAAAGTTACTGTTCGCGATTACGGTCGTGGTATTCCATTAGGTAAAGTGGTAGATGTGGTTTCTAAAATGAATACTGGCGGAAAGTACGACTCTAAAGCCTTTAAAAAATCCGTAGGTCTTAATGGTGTTGGTACAAAAGCCGTAAATGCGTTATCGTCTTATTTTAGGGTAGAATCTTCTCGAGACGGTAAAAGTGCATCGGCAGATTTTGAAAAAGGAAACCTTACCAACCAAGAGTTATTAGAAGCATCGAGCAGACGAAAAGGAACAAAAGTTAGTTTTGTACCCGATGTTACAATCTTCAAAAATTACAAATACCGAAACGAGTATATCATTAAAATGCTCAAAAACTATGTATATCTCAACCCAGGATTAACCATAGTTTTTAACGGCGAAAAATATTACAGCAAAAACGGTCTTAAAGATTTATTAGCCGAAACCATAAAAGAAACCGATTTATTATATCCCATAATTCACCTTAAAGGTAACGATATAGAAATTGCCTTAACACACAGCAAAACCCAATACAGCGAAGAATACCACTCGTTTGTAAACGGACAAAATACCACGCAAGGTGGTACACATTTAGCAGCTTATAGAGAAGCTATTGTAAAAACCATTAGAGATTTTTATGGAAAAAATTACGACGCTTCCGATGTTAGAAAATCTGTAGTTACCGCCATTGCTATAAAAGTAATGGAACCCGTTTTTGAAAGTCAGACCAAAACTAAATTAGGCTCAACCGATATGGGAGGCGAATTACCAACCGTTAGAACCTATATCAATGATTTTGTTAAAACCAATCTCGATAATTTTTTACATAAAAACCAAGATGTTGCCGAGAGTATTCAACGAAAAATTTTACAAGCAGAACGAGAGCGAAAAGAATTATCTGGCATACGAAAACTAGCAAAAGATCGCGCAAAAAAAGCAAGTCTTCATAATAAAAAATTACGCGATTGCCGCATACATTTTGGAGATGCAAAAAAAGCAAGAAACTTAGAAACCACCTTGTTTATTACCGAGGGAGATTCGGCTTCTGGTAGTATTACAAAATCTCGCGATGTTAATACACAAGCAGTTTTTAGCTTAAAAGGAAAACCATTAAACTGTTACGGTTTAAGTAAAAAAATTGTATATGAAAATGAAGAGTTTAATCTACTACAAGCCGCTTTAAATATTGAAGAATCGCTCGAAGATTTACGTTATAATAATGTAGTCATAGCAACCGATGCCGATGTAGATGGTATGCACATTAGGTTATTATTAATTACCTTCTTTTTGCAATTTTTTCCAGAAGTTATAAAAGAAGGGCATTTGTACATTTTACAAACCCCATTATTTAGAGTTCGAAACAAAAAGAAAACCATCTATTGTTATACCGAGCAAGAACGAAAAGATGCAATGGAAGAGTTAAAACCAAAACCCGAAATTACCCGATTTAAAGGTTTAGGTGAAATATCGCCAGACGAATTTGTACATTTTATAGGTGAAGATATCCGTTTAGACCCTGTAATGTTAGATAAAGAAAAATCTATAGAAGAGTTGTTGTCCTTTTATATGGGAAAAAATACACCAACCCGACAAGAGTTTATTATCAATAATTTGAAAGTTGAAATGGATGTGGTTGAAGATTAATAGATGAGAAATGAAAGCAAAGGAAAATGTACTTGAGAAATCTAATATTTTAGAAGAACCTCAATTGACTGTAAAGTTCTACGCAAAAGAAAAAAAGAAAAAAGAAAAAAAAGTAGATAAATCTACTTTAAACATGCTTTCCTTATTTTCTGGTTGTGGTGGTATGGACCTAGGTTTTGAGGGAGATTTTTCAGTTTTAAAATCATCCGTTAACGATATATTAAATCCTCATTTCATAAATAAAGAACTTGAATACAACTTTGTAAAGCTTTCAAAAACACGTTTTAAAACCGTTTTTGCGAATGATATTTTAAAAGATGCAAGAAACGCTTGGGTAAACTATTTTTCAAAAAGAGGGCACAACGCAGAAGATTACCAAACAGACAGTATTGTTGATTTAGTTAAACTTCATCAAAGCGGTACAAAGGTTTTTCCAAAAAACATTGACATTGTAACTGGTGGTTTTCCTTGTCAAGAT
>JBMYXP010000153.1:0-3928 GCA_049608525.1 Winogradskyella sp.
TTATAATTAAAGTATCCTCAAAAATAGTAAGATTCTTTTTTTGTATTTGTAAAATTTGAACAAAAAAAACTATTTTCTTTAAGATTTTAATAATTTGAAGTTTTTGCCACCAAAATACTAAAACCCTAAACTAATAGTTTAAGTATATTTACAAACTCAATTAATATCCGCATGAAAATTAATATTATAGTGTTAAGTATATTAAGTATTATACTTTTAAGTTGTGGCAATGATACTACAACTGTTGTTAAAGATACTGCCGAAAACCAAAATATAAAACCAACCATAACTGCCCAAACTATTAAAAACCTTAAATACTTAGATTATGCCTTAAGTACCGAGGCAAAAAAAGCAGTAAGCAACTGGGAGAAATACCAAGAGTTGGCGATTCAAATTAATTATTTAAAAAAAGCAGATTTATCCTTTTTTAATGGAGATGAAACGTTGTTAAAATCATTTATTAAAACATTTAAAACCACTGTACCAAAGGTATTGCAAACAAATGCAGTAGAATCTCGGACAATGGTTTTAGAAACTAAAATTTTAAAACTGCACGACGATTTAACACTAAATAACATTACAACTAGCGTGCAATTAATGAGTATTAAAGATGTATTTATTGCATTTTCTAACTTTAATTTTCAAGTTAATAAAAAGCTAGAATCCGATTTTTATAAACAAATACAACCTTAAAACACACGTTTTACCCTTTTTGCATTGATATTATTGTATAAAAATTAAATACGTGTAACATTTTTAAGAACCCTTAGTCTTATAAACAATTAGAATTAATTAAAACTAAATTATGAAAACCAATCTTAATCGCATTATTGCACTATCGGGTTTAGCTTTCTTTACCGTTTTTTCATGTAAAGAAAACACCAAAAAAGATACGGCAATGACAGAAAAAATTCCAGGAATAATTCTGGAAAACATGGACACATCTGTAAGCCCTAAAGAAGATTTCTACAATTACGTAAATGGAAATTGGATGAAAAACAACACCATACCAGATGACGAATCGCGTTGGGGAGGATTTGGTGTGCTTCGCAAATCTACTCGCCAAGATGTTTTAGATATTTTAAACACCTCTAAAGAACTTGGAACTTATAAAGAAGGATCCGATCAAAAAAAGGCACTATTAATTTTTGAGTCAGAGTTAGACACCATAGCACGTAACAAAGCTGGTATTAAGCCATTACAACCATTGTTAGATAAAATAAATGGCATTAATACCCTTAGCGATATGCAAACTATTTTTGCAACAACGCTAGGTGTTGGCGCACCATTTGCAGGTATTGGCGCTAACCCAGATCTTAACGATAGTAGTATGAATACAGCTTGGGTATTTCCTGGCGGATTAGGCTTACAACGCGATTATTACTTAGATAACGATGAAAAAACAAAAGAAATTAGAGGCAAATATGTAGATCATATAACAAGAATGCTTCAATTTATTAACTATTCTGAAACAGACGCACGTACAGCGGCTAAAACTATTTTAGCTTTAGAAACTAAACTCGCAGAGCCACGTTTAGATAAAGTAGCAAGTAGAGATATTAGAAACTTTAACAATCCTACCGCATTAACAGATTTACAAACAATGGCACCATCTTTAAATTGGCAAAAATTAATGGATGATATGGGCATTGAGAAAAAAGTTGATACCCTTTTGGTAATGCAACCTAAGTACATGAAGGCAATGGACGCTTTTTTAAAGTCAACACCTATTAAGGATATTAAAATGTTAATGACTTGGAACACCTTAGATAATGCAGCAGGAATGCTTACCACCGAAATGGAAAAAGCAAACTGGGATTTTTACAGTAAAACGCTTAATGGCTCTAAAGCGCAACGTACAGCAGAAGAACGTGCCTTAGGGACTGTAAACGGAACTGTGGGTGAAGCGATTGGGCAATTATATGTGCAATCAAAATTTCCGCCAGAAGCCAAAGAAAAAGCAGAAAAAATGATTGCTAACGTTATTACAGCTTTTCAAAATCGTATCAGTAATTTAGATTGGATGAGTGCCAATACGAAACAGAAAGCCATAGAAAAATTAGATAAATTTACTGTTAAAATTGCATACCCAGATGAGTGGGAAGATTATTCTGCAATGCAAGTAAAAGAAGGTAACTCTTATGCAGAAAACATGCTAGCCGTTGGTGCTTGGGCACAGAATAAAAACTTATCTGAAATTAACGAGCCTGTTGACAAAACAAAATGGGGAATGGCTCCACAAACTGTTAATGCTTATTTTAACCCTTTAAACAATGAGATTGTTTTTCCTGCTGCAATTTTGCAACCTCCGTTTTACAATTACACAGCAGATGACGCTGTAAATTATGGCGGAATCGGAGCTGTAATTGGCCATGAAATATCACATGCTTTTGACGATTCTGGAGCACGCTTTGATGGCGATGGTAATGTAAATAATTGGTGGACACCAGAAGATTTAACCAAGTTTGAAGAACGTGGTAATGCGTTAGCAGAACAATACTCTGCTATAGAAGTTTTAGATAGTGTTAATATAAATGGTAAATTTACACTTGGCGAAAACATTGGAGACCTTGGTGGTGTTTTAGGAGCTTATGATGGTTTGCAATTGCTTTTTAAAGCGCAAGGACGTCCCAAAGATATTGATGGTTTTACAGCAGAACAACGTTTCTTTATGTCTTGGGCTACTGTATGGAGAACATTAACTAGAGAAGATGCTTTAAGAACACAGATTAAAACAGATCCACATTCTCCAGGAATACAAAGAGCAACACAACCGCTTAAAAATATTGACGCATTTTACGAAGCCTTTGATATTAAAGAAGGTGATGGTATGTATTTAGCACCCGAAAAACGTGTTAGAATTTGGTAACATTTTAGCTACATTTAGTTACAATATCTTTTATTGTTTAAAATGAACGATACCTATTTTGAATAATAACTAATATAAAGCTCGTAATTTTAAAATTACGAGCTTTTTTATTCTTCTTAAAAGTTACTTATGTAACTTCAACTGAATTCGTTTTCGGGCTACATCAACCTCTAAAACTTTTACAATAATTTGTTGGTGTAAATGTACGTGTGCATTCACATCTTTTACAAACGTATCCGATAAGTTAGATACATGTATTAAACCACTCTCCTTAATACCAATAGCTACAAAACAACCAAAGTTGGTAATGTTATTTACAATTCCTGGTAATAATTGACCTTCATGCAAATCCGTTATGGTTTTTATATTTTGATTGAAAGTAAACACTTTAGCTGTTGCTCTAATATCTAAACCTGGTTTTTCGAGTTCTTTGATGATATCCTCAAGTGTTAATAAACCAACACTATTTGAAACATACTTTTTTAAATCTATCTTTTGAAGTAAAGTTTTGTTTCCAATTAATTCTTGAAGCGAAACACCTTCATCTTTAGCCATTTGTTTCACAATATCATAGCTTTCTGGATGCACAGCAGAATCATCTAATGGGTTTTTAGCATCTTTTATTCTTAGAAATGCAGCACTTTGCTCAAAGGCTTTTCCACCCAAGCGAGGCACTTTTAAAATGTCTTTTCTAGATTTAAAAACTCCATGTTCTGCTCTATAATCGAATATATTTTCTGCTAGTTTTGGTCCAATGCCAGAGACGTAACTTAATAAAGAGGTACTTGCTGTATTAATATTTACACCCACCAAATTCACACAATTTTCTACCACAACATCTAATTGTTTTTGAAGTTTGGCTTGGTCAACATCGTGCTGGTATTGCCCAACACCAATAGACTTAGCTTCAATTTTAACCAATTCTGCTAACGGATCTTGCAAACGTCTCCCAATAGAAACCGAACCTCTAACCGTAACATCGTAATTTGGAAACTCGTCTCGGGCAATTTTTGATGCCGAATAAATACTTGCTCCAGCTTCGCTAACCACAAAAACTTG
>JBMYXP010000154.1:0-3866 GCA_049608525.1 Winogradskyella sp.
GTTAAAGCCAGATGCTGTTGAAAAAGGACACATTGGCGCAATATTAGAAAAAATTTCAGCTTCAGGTTTTAGAATCGTAGCAATGAAGTTAACACAGATGACTACGCAAGATGCTAAGGCATTTTATGCAGTACATAGCGAACGTCCATTTTATGGCGAATTAGTAGAGTATATGACGCGCGGACCAATAGTTGCAGCCATCTTAGAAAAAGATAACGCTGTTGAAGATTTTAGAACTTTAATTGGTGCTACAAACCCTGCTGATGCAGCTGAAGGTACTATCCGCAAATTATACGCTGCTTCTATTGGCGAGAACGCTGTACATGGAAGTGATAGCGATGAAAATGCCGCTATAGAAGGTGCTTTCCATTTTTCGGGTAGAGCTATGTTTTAAGCTAAAACTATTTTGGTATAATACATTAAAGGTAGTGATTTTGCATCACTGCCTTTTTTGTTATTATATTGAAGTAAAAAGAAAATTTACCCATTACTATTCAAAATAAGCCTTGTACCTTTTTTGCATTGATATTACCGCAATAAAATTCCCTTTTTTCTTTCTTTTTTAACATAAAAAGAAACCTTAACTAGGCTATGCTTTAGTGCATATCGCTTTAGCTTCTAAAAAAATGACACGAATTTTCACGAATTTATGGTGTTATCTATTTGTCATTTTGCCTAGCAGACTTTTAGTTTGCAAAACAAACCAATGGACCTCCAGTTTTTAGGGTTAAGTTGTCGTTGGTATAATTATCTACTTGTTTTTTAAAATTTCTGCAACTGCTTGCTGATATGCTCTTGGGTTATTTGCTTTTTTTATTTTTTTAAATGTTTTTTGCGGATTAGAAAACGACTGCGCAAAAAATTCCCAAAAGCCTTGCATTTTCATTTTTATAGGTGTTGGTCCAGAAAGTGCTTCATCGTATTGATGATATATGGTATCGTGAAATTCTCTAAAAATGCCCCATCGGTTTTCTGGGTAATTGGTAGTGTTATTTTTAATCATACTTGGTAAAAATGGGTCTGCTATAAGACCTCTACCTATCATAAAATGATCGATGCTTGGAAAACGTGCCTGCATTTCTTTCAGTTTTGCCACTGTGGTAATATCTCCATTGTAATACAACTTGTGCTTGGTGCTTTCTATACATTTTTGAAACCCATCTAAATCAACTCCGCCTTTGTAAAGTTGCTTTCCAATACGTGCATGGATGGCAATGCTTTTTAGTGGGTAATTATCTAGCATTGCAAATGTGTCTAAAATTTCGCTGGCATGTTCGTAACCCAAACGCATTTTCATAGACACCACAATATCTGTTTCTTTATGTACGCGTTCTAATATTTGATTTATTTTTTCTGGCTGGCAAATAAGACCAGAACCCATACCGCGTTTTGTAACCATAGGGTAGGGACAGCCTAAGTTCCAATTTAACTCTTTATAGCCTAAATTTTGAATATAATCTACAACAAATAGAAACTCGTCAGCACTATTGGTCATAATTTGCGGAATTACTTTGAGCGCAGAATTGTTTTCGACCTGTAAATCTATTTTGTAAGAATTTTTAATAATCAACTTATTGTTAAACCGAATGTAAGGTGCGTAAAATGTATCTATACCTCCAAAATAGTGGTTAAACGCATTACGAAACCGAAAGTCTGTAAACCCTTGTAAAGGTGAAGATAATAGCGTTAAAGGCATTTTTGGTTTAGTTTTTTTTGAAAATCATTAATTCTGAATGATATGTTTAATACAAGTTGTTTCATTTTTGCGTTAGGGGTTGCAGCGGTATCCTTTTTTGCCATTAAAAGCAAAAAAGATTTAGCGTAAAACCCGACGCTTGTTTGCGCCCAAAAGCGCAAACAAGTGTAACGCCCAAGAAGTTAATTTTTTAAACCTCAGAGTCCATTAGGCTTGTTGCTACGTGATATCTTGGATCGTCTATATGGTGCTCAATTATTTTTTCGAACCCAGGATTTGCTTTTAAAAGTAAAGTTTTACAATCTGGGCTTAAATGTTTTAGTGTAATGGTTTTGCCAGCAGCAATATATTTGTCGGCTAAGTTTTCTAAGGCTTCTATGCCAGAGTGGTCACTTACTTGAGATTCTATAAAATCAATTTCGACTTTTTCTGGGTCATTTTTTACATCAAATTTAGCGTTAAAGTTTTGTATAGACCCAAAAAATAATGGCCCCCAAATGGCATAGACTTTAGTGCCATCTTCTTTTATGCTTTTGCGAGCTCTAATCATTATTGCATTTTTCCATGCAAACACAAGGGCAGATACAATAACACCAATAAATACAGCAATGGCAAGATCGAAAATCACAGTTACTGCAGATACGATTACAAGTACAACAGCATCTGCAACAGGTATTTTTTTAAGTATTCTAAAACTAGACCAAGCAAATGTTTCTATTACCATCATAAACATAACTCCTACTAACGCTGCAATTGGTACTTGCTCAATATATTGTGCTGTAAATAAAATAAAAGTTAATAAGGTTAACGCCATTATAATACCAGATAATCGTCCTCTGCCACCAGCATTAATGTTAATAACAGTTTGCCCAATCATTCCACAACCTCCTGTACCTCCAAACAGACCGCTTACAATATTGCCAGCTCCTTGGGCTACACATTCTCTATTACCACTACCACGAGTTTCTGTGAGTTCGTCAACTAAATTCATGGTCATTAAAGATTCAATAAGACCAACCGATGCTGCTAAAAATGCGTACGGAAGAATAAATTTAAAAGTATCGAAATTGAAAGGTAAATTTTGCCAAAGCTCTAAGTTTGGGGTAGGAAACTCGCCTTTAAGACCGTCGCCACCACCTTCTATAATATAAGAGCCAACAGTGCTTACATCTAAGTTTCCGAAAATTACAACTGCAGTTGTAATGAGTATGGCGGTTAATGCAGCAGGTATTTTTTTAGTTACTTTAGGAAGTAGCCATATAATGGCCATAGTAAGCCCAACTAGCCCAAGCATTATATATAATTCTGAACCATACATAGGGATATTTGTATATTTTTTTAAGCCATCTGCTCCAATTTCTAATTCTTTATGAGAAAACATACGGACTTGCGCCATAAAAATTACAATTGCTAAGCCGTTTACAAAACCCATCATTACAGAATGTGGTATTAAACGTACAAAACGTCCTAGTTTTAAAACACCTGCGCCAATTTGAATTAAGCCCATTAAGATAACTGCTGCCAATAAATAAAAGTACCCCATGTTATCTACTGGTGTGTCAAACAACATGCCCTTTGAGTGTCCTTCAGAAATTAGATTTACAAAAATAACAGCCACAGCACCAGCTGCACCAGATATTAATCCAGGTCTGCCACCAAAAACAGCCGTTATTAATCCTATAATAAATGCACCAGATAAGGCTACTAACGGATCTATTTGTGCTACAAAAGCAAAAGCGACAACCTCTGGTATCATTGCTAATGAGACTGTAATCCCAGCAAGAATATCATTTTTTGGGTTTTGAGTAAAGTTTGTTTTGGTAACTTGGCTTAGTTTCATAAATTTAATTCTTAAAAGTCGGCAAAGGTATGCTTTTTAATAGAATTTTATAGACACAAAAAAGCACTGAATTTATCAGTGCTTTAATTTTATAGAGTTTGAAAATATTATTTTTTTTCTGGTGGAAATTCTGCAATCATTTTTGATACAAATGCTTTAATACGAGCTTCTTTTTTCTCTATGTTTTTGGTTGCTAAATAGCCAGTGCCAGAGCCTTGCCAGATTAATTCTTTTTTATTGGCATCTATTAAATCAATGAATAGCACTCCTTCGGTTTTTGTAGATACTTGGCTGCGACCCATGCCAATACCGCCCCAACCCCAACGGCCA
>JBMYXP010000155.1:0-3787 GCA_049608525.1 Winogradskyella sp.
AACCCAGCTTGTAATAGTTTAGAGCAACGTGGTTTTAAATCGTCGTAAGCCCCTGTTTTAACAGTACATTTACCTTTGTAATGTACTAATAGTGAGCATTGCTCTGCTTGTTCTGGTGTGTGGTCGCAGGCATAGATTAGCATATCTATTACGTGGTCAAAGGTGTTAACATCATCATTAAACAAAACAATTTCGTTTTGGTTAGTTAACTCTTCTTCTAGTAGAAGTTCTTCAAGGTGTTTTTCTTTTGTACTCATAACATTGAGTGATTAAGCGTTAAATTTTGATAATTCTGTTGCACATTAACTTATTTAGTTAATGTGCAACAGATTATTAGATTTGGTACTACTAATTTATAAATTTTAAAGATACCCAAGCGCCTTTTTTTAAAGTTTCTTGTAGTTTTAAATGGTGCTTATTACACTCAGCTTCTAGTAATGGTATGTCTTCTTTATAAAATCCGCTTAAAAAAAGTGCGCCATTTTTATTTAAGCATTTTGCATAAGTGCCAATATCTGCTAACAGTATATTTCTGTTAATATTTGCTATAATACTATCGTAAGCTTTATCTTTTAATAATGTTGCATCACCTTCGTAAACCGAAATTGCGTTACAATTATTGCGTTCTACATTTTCTAAACTGTTTAAATAACACCAATTGTCTATATCTATTGCATCGAGTTTGGTAGCGCCAACTTTTTCTGCTAAAATGGCTAAAACACCTGTGCCACAACCCATATCTAAAACAGACTTGTTTTTAAAATCATTTTTTAAAATATGCTGAATCATCATGTGCGTGGTTTCGTGGTGTCCTGTACCAAAACTCATTTTGGGTTCTATAATTAAATCGAATTTTGTTTTTGGTATATCATGAAACGGAGCACGCACGGTAACCAAATTATCTACAACTATGGGATTAAAGTTTTTTTCCCATTCTTCATTCCAGTTGGTTTGTGCTATTTCTTTGTGTGTATATGTAATTTCAAATTCATCTGAGTTTAAAATATATATAGCGTCTAAAATAGCTGCATTCCACTCGTCTTTTTGAATGTATGCAGTAACTCCTTCTTCGTTTTCTACAAAACTTTCAAAACCTGCATAACCTAATTCCGCAATTAAAATTTCGGTTGCGGGTTGTAATGGTTCTATTTTAAAATCGTAACCGATGTATGTTGTCATTAATATTTGGTGTTAGGTTTTGGGTGTTAGGTTATGGGTTCTAGGTTTTGGGTGTTAGGTTTTGGGGATATAAATTAAGAGTAGTTAGCTCTGTTTTTTTGCGTTAGCGGTAGTAACGGCATCCTTTTTTGCCATTAAAAGCAAAAAAGATATAGTGGATAACGCGACGTTTTACAAGCCTTATTAGGCTTGTAAAACGTAACGCCCAAATAATTGTTTAAAACGCATTTACTATAGCAAAAAAATCTTCGGCTTTTAGAGAAGCTCCACCAATTAGACCTCCATCTACATCTGGTTTAGAAAAAATTTCTTTGGCATTGTTTGGTTTTACACTTCCACCGTATAAAATGGAAACGGAATTTGCTACATCTTTTCCGTACTTATCTGCTAAGGTTTTTCTTATAAAAGCGTGCATGTCTTGTGCTTGCTCTGGGCTTGCTGTTTCGCCTGTGCCAATTGCCCAAACGGGTTCGTAAGCTAAAACGATATGTTTATAGGCGTCTGCTCCCAAATGAAATAAGGCGTTTTTTATTTGGTTTTGTACAACTGTTTCTTCATTACTGGCTTTGCGATCTGCTAATTCTTCTCCAAAACAGAAGATTATTCGTATTTGGTTTGCTAATGCCGCATCTACTTTTTTTGCTAAAGAGTCGTCGGTTTCGTTGTAGTATGCACGACGTTCGCTATGTCCTAATAGTGTGGTTTTAATGCCAATACTTTTTAGCATACTTGCGCTAACTTCGCCTGTGTAAGCTCCGTTTTCTGCAAAGTGCATGTTTTGCGAAATTACCTCTATATCATCTAATTGTAAGGCTTCAAAGGCTTGCCAAAGATTTGTAGTTGCTGGCGCAATCATTACCTCTGCATTAGATGTTTTAGTTTGGTTTTTTAGTGCTGAAATTAACGCTTTGGTTTGTGGTAAATCGTTATTCATTTTCCAGTTGCCAGCTACTATATGTTTTCTCATTTATATCTGCTTTTTGTCTCCATTTTAACATGAAGAATTACTTATTTATTTATACAAAAATAACTATTTTAAGGCTTTAGCAATTGCTTTGTCGTCTGCTTTTGTGGCTTTAAATAATTTTATATTTCCGCTAGAATCTACGACCATATATCTCGGAATCCAATCTAAATCTACAAATTTACCAAATGCTCCGTCCCAGCCCGACTGCATAAAATAATGCTCGCCAGTAACGTTGTATTTTTTAATGCCTTTTTTCCAAACGGTTTGTTTTTTGTCTAAAGATAAAAATAGGTAAGTGGCATTTGGATATTGCTTTTGCAAGGCCTTAACTTTTGGCATACCTTTTATACAATCTGTACACCAACTTGCCCAAACATCTATAACTATTTGTTGGCCTTGGTACTGTTTTAAAATGTCTTTAAATAGAACGTCTGTACCGTCTAAGGTAACAAATGTATCGTTCATTGCTGCTTCAGTAAACTGTGTTGGTTTATTGGTGTTGCAACTTAATAGTGTAATTAATGCAATTAGTATAATGTTCATTTTTTTCATTTGTTTAGGTTTTTTTACATTGGGGTTAAGTTCATTGCAGGCAAATTATAATTTTACTCTCGGATCTAACCAGGCATAAATAATATCTACAAAGATATTGATTGTAATAAATATAATGGCAATAATTAACACAGCTCCCATAATTACGGGTAAATCTAAAGTATTTAAGGCATTTACAATTTCTTTTCCTAAACCGTTCCAGCCAAAAATATATTCTACAAAAACGGCGCCAGCTAACATAGATGCAAACCAACCCGAA
This sequence comes from Winogradskyella sp., assembly GCA_049608525.1. GTDB lineage: Bacteria > Bacteroidota > Bacteroidia > Flavobacteriales > Flavobacteriaceae > Winogradskyella. Next base: position 2,958 of record JBMYXP010000155.1, read on the forward strand.
ATTGCCGTAACTACAGGGTTTAATGCGTTTTTTACTGCATGATTTTTTATGACTTGAAAAGCACTCAAACCTTTGGCTCTGGCTGTTCTTATATAATCTTGGTTTAAGACCTCTAATAACGAATTGCGCATTAATTGAATCACAACTGCCAAAGGTCTAATACCCAGAACTAGGGCTGGTAGTATTAAGTTTTTCCATTGAATGGTCATTTCCTCTCCAAAATCGTCTAATGCGTATAGGCTACCCGTCATTTCTAAATGGGTGTATTTGTGTAATACAAAACCAAATAGCCATGCAAATAAAATGGCACTAAAAAACGAGGGTACACTCATGCCAAATGTACTTAATATCTGTATGGTTTTATCTAGCCAAGTGTCTCTATATAATGCCGAAATTATACCGAAAATGACACCAAGTAGTATTGCAATTGCTATTGCAGAAACAGCTAAAACGAAAGTGTTTGGTAATGTTTCGCCAATAATTTGTGTTACCTTTTTGCCTTGTTTGGCAAAAGATACTCGTAGATACGGAGTTTTAATTACCGTTGTGGTATTACCTATACTAAATAATTTTATGGCCGAATATGTATTTGTTTTTAAATAGGTGTAATGCTGAGTTGAATTTGAATGCAATGAAATTGGCGACAAGTCATTTAAATAGTATAAATACTGAGTACCAATGGGTTTATTAAAGCCATACTTCTGTTTTACGGCTTCTACTTGTGCAGCGGTTTGGTTTTGCCCCAACATCATTTTTGCTGGATCGCCTGGTAAAATAGTAAACAGAAAAAATATCACTGTTACTACCCCAAATAATGTGAGTAATGCGTA
>JBMYXP010000156.1:0-3615 GCA_049608525.1 Winogradskyella sp.
TAAAATAGAACTTCAGCAATTGCTATTCTTGTAGTAGTTTTTATTTCTTCTGAACAAAAAATAATTCAAAATAGTAATATAATATTAAAACTATTTTGTTAAAAACAAGTTTGTACCTAAGTATCTTAAAGGTACAAACTTGTTTTTTAACTACTTTTTATCAATTAAGACAAATTCGGTTCTTCTGTTAAGGTGGTGCTCTTCATCACTGCATGTAACATCATCTGAACATTCATTTAATAATTGAGTTTCTCCAAAACCTTGTTCTGTTATTCTAGAGCTTGAAATTCCTTTAGAAATTATATATTCTGCCGTTCTTTTTGCTCTTCTATCAGATAACCACTTATTGTATTTTGCAGTTGCCCTAGAGTCTGTGTGCGACTCACAACGGATAATTATTTCTGGATACTGTCTTAATATACTTACTATGTTATCTAAAATAACTGTTGCTTTTGGTGTTAGGTAAGACGAGTTTAAATCAAAAAGAATTGGCTCATGAAATATTTGAGTCTTGTTGTTTTTATAAACAATTGCACCACTTGTATTACCAACATATTTTTCTAATAAGATTTCTAATGGTTTTGTGGGGTCAAAATTATCAAGTGAAACATTTTGAGGTTTATAAAGTGTTTTTGTTACCTTAATAGCGTAATTATGCTTTTCTATAGTGTCTAAATCAAAAATAAATGAACCATCCGGGTTAGATAAAACGTTAGATGTAGTATCTCCATTTTTAACAAGCTCTATTACAACACCTTCTAAAGGGTCTAAAGTGTTTTTGTCTTTAATAACACCTTTTAATTTTATCTGTTTTATAATTCTTTTAAATCTATAAATATCATCTCCACCTTTACCACCTTCTCTGTTAGATGAAAAATAGCCAAAAGAATTGTCTTTACTTAAAACAAAGCCAAAGTCATCTAAACTACTATTTATACCTTTTCCTAGGTTTTTTGGTGTAGAAAAATCAGTATTAGCTTTTACCACACTCTTAAAAATATCTAAACCACCTAATCCTATATGACCTGTAGATGCAAAAAATAAAGTGTCTTTTAGTATATAAGGAAATTGCTCTCTATGATCTGTGTTTATTTTATTTCCTAAATTTATAGGTTCTCCAAGCTTACCAGACTCTAAAATATCTACAACATAAATATCAAACGACCCAATAGAACCAGGCCTATCTGAAGCAAAGTATAATTTCTTTTCGTCCTCACTTAATGCAGGGTGTTCTGTAGAATAATCTATACTATTTATAGATAAATCTGTTAAGTTTTTCCATTGGTTATCAACAAGTTCTGCTTTATATATTTTTAAGTGGTTAATCTTACTTTTGGCTAAACCACCTCTATTGCTAGCGGTAAAATACATCGTTTTTCCATCTTTTGTAAATACAGCATTAGACTCATGTCTTTTGGTGTTTATATGGTCTGAAAAAGCAATTATATTTTCTAATTCACCAGACTTATCCAAGTCAGCAGAGACTAAATTTAGATAAGGTTCTTGGTTCCAATTATATTTAGAGCTTTCGTTTTTTGTAGATGCAAACACAAATTTTTCATTTAAAAACGCACCTCCAAATTCAGATAAATTGGTGTTAGAACTTAGGTTAGTTAAAATATAGTCTGAATCTTTGTTTTTTAAATACTCATACTCTTCACTTACTGTACTTACATCAGTTCGCTTTGTTAATTTTGAGTTGTTATATAGCTCAAGCCATTTATTGGCCTCTTTTGCATCGCCAGTTCCATATAAAACTTGAGAGTATCTATAGTAGTAAATAAAATTAGTTTCATCTTTGTATGCGTTCATTAATTCGGTGTACCATTTTGAAGCTTCTTCTAAGTTTGAAGTAAAAAAATAACAATCGCCAAGTTTTTCTAAAAGCTCTTGATTTTTTGGTTCTATTTCTAAAAATAATTCTGCAGCTTGTACGTAAGACTTTTTTTCAAACAACCTTTTAGCATCAGCTAAATTTTGAGCATTAAAGCTTAAGAAAAAGCATAGGCTCATTAAGGTTAACGTAATTTTTTTCATGTTACTTGTTTTTTAGAAATATCTAGGAGACTTTTCGTACCCCTTAAAAAGCGTATTGATATTATAGAGTAATATAAATTCGTGCGATCCAGAATTAAAATCATTTAATCTAGATACATTATAATCATAAGAATAGCCTATTCTTAAATCTGAGTTGACATTAAATGTTACCATGCCAGTTATAGCATCACTGATTCTGTAACCTAGACCAAATTCAATTTTCTCATAAATGGCATTAGCATTTATATCTACAGATAGTGGTGCGCCAGTTACTCTTTTTAATAAAAAAGAGGGTTTTAATTTTACTTTATCATTTAATGAAAACACGTAACCACCTGTTAAATAAGCATGAATTTCTTCTTTACCATAAAATATGGTACCACCATCTGATGCAAAATGTTTGGTTTGTACAAAGTTGGGTACAGATAAGCCAACGTACATTTTGTCTGTGTTATAGTAAAGACCTGCACCAATAGAAAAAAATGTTTTTTCTAAGTTATTAGCAAAACTGGGATCTGTTGAAGCGTCTCCAGATTGTAACAAAAAATCAGAAAAATTATTTGTTAAAAAATTTGCACCAGTTTTAATTCCAAAAGATAATTTACTGTAGCGTGTAAGTTGAAGTTTGTATGCGATATCTAAAGCAAAGTTGTTTTCTTTTACAATTTTATTAATGTTGTCATTTAGAAAAGAGACACCAACCTCCAAATTATTTTTTAAAGGAATATGAGCAAAAGCCGTAGAAGAGTTTAAATTACCCTCAATACCATTCCATTGCATTCTATGTAATAACCCAGTATTAATTTTTGAATAATCATCCGTTGTATATGCCGGATTAATTAAATTCATATTATACATATAATGGGTGTACTGTACATCTTGCTGTGCATTTATATGCAATGCTATTAAAAAAAAGATGCTTAAAAATAGTTTTTTCATTATTTGGTTTTAATACAACAAGGTTAGTTTATCTACTTAAATATAATTTCTTTTGTAGGGGTTTTTTTCCATTTTTATTAAAGTGTACGATGTAGTAATACACACCTACAGGTAAGTTTTTACCATTACCTTTTAATTTACCATTCCATTCAGGTTTTGCTGCATTTCCAGTATATAGTAAATTACCCCAACGGTTATAAAATTCAATTTTATAATCTGGATAAAAGATGTCTATGTTTTCTATGTGAAATGTTTCATTTATAGCATCGCCATTAGGAGAAAATCCATCAAAAAACACAAGTTCCTCATTGTCGCAAGCCCTTAAATTTGGGGTAATGGTTAAAGGTAAACTTTCACAGCCATCAGAATTTATTGCAATTAGATAATACGTTGTGTTCTGTTGTAGTAACTCATCTATGGTTAAGAGGTTACCATTAGGATAATCGTCATAACACTCATAAGTAAAATTAGAGTCTATAACTATATTACTAAGTAAATCTTCTATTGTTGGGTTATTTGTAAAACAGAATTGGTCTCCTTCTAAATTAGATAATACTGGTGGTGCCACATTTGTAAATATCACAGTAACCATTAAACGTGTGCTACTTTCGCACCCTGTAGTTGCGTTAGTTTGCGTCG
>JBMYXP010000157.1:0-3607 GCA_049608525.1 Winogradskyella sp.
TATTCCTTTTAAGCGAACCTGTAAAATCTTCAAGCTCATCTTTTACCTTACTTATTTCTTTATTTACATCTTTAGTGATGTTATGTTCTACTTTGTTTTGCATTTGAGTGCTTTTAGACACTTCGTGCTTAATATCTGATGTGGCATCTTTTAAAGAGCGCATACCTTTACCAAGTCCGCGAGCTATTTCGGGGATTTTGTCTGCGCCAAATACCATAACAACGATAAACATTATAAACATAATCTCTACGCCGCCAATAAATAATAGTGTTAGTTGCTGTATCATAGTGCAAATATATAATGTCTTTATCTAATAAAAAAAACGTTGCTTTTATTATCTATTTAATGTTAATAAAAAGATAGATTTTAGTATTTCAATACACAATGTTGGTTTTCTGCCAAATTAGGATTCAAAATAAGCGCTGGTATTCGTTTTTATTTCAATATGAAACTCAATATAAAAACAAAAAAAATCAGGTTAAGCGTATAAATAATGCTCAACCTGATTTATTAATTTTGTTTTTAGAATTTTATTTTTTTAATAAATCTCTAATTTCAGCTAATAAGTCTTCTTGGCTTGGTCCTGCAGGAGCTTTAGGTGCTGGCTCTTGTTTCTTTTTCATTTTATTAATTCCTTTGATTACCACAAACATTACAAATGCCACAATAATAAAGTCTAATAAATGGGTTAAGAATTGCCCATGCAATACCACAACTTCACCTATTTTTTCACCTGCATCATTTAGTGTCCCTTGTTTTAAAACCCATTTTAAATCTTTAAAATTTGTATCGAAAATTAGGCCTATTAATGGAGAAATAATACCACCTGTAAAGGAAGCCACTACTTTGTTAAAGGCGGCACCCATAACAAACGCAACAGCTATATCTACAAGGTTGCCTTTCATTGCAAAGTCTTTAAATTCTTTTAACATCGTTTGGTTTTTTTTAGTTGGTTATACAAAAGTAAATAAAAAGTTACGTTAAAAGAATGCTTGCTAGTGTTTTATATACAAGCGTTTTACACGTTGAGATATTGCTGTAAGGATTTCATAAGAAATGGTGTTTGCAGACTCTGCCAAATGGGTTGCTTTGTGTTTGGCATTAAAGATGATAACCTCATCTCCTTCTTTACAATCAATGTTAGTAACGTTAACCATAATCATATCCATACAAACGTTACCTATTATAGGTGCTTTTTTGTTATTTATTATAACGTACCCTTTTTCGTTACCATAGCTACGGCTTAAGCCATCGGCATGCCCAATAGGTATTGTTGCCGTTTTTTCTAATCCGTTAGCTTTATAGGTTCTGTTGTAACCAACCGTTTCGTTTTGTTTTATAGTATGTATTTGAGAAATTAGTGATTTTAAACTTGCAATAGGTTTTAGATTAGCATCTTGTGTTGTAGAATTTCCAAAACCATAGAGCCCAATACCACAACGTACCATATCTAAATGCGCATCTGGGTAATTTAAGATTCCAGATGTGTTGCACAAATGTAGCCATGGTTTATAGCCTAGTTTAGACTCCATAGTTTTAGCGATAATTTTAAATTTTTTAATCTGGCTTTTAGTAAACGCTACTTCATTTTTATCTTCACTAGCCGCTAAATGCGAAAACATAGATTTAATACTAACGGCTTCTGTTGTATTTAATTTTGAAATAATAGCTTCTATAGCATCATTTCTAAAACCCAAACGGTTTAAACCGGTATTAAATTTTATATGTACAGGGTAGTGCTGTTGTAATTGTGTTTCTGCAACAGCTATAAATTCGTTTAAAATTTTAGCACTATAGATACTCGGTTCTAAACAGTAATCTATAATGGTTTTAAAATTTAGGGGTTGCGGATGTAATACCAATATGGGTGTAGTTATACCAGCCTGTCTTAAAGCAACACCTTCGGTGGTGTAAGCTACTGCAAAATAATCTACATTTAATTTTTGAAGCTGTTTAGCAATTGCAACAGCATCACTGCCATAAGCAAAGGCTTTTACCACTGCTAAAAACTTGGTGTTTGGTTGTAGTTTTGATTTTATATAAGTGTAGTTGTGAGTTAATGCAACCAAATCAATTTCTAAAACAGTGTTTTTAGTATCATTCATCTGGTTTTTTGTCTTTAGACGAAATTTCTTCGGTGTCGTTTACTGGTATTGCTTTTACAGATGCGTTAAGCATACTTTTATAATACGCAGCTCTACTTAACGGCTCATATTCATCTACTTCGCCTAGTAAAACTAAGTCGTCGCTTTTTGCTTTTCTAAAACTGTATTGTGCTAAGTTGCCTGTTTTAGTACACACAGCATGCACTTTAGTAACATACTCTGCGGTTGCCATAAGGTTTGGCATTGGGCCAAAAGGATTGCCTTTAAAATCCATATCTAAGCCAGCTACGATAACTCTTACACCTTTGTTAGCTAAGTCATTGCACACACGCACAATTTCATTGTCAAAAAACTGGGCTTCGTCAATGCCAACCACATCACAACCATCTGCTAAAATAGGAATGTTGGCAGCCGCTGGTACTGGTGTAGAGCGAATTTCGTTAGCATCGTGAGACACAACCATGTCATCATTATAACGCTTATCTACGGTAGGTTTAAAAATTTCAACCTTTTGTTTAGCAAATTGGGCACGCTTTAATCTACGAATTAATTCTTCTGTTTTACCAGAGAACATTGATCCGCAAATCACTTCAATCCATCCAAATTGTTCTTTCTGATTTACTGTATTTTCAAGAAACATTTCGTAATTTTAGCACTAATAAGTAGTAATTATTTGTTTTGTATAAAGGTGATACAAATTTATTAAAAATTAAAAGTAAAACTCATGAAAAAGAAATTAGAATCAGAATTAGTTAGTATTGCACACAGGATTCTAAAATTAAAAGGCAAAGAAGATGTGAGTAAAATGTATGCCGAAGTTTCTAAACTCTACGAAAAACTTGCTGTATTAAAATTTGTTCAAGATAACTTTAATGATAACATACCAACCATTGAAAATGACTCTTCGTTTTTTGAAATGTTAGACACGGCTTTTAATAATAAGGTTAGCGATACTATTGAAGTAGAAGACAAAGTTTATGTTAATTTAGATGCTGGTAAACAAGAAGACATTGTTGAGCCAGTAATGGAAAAAATTAAAAATATGGTTGCGCAAATGCCAGAAGAAACGCAATCTATTAATGTTGATATAGAAAATAATGCATCTCACCAAACACCAAACACAGTAACGTTTGAAAGTATAAATTCTGATTTTGGAAAAATACCAGAGTTTGAACCTATTGAAATGGCAGAAAAGCGCGACTTAGCTGAGGTAAAAAAATCATTAAATGACAAGCTTAAAAGTGGTGGTTTGCAAGTAGGATTAAATGATAAACTGGCTTTTATTAAACACCTCTTTGAAGGTAGAAATGAGGATTACGACCGTGTTATTTCTCAAATAAATACCACATCATCATTACAAGAGGCTCAAAATTTTATCTATCAATTTGTAAAACCAGACTATAATAATTGGGTTGGTAAAGAAGATTATGAGGCGCGTTTTATAGAGCTTGTAGAGGGTAAGTTTCTGTAAAACTTATTTTCTTATTGTATAACCCTAAATA
>JBMYXP010000158.1:0-3513 GCA_049608525.1 Winogradskyella sp.
ATTTCTTTGTCTTCAATAGTGTTAATGATAGTTTGAAGTTTTTCGGATAGTTTATTAATGTCGTCTTGAGATAATTCTGGGTTATTAAACTGGTTTTCTAGAGTAGCTTTATCAAGTTCTAAAGCTCTAATTTTAGATTCTAAATTTTTATACTCTTTTTGCTCATTATAAGATAATTTATTGGCATTATTTTGTTTTATAGCTTTAGTGTTTTCTACTTTTTTTGGCGGTTCTATTTGTTGGGGTTTACTGGCTTCGTAAGCTCTAAAATCTGAGTAATTACCTGGGAAATCATCTACAACTCCGTTTCCTCTAAATACAAACATATGATCTACAATTTTATCCATAAAGTAACGATCGTGAGAGACTACCAAAAGCACACCAGGAAAATCCATTAAAAAATCTTCGAGTACGTTTAGCGTTACAATATCCAAATCGTTGGTGGGCTCATCTAAAATTAAAACATTAGGGTTTTGTATTAAAACCGTGCATAAATATAGTCGTTTTTGCTCACCACCACTTAGTTTTTCAACAAAATCCCATTGTTTTTTTCTATTAAACAAAAAGCGTTCTAACAATTGTTGTGCGCTAATTTGTCTGCCTTTTGCTAACGGTATGTAATCGCCAAACTCTTTAATAACATCTATAACTTTTTGGTTGGGTTTGGGGTTAATACCACCTTGGGTGTAGTAGCCAATTTTTACGGTTTCGCCAATAACAACTTTACCATTATCGGGCTGAAGGCTTTGCGTTAATAAGTTTAAAAATGTAGATTTTCCTGTTCCGTTTTTACCAATAATACCAATACGCTCACCTTTTTTAAAGGTATATTCAAACCCATCTAAAATAGTTTTGTTTTTAAAGGCTTTAGAAACCTTATGAAACTCAATAATCTTACTACCCAAACGCTCCATGTTAATTTCTAGCTGCACTTGGTGGTCGTTTCTGCGTTTGTGGGCTTTGGCTTTTATTTCAAAAAAATCATCAATTCTACTTTTAGATTTTGTGGTACGTGCTTTGGGTTGGCGACGCATCCAATCTAGCTCTTTTTTAAAAAGTTGTTTGGCTTTGCCAACCTCGGTCGCTTGGTTTTCTATTCGGGCTTCCTTTTTCTCTAAATAGTAAGAGTAATTGCCTTTGTAAGTGTGTAATTCTCCTTGGTCTAATTCTATAATTTCGTTACACACACGTTCTAAAAAATAACGGTCGTGCGTTACCATAAAAAGTGTTTGCTGTGTTTTAGCAAAATACGCTTCTAGCCATTCAATCATTTCTAAATCGAGGTGATTGGTAGGTTCATCTAAAATTAAAATATCGGGTTTACTTAATAAAGCTTGTGCTAAGGCCAAACGCTTTTTTTGCCCACCAGATAGTGTACCAACTTTAATAGATAAATCATTTAATTTTAATTGCGATAAGGTTTGCTGGTATTGCGTTTCAAACTCCCAAGCATTATTTATATCCATGGCCTCAAAAGCCTTTTGATACGCATCTGTATCTTCAGGGTTTTTTAATGCGTTTTCATAAGCCTTAATCGTTTTTAAAATAGGAATATCGGAAGCAAAAATGGTGTCTTCAATAGTAAGTTTTGCGTCTAAATGGGGTTCTTGGTCTAAGAATGCTAAGCGTAAACCTTTTCGTACAACAACCTGCCCACTGTCTGGTGAGTCTTTACCTGCCAAAATATTTAGGATAGATGTTTTTCCACTACCATTTTTAGCAACAAAGGCTATTTTTTGGTCTTTATGGATACTAAAAGATACATCTTTAAAAAGCACTAGCTCCCCAAAAGACTTAGTTATTTGTTCTACGTTAAGATAATTCAAATTATATTTTTTTACAAATAACGTAAATAAACTAAGACGACCCCAAGACTAAGGCTAATAGTTGTTAGCTTTTTAATTAACTTTATACTTATAACTCTTCAATATTTAATACTTTTACATGTACTCAAAAAATTAAATTTTTATGAATGATTTGTTAGTTGCTAATTCCGTCTCTAAAAGTTTCGGGGATTTTAAAGCACTAAATGAAGTGTCTATTGCCGTACCCAAAGGCAGTATTTTTGGTCTTTTGGGACCAAATGGGGCTGGCAAAACAACGCTCATACGTATTATAAACCAAATTACCATGCCAGATCAAGGCAATGTTCTGTTAGATGGGCAACCATTAAAAGCTGCGCATATTAGAGATATTGGCTATTTGCCCGAAGAACGCGGCTTGTATAAATCTATGAAAGTAGGTGAGCAATGTTTGTACCTAGCACAATTAAAAGGTTTATCTAAGACCGAAGCTAAAACCCGATTAAAATATTGGTTTAATAAATTAGAAATAGGCGATTGGTGGCACAAAAAAATACAAGAACTTAGTAAAGGACAAGCACAAAAAATTCAATTTATAGTTACGGTTTTACATAAACCTAAGCTATTAATTTTTGACGAACCTTTTTCGGGCTTTGATCCTATAAATGCCAACTTAATTAAAGACGAAATTTTGCAACTAAGAGATGAAGGGGCAACGGTTATATTTTCTACTCACCGTATGGAATCTGTAGAAGAGTTATGCGACCATATTGCTTTGATACACAAGTCTAACAAAGTTTTAGATGGTAAATTAAATGCCATAAAACGTCAATACAAAACCAACACATTTCAGGTGGGTTTACAGGCTCATAATAGTGCTGCCGTTTTATCTGAAATTAAAAGTAAGTTTGAAGTGCAGCCCGCAACATTTAAAACTATAAATGACGATATTAAATTAAATATTAAGCTAAACGCACACTCATCGCCCAACGATTTATTATCTTTTTTAACAACAAAAGCAGAAGTGCATCATTTTGTTGAGGTCGTACCATCGGCAAATGATATTTTTATTCAAACTGTAAAAAATAATTAGGAATGAATCATTTACCACTTATTATAAAGCGCGAATATTTTACTAAAGTAAAAAACAAATCTTTTATTATAATGACGTTTTTAAGTCCTATTATAATGATAGCTTTGGTAACACTCGTTGCGTATTTATCGCAGTTAAATAACGATAAGCAGCGTGCAATTTCTGTACTTGACGAATCTGGTTACTTAACCGCTCTTTTTAAAGATACAGAAAACACAGATTATACCATTTTAAAAGGATTAACTTTACAAGATGCTAAAGCGCAAGTTAAAGCAAAAGAAGCGTATGGGTTGTTACACATTTTACCGTCTAAAACATTAGAAGCTGTTTCTAGTAATGTTAAATTTTACTCAGAAGAATCGCCATCAATACCCATAATATCTGGTATAGAACGAAAAATTGAAAAACGGCTTAGCGAAATAAAGTTAGAAAGTAACGGTGTAACTTTAACCCAAATAGAAGCTTCAAAAATAGATGTAAACGTTGCACAAGAGAGTTTTGCGGGCAAAAAAAGCTCTAAAGTAGATGGTTATATAAAACTTGCTTTTGGTGGTGCTGCGGGTTATTTGCTGTTTATGTTTATTATTATTTATGGTAATATGATAATGCGAAGTGTTA
>JBMYXP010000159.1:0-3503 GCA_049608525.1 Winogradskyella sp.
AACTGTACTTAGAAAGTTTAGGGGACTAAAACTTTTTAAACTATATGTAGGTATTAACAATTCTATTGAATGGAAAAAAACAATGTTTTTTAATCTCCCAGATAGATTCAAATCCTCTCCGTTAAATTTAATATTTAAAGATATTTCTGGTGGGAATCAAAAGTTAGACATTAGTAATGTAAAGCTTCAAATCATTGATTTTGATGGCTATTAATTTTTTTAAGAAATGAAAATTTTAACATTTGATATAGAAGATTGGTTTCATTTATTGGATCATACCACAACTAAATCTGAGGCAGATTGGTTAAATTATGACTCTCGCATACATATAGGTATGGAAAGGATTTATGATATTGTTGAGAGTTCAAATACTTCCGCAACATTTTTTGTTATGGGATGGATGGCTGAAAAATATCCTGAAGTTATTCGTGAAATTGCAAACAAAGGGTATGAAATTGGTAGTCATACACATTTACATCAATTAGTATATGAGCAAGATCGAACTACGTTTTTGAATGATGTTGAAAAATCAATAAAAACTTTAGAAGATTGCACAGGAGAAAAGGTAACAAGTTTTAGAGCACCAGGTTTTTCAATAACTGAAGAAAATAAATGGGCTTTCGAAGTATTGTATGAACTAGGGATAACGGTTGATTCCTCTGTGTTTCCAGCTGGCCGATCTCACGGTGGTTTACCCACGTATAAAGTTGCAACACCATCACTATTAAAATATAATGGTGTGTCATTAAAAGAGTTTCCAATTAACACACACAATGTGTTTAGTAGACCCGTTATTTTTTCTGGTGGAGGATATTTCAGATTACTCCCATATCATCTAATTAAATCTTGGGCAAAACAATCTGATTACACAATGACTTATTTTCACCCTAGAGATTTTGATCATGAGCAACCATTAGTACCTGGATTACCTTTGCATAGGCGATTTAAATCATATGTAGGATTAAAAAAATGTAAACCAAAATTAGAACGATTCATTTCAGATTTTAAGTTTATAGATATTGCAGAAGCAAACCGTAAGATTGATTGGGAAAATGTACCTGTTGTACATTTATAAATTTGAAGTTTTATAATGATTAAAATATTTTCATGTCTGCATGTGTATTATGGATAAAAAAAGCAGCATTAAAAAAATAAAGCAACCATGGCCAACAAAAGATGCTATGACGCAGATTTATGAGATGAAACTTTGGGGTGGGCAAGACTTTGATTTTTATTCTGGAGATGGATCTCATAATCATGAAATTGTTAAGCCGTATTTAAACGCAGTTTCTTCATTTCTAAAATCGTTTAAAAAACCACTTACAGTTTGTGACTTAGGTTGTGGCGATTTTAATATTGGTAAAGAATTTGTAAAAATACCGGGTTGTGAGTTATGGCTGGATTTGGTAAAACGCTATCATAAAACCAAAACCTTTTATTTGGTAGGAGGTCAGCAAGAGGTGATTGAGGAAACAGTAGAGAAACTTCAGACAGATTTTCCGGGCATGCGTATAGTAAATTTCAGAAACGGCTATATCCAAACCGAAGAAGAAAAACAGGCATTAATTGCCGATATAGTTGAAAAACAACCGGAGGTAGTATTTGTGGCTATGGGGTCCCCTAAGCAGGAGTTATTGATGGAAGCCATACAACAGCAACATCAGGCCACTTTTCAAGGTTTAGGAGGTAGTTTTGATGTCTATACCGGTCATGTACAACGCGCACCCCAATGGTGGGTGAATAACCAGTTGGAATGGGCTTATCGTTTAATTAAGCAACCCTCACGAATTAAACGACAAATCCATTTGTTGCGCTTTTTTGTTAATTTGCAATTGAAACGCTATTAATTATTTGAGATTGACGATTGTTACGGTGTAGTTGTTGGTTTATGGGAATCTTTTTAAGAATTAAAAAATTCATACGCTATGTTAACTACTTGAAAACAATAATTTATAATCGTTTTACATACTATAGGAATTCTAAAACGTAAGGTTAAAGTTCGCCAGGCAGTCCTTGTTGTTCCCTAAAAACATAGTTGTAAGAGTAAAAAACGCCATTACGAGACTTTTAAAAAAGTTGAGGTAAACCCCAACTATAAAAACTCAAGCCAAATAGTGCGCTAAGACGCACTATTTACTCTCAGTAAATCAAAATCACTATAAAAACACACAATTAGTGCAATAAGATGCACTAATTGTGTGTTTAATTAATTTAAAAGCATATATTTACATAAAAAGAGCCATATAATGCACTATTCAACATTAATAGAAACAATAAAAAAACGTAGAGATATGCTACACGTTACACAAGACATGTTGGCAGACCTTTCTGGTGTTGGCTTACGTACGCTTAAACAATTTGAAAGCGGAAAAGGTAATCCTACATTGGAAACTTTAAATAAGCTAGGTAACGCATTAGGTATGGAACTAACCTATACAGTTAAAGAAACCGCAACTAAATCATGAGACAAGCAGACGTTTTATTTAAAAAAGAAGTTGCAGGATTGTTAACGCAATTAGATAATGGTAGTTTTGTGTTTCGGTACTATGACTATTGGTTTAATAATGCAGATAAGCCAGCTATTAGCTTAACATTACCTAAAATTCAGCAAGAATACCAATCTAAAAACCTGTTCCCTTTTTTTTATAATATGTTACCAGAAGGTTCTAATAAACAAATGGTTTGTTTCGAGAACCGTATAGACACCAAAGACTACTTTGGAATCCTATTAACCACAGCCCAATATGATACGATTGGTGCAGTTCAAATTAAAAAAATAGATAAGTAGTGGTATTACCTCTAATAACATACTGTCCAAGTACACTTGCATCAGGTTACAATACCTATAGTAACACTGCTTTAAGACGTGTGTTTCAAAATAAAAAGGTGAGTCCAATATTACCTTATGAGTCACCAACAAGGAATCCTAATACAGATGAATTGTATAGAGATAACAGAAAACGAATATCTATTTCTGGTGTTCAGGAAAAATTCTCGATCTTATTAGAAAAAAATAAATTGCGTTTAATACAAGAAGGTGAGCAAGGTCAATACATATTAAAACCCATACCCAATGTCGGTAAAAACGCCAACCAAATGCCAGCAAATGAGCATTTAACCATGCAAATTGCTCGTCAAGTATTTGATATTGAAACCGCAGAAAATGCTCTGGTTTTTTTTAATAATGGTGCTCCAGCCTATATTACCAAACGTTTTGATGTTAATAATGATGGAAGTAAATGGGCACAAGAAGATTTTGCGTCACTAGCCGGTAGAACACCACAAACACATGGTGAGAATTTTAAATATTTAGGCAATTATTTAGAGCTATTTTCATTGCTTAAAAAATTTACTCCAGCCTATATTGTAGAATCTGTTAAATTATTCAAGTTGCTTCTTTTTAATTACTTGTTTTCTAATGGCGACGCACATTTTAAAAACT
This sequence comes from Winogradskyella sp., assembly GCA_049608525.1. GTDB lineage: Bacteria > Bacteroidota > Bacteroidia > Flavobacteriales > Flavobacteriaceae > Winogradskyella. The sequence goes on from JBMYXP010000159.1 coordinate 3,443, forward strand.
TTTCTTTAATAGAAACCCCCTTAGGAGACTATAAATTAAGTCCTGCTTACGATTTGTTAAA
>JBMYXP010000160.1:0-3487 GCA_049608525.1 Winogradskyella sp.
TTGTGCCTTTGTGAGAAAAACAGTATCAAAAAATTACACAGAGATTCACAGAGATAACGCTGAGATTCACAGAGATAAAGATTACACTAACTACTAATTTATAACACAATTATTTCATTATAACTTTGTGCCTTTGTGAGAAAAACAGTATCAAAAAATTACACAGAGATTCACAGAGATTACGCTGAGATTCACAGAGATAAAGATTACACCAATTACTAATTTCTATCTCAATTATTTCATTATAGCTTTGTGCCTTTGCGTCTTTGCGAGAAAAACTAGTTTCAAAATAGTACTTGTTGTTTTTGTTACCCTAAAACGCTCATCGGCACGTCTGCCAACAACCCAAATTATGTCTTCGTTTGAGGTTAACAGCCATGTATTTTCTTTTTCGACTAAAGATAATTTTTCGTCCTTTAAATACTTACTTATCTTCTTTTTGCCGTTCATTCCAAGTGGTTGAAAAGCATCTTGTGCTTTCCATAGTCTTAATTCTAATGGGAATGTGAGTTTTTCTTTATCAACATATATTATATTTTTTGATGTTTTATCTATTGCTTCTACATCTTCAAATTGAAATTGACCCATTGGGGTTTGTACCGTGCTATTTTCTTCTATTGTAAAAGTTGTTTTGATACATTCAAAATGCCCTAAATCTGTTAATAATAAATAGTCGCGGTGTTTAATTAAACGATGTGTGTGTGATGCAACAAATTTCCCAGATTCTGCGTCTAACAAATTTACAATGTCATTCCATTGCGTAAACCCATAATTTTTAAACATCTCAAAAAGATAGGCTTTTGGGTTATTTACCTTTTTAAATTCTGATATTTTATAGGTAATTCCGTTAACATTATTAGTTACAATAGCACGTTTTGCAACTGCATTGAGACTTTGTTTAACAATAGCTGCTGTATCATTGAGATTACTTAACGTAGTCTTAAAACTATCTAACAAATTGGGGTTAATCTCCTTTAAAATTGGCACCACTTGTTGGCGGAGTTTATTTCTTAAGTATTTGCGAGATGCGTTACTACTATCTTCTCGCCATACTATAGTATTTGCTTTTGCATAAATTTCAATAATTGCTCTAGAAAATGGTAATAATGGTCGCGCTATATTTTGGTTAAGCATGGGTATTCCTGTTAGACCATTTAACCCAGTTCCTCTTGTAAAATTGATTAAAAACGTTTCGAGATTATCGTCCGCATGGTGTGCCGTTAAAATGTAATTGAATTGTAATTGAGTTGCTAATTCTTTAAACCAATTGTACCGCAACTCGCGCGCAGCCATTTGTATAGAACACTTGTTTATATCTGCATAAGCTTGTGTATTGAAATTTTGAATAAAAGCTTCAACATTTAAGTGGTCTGCTAATTCTAAAACAAAATTTTCGTCTGCATTACTTTCCTCGTCTCGTAGATTAAAATTACAATGTGCCAATACAAAGTTATAATTTAAGCTATGGCACAAATGTGCTAAAACCACACTGTCTATTCCGCCAGAAACTGCAATAATAAGTTTGCTTTCTGTTAGAAAAGGCAATTGGCTATTAATATGATTTTGAAAGGTTTTTAATAAAGGCATAAGTTGAATAGGCATTAGGTGTTAAGCATTAGGTGTTAGGCACATACAACTATGCTTTTAACTTATTTATTAAAGAATTTAACATTTTATCTACTTCAATTGAACGTTTTTTATGTCTTATAAATCATTAATCATAATAAAATCTAAATTAGGCAATTTTTATTGTGGTTGCATCTCAAATAGTGAGCCTTACGATAATTACAAAAACCTCTAATAACCTTTAGTGGCATTTTTTCCATAACCTTCTGCAATATTAGAAGGAATTGAAACTGAACTTCTTATAATCTGCGATGTTAATCCAAATTTTTCATTATTAGGAAAACGTATAACTAAACCATAAATTAATGTTACCTATTTAACAGATTTCTGCCAACAGTAAATCTTTATAGTATTTCAAATTTACGATAATATCTTATGCCTTTCTACTTTTTTAATCTTCCAAAACCTCTCGCATGGCTTTTGCTTTTATAAGACATTCTTCGTATTCTTTTAGCGGTTCACTTTTAGACGTAATTGCACTACCAACAGAATATGAAATGTACTTTTTGGTTTCGTTATAAAGAATACTGCGAATAATAACATTAAAATCGAAATCTCCATTGGGTGCAAAATACCCAACTGCGCCCGAGTACAATCCACGTTTAGTGTCTTCTAAATTTTCAATAATTTTTAACGCTGAAATTTTTGGTGCACCCGTCATACTTCCCATAGGAAATGTTGTTTTTATAATATCGACTGGGTGTGTTTTTGGTTTAACCTGAGATGTTATTGTAGATATCATTTGGTGAACTTGCAAAAATGAATACACTTTGCACAATTCTTTAACTTTAACACTTCCTTTTGTAGCCGTATGCGATAAATCGTTGCGTACTAAATCTACAATCATAATGTTTTCGCTTCGTTCTTTTTCGTCTTTATACAAGTCGTCCGCAAGTTTTATATCTTCTTCTTTGTTTTTAGATCGTTTTGCAGTCCCTTTTATGGGTTGCGATATTACAGTTGTTCCCTCTTTTTTAATGTAACGCTCTGGTGATGCAGATAATAAAAATTTATCCTCATTTTTAAAGAACGTTGCAAAAGGTGGTTTTGAAATTTCGTTAAGTTTGGTAAATATTTTTAATGGATTTATAACCTGTTTTTCGGCATAAAATTCTTGACAAAAATTGGCTTCGTAAATATCACCACGATGAATATGTGCTAATAATTTATTTACTTTTTTAAGGTATTGCTCTTTACAAATTCTTGGTTTAATTTTAATTGAATTACTAGGGTGTTGGGTTGCTGGTTTGTTGGATTGCTGAATGTCTAATAAATCATCTTCAATCTCATCTTCTACAAATTTTAAATACTGAATTTGAAGCGTATTTTCTTTTATTAAAAATAATTTTTTAGGTTGAAAAAAATACAAATCTGAAAACGCTAAGCCATCAAAATTATTAGAGCTTAGGTTTTCGGTGGTGTTTTTTAAGTCGTAAGTTAAGTAACCAAAAATCCAATCTTTAGTTGTCGTTTGGTAATCTTTTAAACGTTCAAAAGCATCAAAATAATCGGTTTTTAGTGCTGTAAATGCATCTACGGCCAACACGGCATCGTATGTGCTATATTGGTTTTTATGAGTATTAGAGTTTAGCCACACAACATCATTAAATTGTTGGCTCCAACTTAAAAGTTGCTGCTTAAATTTTTCAGGATTTTCTAATAAGTGATTGACTATTGTTCTCAATAAATATGTAATTGGTGCAATTTACCAAAATTGCACATACAACAAAGTAATGGCTATTTAATTAATACCTATTAGCATTTAAAATCTAATGCCTACCTTACTTAAGATTCTATTTTAACTTGATAGAGGTCGTTACTTAGCTACTTATTAATTTTGATATTTTCACACTATCTGCAT
>JBMYXP010000161.1:0-3484 GCA_049608525.1 Winogradskyella sp.
TAATTGGTAGCTAAAAAAAAGATATAACGGATAGCACGGCCGTTTTTGCACCAAAGGCAAAAACGGAACGCTATATATATTAAAGAAAGAAGTTTCAATTTGTCTATTATATATATAGGTATATCTTTGTGAACTAAAATTTAAACTATATAATGATTAAAATTACTCTACCTGATGGATCGGTACGTTCTTTTGAAAAAAATGTAACGCCACACGACGTGGCAATTGCTATAAGTGAAGGCTTTGCGCGCAATGTTATTTCTGCAAAATTTAATGATACTGTGGTTGAAACCACAACACCTTTAACTATAGATGGTAATCTTACCTTATATACATTTAAAGATGATGCTGGTAAAAAAGCGTTTTGGCATTCTTCTGCGCATGTTTTAGCTCAGGCTTTAGAGGATTTATATCCTGGTGTTAAGCTTTGGGTTGGCCCAGCTATTGATAATGGTTTTTATTATGATGTGGATTTGGGAGAAAATACAATCTCAGAAAAAGACTTTAAGGCTATTGAGACTAAAATGATTGAGATTGCTAGAGGAAAACACGCTTTTAAAATGCGTGAAGTTTCTAAAGCAGAGGCTTTGTCTTATTATAAAGGTAAAAACGACTATAAAGTTGATTTAATTGAAAATCTTGAAGATGGTACAATTAGTTTTTGCGACCATTCTGAGTTTACAGATTTATGTAAAGGTGGTCATATACCTAATACGAGTATTATAAAAGCTGTAAAACTATTGAGCGTTGCCGGTGCTTATTATAAAGGAGATGAAAATAACAAACAATTAACTCGTGTTTATGGAGTTTCGTTTCCTAAACAGAAGGCACTTACAGAATATCTTCATTTATTAGAAGAAGCCAAAAAGCGAGATCACAGAAAGCTAGGTAAAGCGCTTGAACTTTTTACGTTTTCTCAAAAGGTTGGCCAAGGTTTACCACTATGGTTACCTAAAGGTGCTGCATTGCGCGAACGTTTAGAAAACTTTTTGAAAGCCGCTCAGAAAAAAGCGGGATATGAAATGGTTATTTCACCACATATAGGTAATAAGGAACTTTATGTTACTTCTGGTCATTTTGCTAAATACGGAGAGGATAGTTTTCAACCTATTAATACACCAGCAGAAGGCGAAGAATTTTTACTAAAACCCATGAATTGCCCGCATCATTGCGAAATCTATAACAGTAAACCTTTTTCTTATAAAGATTTACCAAAGCGTTTTGCAGAGTTTGGAACTGTTTATAGATATGAACAAAGTGGAGAACTACATGGCTTAACACGTGTAAGGGGTTTTACACAAGATGATGCTCATATTTTTTGTACACCAGATCAGTTAGATGAAGAGTTTAAAGCGGTTATAGATTTAGTACTATATGTATTTGGCTCTTTAGGTTTTGAAAATTTTACGGCTCAGGTCTCGTTACGAGATCCAGAAACCCCAGATAAATATATAGGTAGTGCCGAAAATTGGGAAAAAGCTGAAGCAGCAATTTTGAATGCAGCAAAAGATAAAGGCTTAAATTATGTTGTAGAAACTGGCGAAGCCGCTTTTTATGGCCCAAAATTAGACTTTATGGTAAAAGATGCCCTTGGTCGCCAATGGCAATTAGGAACAATACAGGTAGATTATAACTTACCTGATCGTTTTGACTTAAGCTACAAAGGCAGTGATAATGAATTGCACAGACCCGTAATGATACACCGTGCACCCTTTGGTAGTATGGAACGATTTATTGCTATTTTACTAGAACATACAGGTGGAAATTTTCCGCTTTGGTTAATGCCAGAGCAAGCAATTATTATCTCAATAAGTGAGAAATATGAAAAATACGCGAAAAAAGTTTTAAGTTTGCTAGAAAATGACGAAATTCGCGCCCTTACTGATAATAGAAATGAAACTGTAGGAAAGAAAATAAGGGACGCCGAAATGCAAAAATTTCCTTATATGATTATTGTTGGTGAACAAGAAGAAAAAGATAACACAATAACTGTACGTCAACATGGTGGTGAAGACCTTGGAACAATTACAGTTGAAGATTTTATTGAAGTCGTAAATAAAAAAGTAAAAGAAAGTTTAAAAACTTTTAAATAGATAACGTTTAACTAAATACACAGAAACCATAGCAATACGTAGAAGAAAGAGTTACAACAGACGTGTGGTCCAAGAGGATCAGCACAAAATTAACTCTAAGATTAGAGCAGAAGAAGTTCGACTTGTCGGAGATAATGTCGAAATAGGAGTATATCCTACCAAGAAAGCTTTGAGCATAGCAGATGAGCAAGGTTTGGATCTTGTAGAGATTTCGCCAAACGCAAAACCTCCTGTTTGTAAAGTAATGGATTATAAAAAATTCCTTTACGAACAAAAAAAGAGAGATAAAGCTCTAAAGTCTAAAGCAACAAAAGTCGTTGTTAAAGAGATAAGATTTGGTCCTCAAACAGATGACCACGATTATGAGTTTAAGAAAAAACATGCTGAAAAGTTTTTAAAAGATGGTGCAAAGCTTAAAGCTTTTGTGTTCTTTAAAGGACGATCTATTGTATTTAAAGAACAAGGACAAATTTTATTATTAAAATTAGCCCAAGATCTTGAAGATTATGGTAAAGTAGAGCAATTGCCAAAATTAGAAGGTAAACGTATGATTATGTTTATAGCTCCAAAAAAGAACTAAAATAACTGTTAAATCAGTAAAACAATATTAAGCGAAACGTAAATTAAAACTAGGAGAAAATGCCTAAAATGAAAACAAAATCGAGTGCTAAGAAACGTTTCAAACTAACTGGCACTGGTAAGATTAAAAGAAAGCATGCGTTTAAGAGTCATATACTGACAAAGAAATCTAAAAAACGTAAGCTTAAATTAACTCATGATGGTTTGGTACACAAAGCAGATGAGAACAATATTAAAACTATGTTACGTTTAAAGTAATATCGTTTTAATCGGTAAAATTATTTATAAACCATGGAGTTAGGCTTATTGATTTACGATTGTAGATTTTTGATTTACAATTAGAGAACATTAAAAAAGTGTCTATTAATAGACCGCCTACTACAAAAAACAATTAAAAGAAATGCCAAGATCAGTAAATTCAGTAGCAAAAAGAGCCAGAAGAAAAAAGGTTCTTAAGCAAGCAAAAGGTTACTTTGGAAGACGTAAAAACGTTTGGACAGTAGCAAAAAATGCGGTTGACAAAGCGATGCAATATTCGTACAGAGACCGTAGAGTAAAAAAGAGAACTTTCCGTGCGTTATGGATAATGCGTATTAATGCAGGTGCAAGACAACATGGAATGAGTTATTCAAAGTTTATGGGAAAACTAAAGGTAAATAATATCAACTTGAATCGTAAGGTACTTGCTGATTTAGCTATGAACCACCCAGATGCTTTTGAAGCTATTATAAACAAAGTTAAATAAGGCTTTTAGCCAAATTAATAACAACATTTCGCTTATAAAAATCCGATTCTTACGAATCGGATTTTTT
>JBMYXP010000162.1:0-3468 GCA_049608525.1 Winogradskyella sp.
ATTTTAAAGCTATTTTGGTATTAATTAAACTGTTCAAAAAAAAAGCATAAGTTTGAAGTAGTTATTGCAATAAAATGAAGCTTGAAAATTTAAGGTTAAAACACTCAATTTTCAAGCTTCAAAATTTTTTAACGGATCACTTTTTACGAATCCTATTTCTTTTTCTTGGAATTAAAAACAGGTAATAATTCTGTTTTTACAGAGCCAAAACCTATACGAGTACCATCATTTTCGCAATAACCACGCATAATTACAGTATCATTATCATTAATAAATTTTCGTTCGGTGCCATCTTTCATTTTTAAAGGTTTTGTGCCTTTCCAGCTTAGCTCTAACATAGAGCCATAAGAATTTGGTGTTGCGCCAGAAATGGTTCCGCTACCCATCATATCACCTGCATTTACAGGGCAACCATTAACCGTGTGGTGAGCCAGTTGCTGAGCCATATTCCAATACATGTATTTAAAATTAGATTTACAAACCGTAGTTTCTTTTGCACCTTTTGGCATAATGCCAACCTCTAAATTAATATCAAAACTCTTTTTACCTTTAATTTGAAGATACTCTAAGGGCTGAGGATTTTGTTTTGGACTTTCAGTTCTAAACGGTTCTAGAGCATCTAAAGTTACAATCCATGGCGACATTGAAGAGGCAAAACTTTTACCCAAAAATGGGCCTAATGGTACATATTCCCATTTCTGAATATCGCGTGCAGACCAATCATTAAATAATACCAAACCAAAAATGTATTCTTCTGCTTCCTCAATAGGAATTGGTTCTCCTAAATCATTGGCATCTGTGGTTATAAAAGCCATTTCTAATTCAAAATCTACCAATTTTGAAGGGCCAAAAACAGGTTTATCTGCATCTGGTGGTAGGGTTTGTCCTTGCGGACGGTGCACCGGAATCCCAGATGGAATAATAGAAGAACTGCGGCCATGATAACCAACTGGCATGTGTACCCAATTTGGCAGTAATGCGTTATCTGGATCTCTAAACATAGTGCCAACATTGGTGGCATGCTCTTTACTTGCATAAAAATCGGTGTAATCACCAACTTGTATTGGTAATTGCATTTCAATTTCATCTAAACGAAATAAAATCGTTTCTTTATGTGGTAGGTTATTTTTTAAAGTCGTGTTATTAATATCAAAAATTTCAGCAATTCTATTACGTACCAATCGCCATGTTTTACGACCATCTGCAATAAAATCATTTAATGTATCTTGAAGAAAAATATCATCGGTTAACGGAATATCTTTAAAGTAACCTAACTGGTGTAATGCACCAAGATCAATGGCGGTATCACCAATACGGGTACCAATGGTAATAATATCGTCTCTGGTTAAGAATACACCAAACGGAATATTTTGAATAGGAAAATCAGAATTTTTGTTAACGTGTAGCCACGAAATTCTATCTGGGTTATTAGCTGATAATGGCATATATTATTGTTGATTAAATGTTCATTAATTTCTACTCAAACCTACATAATTTTTAATATTAAAACTAATCTATTTACTATTTTTGTTTCAATTTAACAAACACTATATATATGAAACGCGACGAACAAGTATTTGAACTCATACAAGCAGAAAAAGAACGCCAAACCGATGGTATAGAATTAATAGCATCAGAAAATTTTGTTAGCGACCAAGTTATGGAAGCTGCAGGTTCTGTGCTAACTAACAAATATGCTGAAGGTTACCCAGGTAAGCGGTATTATGGAGGATGTGAAGTGGTAGATGAAGTCGAAAATATTGCGATTGAACGTGCAAAGACTTTGTTTGGTGCTGCTTATGCTAACGTACAACCACATTCTGGTAGCCAAGCAAATACAGCAGTTTTTCATGCGTGCTTAAAGCCTGGTGATACTATTTTAGGTTTCGATTTGTCTCACGGAGGTCATTTAACACACGGCTCGCCAGTTAATTTTTCGGGTAAATTATACCGACCAACATTTTATGGTGTAAAGAAAGATACAGGCCTTATAGATTATGACATGTTGTATGATATGGCTCAAAAAGAGCAACCAAAATTAATTATTGCTGGTGCTTCTGCTTATTCACGAGATATAGATTTTGTAAAGTTTAGAGAGGTTGCCGATAGTGTTGGGGCGGTTTTATTGGCAGATATTTCGCACCCTGCGGGTTTAATTGCAAAAGGTATTTTAAATGATCCAATGCCACATTGCCACATCGTAACCACAACAACTCATAAAACCTTGCGAGGACCAAGAGGAGGTATGATAATGATGGGTGAAAATAGTGATAACCCATTTGGAATTACCTTAAAGAGTGGTAAACTTCGTAAAATGTCTGGGTTATTAGATTCTGGTGTTTTTCCAGGCAATCAAGGTGGTCCTTTAGAACATATTATTGCAGCTAAGGCTATTGCATTTGGTGAAGCATTAACAGACGAGTTTATGCACTATATGTTACAAGTAAAGCATAATGCAGATGCTATGGCAAAAGCGTTTGTAGCCAAAGATTATAATTTAATTTCTGGTGGTACAGATAACCACATGATGCTTATTGATCTTAGAAATAAAAACATTAATGGTAAAGCTGCTGAAAATGCTTTAGTAAAAGCAGACATCACAGTAAATAAAAATATGGTGCCTTTTGATACGGAGTCTCCCTTTGTAACATCTGGTATTAGGGTTGGTACACCAGCCATTACAACCAGAGGCTTAAAAGAAGCCGATATGGCTTATGTGGTAGATTTAATTGATGAAGTTATAAATAACCACGATAACGAAGCTGTATTAGAAGCTGTTGCAGTAAAAGTAAATACATTAATGAGCGGACGCCCTTTGTTTAATGGATAATTTTTTTTAAATTAGTACTTAATTTTAAAACCGAAAAAATGATTAAAAAAGCAATTTTATTATGTATGTGCATATTTACCTTTAATGGTTTATTTGCACAAGAAAATATTGTAAAAGCAGGAGCTATACTTGGAAACTTAGGTGTGCAATACGAACGTTCGTTATCCGACCATTTTTCTGTAATTGGGCAATTAGGATATTCTAATATAACTATCACAGAAAATAATGTCGATTCAAAATCTAATGGATTAGGTTATTATTTAGAAGGTAGATACTATTTTTCTTCAAATAAAGATTTAATGGAAGGTTGGCATATTGGTCCTTATTATAATAGTATTAATACTAAAAATAGTGATGATATTAAAACCAATATTTCATCTTTGGGCTTATCAACAGGCTACCAATGGGTTACAGACTCTCAACTGACAATAGGAATTATATTTGGTGGCGGTACATTAAATATAGAAAGTGATAATCCTAATATAGAATTTTTAGGCGATATTAACTTTTTACCACATTTAGGTTTTACTTTAGGGTATAATTTTTAAATTTTCCTTCTTAAATGGTAACGTTTAAGTTGTTACTATTCTAAAAAGCCAATATAATCTATATTGGTTTTTTTATTAAAACTATTTATC
>JBMYXP010000163.1:0-3253 GCA_049608525.1 Winogradskyella sp.
CCATCTTATATACTCTTTGTCCATACCGTTTGGCAAATAGGGCTGCTCAACAAATATGGTATTCCATTGTCCACCTTGAGACTTATGGCAAGTAATTGCATAAGAGAATTTTACCTGTAAGGCATTAAAATACCTATTACTCTTAACCCCTAAAAAACGCTTGTATTTTGAAGTTTCGTTGGCATAATCTTTTGACACCTCTTGGTATAATTTATTAGATTCTTCGTAACTTAAAGATGCGCTTTCTACATCAATAGTATCTAAAAGCAAAACGGTTTCAAAAGGTCGCATATTGGGGTAATCTACCATTTTTACTTTCACTTCTGCAAATCTAAAACCGTACAATTCTTTAATACTATAAATTTCTAATACTTCAATAATATCACCATTTGCAATAAAACCTGCCTCAGTGGTTGGTTTCACCCAAAAATAATTGTTTTTTACCACCATTAAATAATCGCCCGCAGATAACTCGCTTTCGTTAAACAAAATACGCTCTCGTATTTGCTTATTGTACATATTTGCACGTTTATTGCTTCTTACTATAATTGCAGTTTCTTCGTAACCATCATTACTATACGCATCATTAATGGCATCCATAATTTCGTAACCATCTACTAAACGAACAATATCCGCAAAAGCAGTAACATTAAATTTAAAACTTTCAAAAAAATTGGTTTCTAAAACGGCTCTTAATGCTGTTGCATTAATTAAAATACCAGAATCTTGCTCTTGTCGTACAACTTCATCTAGTTCTATGGTAGTAACGTGTTTGTTATAATTTAAGTCTAGTTTATCTGCATCTAAAGCCGGACTTAAATCTGATTTTACAGGTGGCAATTGTGCTTTATCACCTATTAAAAGTAATTTGCATTGGTGCCCTGCATAGACGTATTGCATTAAATCATCTAAGAGTGATCCGTTTTCAAACAATTTAGAGTCCGATGGCGCATCTGGTATCATAGATGCTTCATCTACTATAAAAATGGTGTTTTTGTGTTTATTAGGTTGCATTACAAATTTTACGCCTCCGCCACTATCTTTTTTTGGAAAATATATTTTTTTGTGGATTGTAAACGCTTCTTTTTTTGAATAATTTGAAATTACCTTAGCTGCTCTACCAGTGGGAGCTAATAACACGGCATTTTTTTTTGCTTGCCATAAATTAGATACAAGTGCACCTGTAATACTTGTTTTACCAGTACCAGCAAAACCTTTGAGTAAAAAAAGAGCATTTGGTGTGGTATTAAAAATAAATTGAGACAACTGCATTAATGCCATATCTTGCTTTGACGTTGGTGTAAACGGAAATTTAGATTTTAAGACGGTATAAAACGCAGAAGCATTGCTTATCATAGAAAAAAAAATTATGTAGCAAGATACTATTATTAAGGGATACAAAACATAATGCGACTTATTTTAATGTTTTTTATTTAGATAGTTTTAAGCAACAAAAAAAAATTGTAGATTTGCCTTAGACCTAATTTAATAAAAAAAACATTTATGGTAATTCTAGCAATTATATTAATTATACTTTTAACTGTCGGTATTGTATGGCTAATTGATAAATTTGTTCCAAAAAAATTAAAACCTATTGTACAACTTTGCTTATGGGTTGTTATTATAGCTTTAGGCTATTTAACCTTTGATTCAGTTTACGAAGAAATTAAATTTAACGAGCTTAAAGAAAAACGTTACAAAGTTGTTATTAAACAACTTATAGACATTAGAGATTCTCAAGTCGCTTACAAAGAAGTTAATGGTGAGTACGCTGGTAACTTTGATGCTTTAATAAAATTTGTAGATACTGCACAAGTGCCAATTACACAAAGACGAGACAGCACAGTTTTAGATGTAGAAAAAACAAGACAATTTGGTGGTGTAGAAACCATGAAGACCATAACTTTAATAGACACCTTAAGCTACTACTCTGTTAAAGATTCTATTTTTAAAGGAGATACACGTTATAAAAAAATGATGAATGTTGCCATTGGCAAACCAGGGACTAAATTTTCGTTAAAAGCCGATAAGTTAGATGATATTTCTGTATTTGAGGCTAGTATTGATAAAGCACTTATCTTAGACGGAGAAAAAACACACCTTGTAAATAAAGAAAAACAAGTACTCTCTGTAGATGGTGTTAACGGACCAACATTAAAAGTAGGCTCAATGGAAGAAGTTAATACTAACGGAAACTGGCCAAAAAATTATACTAAAGACCTATAATTTTGACAACACATAGTATAAAGAAATTGTCCATTCAAGTTAGTTTGAATGGACTTTCTTTTTGCATATTAAATACAGCTTCAAATACTATAGTATTTTTAAAAACTATAACTTTTGAACAAAAACTGACACCATTTAATGTTTTAAACCATTTAAAAACAGAAATTAACACCAACACCATATTTTCTGAAAACTTTAGTAGTGTTACTGTTATCCACCAAAACGACTTATCTACAATTGTACCTAAGGCTTTATATAATAAAAATCATAATGCCGATTATTTAAAATTTAATTCTAAAATTTTAAGAACCGATTTTATAACACAAGATGCTATTTTAATAAATAACAGTGTTACAGTTTATATTCCGTATGTAAACATTAACAATTATATATACGAAACATTTGGAGATTTTACCTACAAACACTCCTCGAGTGTGCTTATAGAATCTGTACTTCAAAAAAATAAGTACAACCAAAACCCCGAAGTCTATATTAACGTTAATACAAATACTTTTGAGCTTATTGTAGCAGACAAAGACCAACTGCTACTTTTTAATGTGTTTCATTACCAGAGTAAAGAAGACTTTATCTACTACATTTTGTTTGTTTTTGAACAGTTAAAATTAAATACAGAAACGACACAGATAACACTCAGTGGCTTAATACATAAAACAGATGAACTTTACAGTAGCCTCTATACTTACGTTAGGCATGTAAAATGTAATAATACCACGTTTAGTTACAAGTTTACAAACACTATAGATAGCGAATCTATACAACATAATTATTTAATCTTAAATAGCTTTTAATGCGTATAATATCTGGTTTATATAAAGGTCGAAGACTAACGGCACCAAAAAAACTACCTGTTCGCCCAACAACAGATATGGCAAAAGAAGCCTTATTTAATATTTTAAATAATCAGTATTATTTTGATGCAATTTCTATCTTAGATTTATTTTCTGGTACTGGCAATATTAGTTACGAGTTTGCATCGCGTGGTACAACACAAATTACAGCAGTAGAT
>JBMYXP010000164.1:0-3185 GCA_049608525.1 Winogradskyella sp.
TTGCTTTATCATACTCACCAAACCATTAGCTCTGGTTGGTGACAAATGCTCTTTTAAGCCAATTTTATCAATAAAATCGGTATTGGCCTCTAAAATGGCTTTGGGGTGTTGGTTAGAAAACGCTCTAATTAGTATAGCAATAATGCCTTTGGTTATAATAGCATCGCTATCTGCCGTAAAATTAATTTTATCGTTTTGCAAATCTGCATGTACCCAAACTTTACTTTGGCAACCTTTAATGATATTATCTTCGGTTTTGTATTGTGCTTCTATTAAAGGTAATGTTTTCCCTAAATCTATCATGTATTGGTAACGTTCTTCCCAATCTTCAAACATGGCAAATTCTTCTATAATTTCGTTTTGAATGTCTTCAATAGTCATCGTCTAATTTCTTTACTACAAAATTACAACATAGTCTATTATTTTACCGCATTTTCTTTAATGGATAACACTTTATTAACCAGAGCTTCAATTTCTTTTGGCGGATGTCCATGATCAAAAGAAGCCGAACGCACAACTTTATCTCCCAATGTAACATCTAAAGTAGCGTGTGGAGCTCCGTCATAAAAGCGTTTTTTTGTTGGTGCTTCTAACTTTTGTAGATTGAGTATATCTGTTTGTTTTAATAAAGCTGTAAGTGTTTCAAAATCTTTTTTATTGCAGGTGTATTTGTCTATGCTTTTAAGATTCGCGTCTTTTGATATTAAAACATGAGTCTCCGAAATTGAAACATAATTAAAAGCCCCTCGAGACGTTGTTTTGTAAGTTATACGTTGCAAGTTGTTATGCACTTCTGTAGAGTCGTTAATTGCTTGTTTTGTACTTACAGCGACTGCTTTGGTTGCTTTTATAACAGAAACTTTGTTTTGTAAAAGCGATAAATTAGTGCCTTGTATTAAAAATGAATTTACGCTCCCTAATGCTTTCATAAAATTACGTTCTACCGTATTAAACTCTGGTAGGCAATATTTTTTTGTTGCTCCTATATTAGTAAATGCAATTGTATGGTTTTGAGATACGGTGTAAGTTCCAAAAAACGAATTACAACCCGCAAAGCCAGATATTTTATTTGTATCTGCGTTAAAAGTTAATTTAAGTGTTTTTAAAGCCACCTCATCTTTATCAATAAAATGAACAGTATATGTGCCAGAAAGTTTGTGTTGCGCTGTTGTGTTTTCGTTTTTGTTTTCCATTGTGTTTTTGGCAGTACTGCAAGATTCGGTTAGTAAAACGACGAGTATTAAGCTGTATATAAATTTCAATTTCATGTGTTTTGTTTTTATTAATTGTTCTATGAGAGCTTTTTTAGTAACCATATTTTGAATTAAAATGTTTTAAAAAGAGGTTATACCAAATACACATTTAATGCCAAAGTCTAAGATAGCATTAATAGTGCTTTTTTAAGTGCCGTAATAAAACTATCTATTTCTTCTTTAGTATTATAAAACATAAACGATGCTCGTAGGGTTCCTGGGATTTTAAAATAATCCATAATGGGTTGTGCACAATGATGACCCGTGCGCACCGCAATGCCCATTTTATCTAAAATAGTGCCAATATCGTAAGGGTGAATTGTACCAACATTAAAAGAAATTACAGACGTTTTTTCTTGGGCTGTTCCGTAGATTTTTAGATTGTCGATCTGCTGAAGTTGCTCGGTAGCGTATTCTAAAAGTTCGTTTTCGTATTTAGTAATAGCGTCAAACCCAATAGCGTTCATGTAGTCTAGCGCAGCCCCAAACGCTATACCGCCGCAAATGTTGGGTGTACCAGCTTCAAACTTATGTGGTAAATTGGCATAGGTTGTTTTTTTAAAAGACACCTCAGCAATCATTTCTCCACCGCCTTGGTATGGAGGTAATTTATTTAACCACGCTTCTTTTCCGTAAAGCATACCAACACCTGTTGGCCCACATACTTTGTGTGCAGAACAGACATAAAAATCGACATCTAGGGCTTGCACATCTGGTTTTAAATGCGGGCACGATTGTGCTCCGTCAACCAAAACTGCTGCGCCTACGCTGTGTGCTTTTTTAATAATATATTCAATAGGATTTATAGTGCCTAATGCGTTAGAAATATGATTTACAAACACCAGCTTTGTATTTTCATTTAAAATAGCATCGTACTCTGAAAGTATTAATTCCCCGTTTTTGTTCATCGGAATCACTTTTAAAATCGCACCTGTACGTTCACAAAGCATTTGCCAAGGCACAATATTGCTATGATGTTCTAAAGCTGACACAATAATTTCATCTCCTTTTTTTAAGAGTGAAGAAAACCCATTTGCGACTAAATTTATACTCGCAGTTGTGCCAGATGTATAAATAATTTCGTGCGCATGTTTGGCATTAAAATGCTTCTGAATTTTGAGTCGTGCTTGCTCATAAGCATCTGTGGCTTCTTGGCTTAAGCTATGTACACCTCTATGAATATTAGCATTATAGTTGGTGTAATACGCTACAATAACATCTATAACTTGTTTTGGTGTTTGCGATGTTGCAGCGTTATCAAAATATATTAACGGTTTGCCGTTAACCTTTCGGTTAAGGATTGGGAAGTCTTTTCTTATTCTTTTTATTGGAAACATCTTTTTTTGTTGTTTTACAAAGATATTACTTGAGGTCTAATTTTTTTAGTACTTGGGTAAATATTAAGATATAATTGGTAATTGTTAAAAGATATTATAGATTTTCTGGTTTTTTACTGAACCTCAATAACCTCAAAAACAGAATCTCTAAACACAATGGTATCTCCTGCTTGTTTTGATAAAAGTAATTTTGCTATTGGTGTTGCTGCGGAAATGGCATAATAAGACGTATTATCTATTACAATTTTACCAGCACTTACGGCTATAAAATAATTAGCTTGTGTTGTTTTTACCACACTACCCAATACAATGTTTTGGTGTTGGGTTGTTGCGTTAATGTTTTGCAGAATTTGTTTTTGCTTCTCTAACTCAGCAAGCTGGCGACCTGCTTTTTCGCGCTCTAATTGTAGCATGGCTCTGCCAGTTTCGTGCTTGTCTCCTGCACTACTTTTGGTTTCGGATTGTAGCGCATTTTGAAGGTCTAAAATTGTGTTTTTAATCACTTTGAGACGCTGATTTAAAAACGTTTGGCAAGTGTTGTATAAGTGTTGTTTTGTTGTCAATGGGTTTTTGGTTTATATCCTGCAAGGTTTTA
>JBMYXP010000165.1:0-3118 GCA_049608525.1 Winogradskyella sp.
CGAAATGAAATGAGTTAAATGCTTAGAAAGTGTTGTTGAGTTAAATGTTAAATACAAACTAAATTTTCGTTTTCTAATTTTAATCTTTTGTATCTTTAAAATAAAAAAAATGACTGTTTTAATAACTGGTGCTACTGGTCTTGTAGGAAAAGAAATTGTTAAGCTTTGCCATTCCAAAGGTATTGCTGTACATTACTTAACCACTTCAAAATCTAAATTGAGTACTTCGCATAATTATAAAGGATTTTATTGGGATTTGGCAAAAAACGAAATAGATCATAAGTGTTTTAAAGATGTAACCGCTATAATAAATTTGGTGGGAGCATCTATTTCTAAACGTTGGACAGCTGCCTACAAAAAAGAAATACTTGAAAGCCGTACCAAAACAGCTCAATTATTACAGCAGACTATTAAAAAGCATAATTATAAAATAGAACATGTCGTTTCTGCAAGTGCCATTGGTATTTACCCAACGAGTGTTACCAATTATTACGATGAAAAGTACACTGCCATTTCAGATTCATTTTTAGGGCAAGTTGTAGCGCAATGGGAAAATGCCATAGATGGTTTTAAAACTTTAGGTTGTAGAGTTGCTAAAGTAAGAATAGGCTTGGTATTAGCAAAAAATGGTGGTGCATTGCCCAAAATTGTTCAGCCAATTAAGTTTGGTGCTGGTGCAGCGTTTGGTACAGGTAAGCAATGGCAAAGTTGGGTACATGTTGCAGATTTAGCAAACCTATTTCTTTTTGTTTTGCAACACAACTTACAAGGTATTTATAATGGTGTAGCACCAAACCCAGTTACTAATAAAGCGTTAACTAAGGTTGCTGCAAGAGTTTTAAATAAACCCTTATTATTACCTAATATTCCTAAGTTTGCAATGCAACTAGCATTAGGCGAAATGCATATTTTACTATTTGAAAGTCAGCGCGTGAGTTCTCAAAAAATTGAAACTAAAGGTTTTAATTTTAAATTCATGAATTTAAAACCTGCTTTAGAAGATTTATTGTGTTAAACCAATTACAGCGTAAAATACGCTAAAATAAAACGGTTTGGTTTAGTTGAAGGATAATTGGTGTATGTTGAGATTAGTTTTAAGCTTTAGTCAATCCTATACTATGTTTTCTTAAGTGTATCTAAAAAATCAACCAATTTACGTACCGCTTTGCCACGATGTCCTACCTTATTTTTTTCGTTTAGTGGCAGTTGTGCAAATGTTTTAATATAGCCTTCAGCTTTAAAAATAGGGTCGTAACCAAACCCACCTTCTCCATGTTTTTTTCTGCTGATGTCTCCTTTACAAATCCCTGTAAATGTGTGTATGTTTCCATTAAGATGTAAAGCAATTACTGTTTTAAATTGAGCGGATCTATCGGTTTTAGGTTCTAATTTAGTAAGTAGTTTGTTTATATTATCGTCTGCGTTGCGTTGTAAACCAGCATAACGCGCAGAAAACACTCCAGGTTCCCCATTTAGAGCATTAACTTCTAAGCCTGTGTCATCTGCAAAACAATCGTAACCATAGTTGGTTTTTAGATATTCAGCCTTTTGTATAGCATTGCCCTTAATGCTTGGCTGTGTTTCTGGGATATCCTCAGTACAATTAATATCTGCTAAACTAAGAAGTTTAATATGTTTTGGTAAAAGCGACTGTACTTCTTTAAGTTTGTTGCGGTTATTTGTGGCGAAAACAAGTTGCATAACTATTCGTTTTTTAAAATCGGAAAACTATTTTGGTATTACTCAATGATACCGCCACAACTTATTCTGCTACCTGCAGCACCAGACGGTTGCGATGTAAAATCATCGGTGCCTTGGTGTACAATTATGGCTTTACCCAAAATGTTTTTGGTTTCATCTTTACATCCTATGCACCATTCGTTTGTGCTCATAGTTATGGTGCCAACTCCGTCCGTTTTTACCTGAAAATTTCCAATATCTCCTTTATGGTATCCTTTTGCATCTCCCCATTTTCCGTGTGGTTGTGCAGTTGGGTTCCAATGACCTCCTGTAGATTTTCCATCTGCAGAGCTACAATCTGCAGTTTGGTGAATATGTATAGCGTGTATGCCTTCTGTTAAGCCTGTCATATTTGCTACCATTGTTACCTCATTACCAACTTGCTCAAAAGTAACTTTGCCTTCAACTTTACTATCACTTTTTGGGGATAGTGTTATCGTTACTTTTTTCTTAGTTGTTGTTTCAGTAGCTACATCTTTATTAACAATAACTTCAACTTCTTTTTTTTCTTCTTTGCAGGCTGTAGCTAGTATTAAGGTAAGCGCCACAGTAACTAATTTTATGTGTTTCATAATTTGTTTTTTTTAGTTTTAATTTCAGTAAAGTTAAGTAGTTAAAGAGGTTATTCCAAATAGATTTTTAGCTTAATAACAATTGAAGTAAAACACAAGCAACTTTTTCTTAATTTTAGGCATTGTTAAACTAATCTAATAATTAAATATGAAACACATAGCCACTATTATTATGCTATTTAGTGTAGTAGCATTATCTGCACAACAATTTTCTATGAATATGGTAAAAAACATGGCGCCACGTAATATCGGTCCTGGTGGTATGTCTGGTCGTGTTACTGCCATTGATGTTGTAACTAATAACCCAGATGTAATGTATGTTGGTACAGCTTCTGGTGGTTTGTGGAAATCTAATTCTGGCGGAATAACTTGGCAGCCTATTTTCGAAAAAGAGTTAACGGCTTCTATTGGTGCTGTAGAAATTCAGCAATCTAACCCAAGCGTTATTTGGGTTGGTACAGGCGAAGGCAATCCACGTAATTCATTAAACGGTGGTTATGGAGTTTATAAATCGCTCGATGGCGGAAAAACCTGGATGGCAATGGGTTTAGAAAAAACCAGACATATTCATAGAATTATAGTAGATCCTACAAACCCAGATGTTGTTTATGTTGGTGCTATTGGTTCGCCTTGGGGAGAACACCCAGAACGTGGAGTTTTTAAAACCACAGATGGAGGTAAAACGTGGAAAAACATCTTATTTGTAAATAATAAAACTGGTGTTGCAGATTTAATTATGGATCCTGCAAACCCTAATAAAATTATTGCTGCACTTTGGGAGCACAAACGCGATCCTTGGTTTTTTA
>JBMYXP010000166.1:0-3099 GCA_049608525.1 Winogradskyella sp.
TAAGCTACAATTTTATCAGCGCAATAGCAATACATCATTACATTAGTTTTATGCTTTTTATAAACATTGGTAATAGCATTCTTTTTTATTACCTAATCAAATCTGTACGTAACCAAAGTAAAATACCAAAAAAACTGCGTAGAGTTGCTTTATGGGATGAAAAAATGAACAAACCATTAAATTAATTACAAACTAAATGTTTTTGGATAACAAACACCATAACTGAACTTTATGAGGCAAGATGGCAAATAGAAATACTTTTTAGAGCAATTAAACGGCAGTTACACATCAAATCTTTTATAGATACAAGTCAAAACGCTGTGAAGATACAGATTTGGACTGCATTAATAACCATACTCATCTTAAAAGCGTTAAAAACCTAAATTTAATTTAAGTCTTTGTTTTTAAGTGTTTTGCGTTTTATTTTTTTGGAGTAAATTATTTTAATACTTCTTTATATAATTAAATTTTACAGTTTTTGTGTCCCCATTTTCTTTAATATCTACATAAACATTCATTTCATTATTAGATATTTTTTCAAAAGTCATGCCTTTAAAAATGGCTTTATGTTCTGTAATTTTTAGTAAAGGAAAATCTACGGTTTCGTCTTTGGTTTCCCAACCTTTTAAGTCTTTACCAAAATGTTTTAGTTGAAGCATTAATGTATTTTCCACTTCTCTAATAATTTCAATTTCGTAGAATGCTATTTTTCCATTTTTAATTAACTTAAACGTTGCCATCATAGAACCACCAGAAGGTTTGCTCCAAATTTCTTCAGTTTTGCCACCAAAAGCTTCTCCATGCCAAGTGCCAGCAATCCATGCTATGTTTTCTAATTTTGGTTTCAATGTTTTTGGTTTTGAGCGTGTGTGAGAAGTGTTTTTTTTCGAAGCACTTTCAAAAGTTGTTACATCTCCGACTACTAGTAATTTTGTATTTGAGTTATTGGTTGCTATGCGTGTAATTTTTGAAATTCCGAAAGGTTTTAAATCTGCAATTTGCGCCCAGGTATTATCTTTTTTTAGTTGATAGAGTATGTTATTTTT
Source organism: Winogradskyella sp. (assembly GCA_049608525.1). Lineage (GTDB taxonomy): Bacteria > Bacteroidota > Bacteroidia > Flavobacteriales > Flavobacteriaceae > Winogradskyella. Next base: position 1,047 of record JBMYXP010000166.1, read on the forward strand.
TCCTGATAATAGGGTGTTATTTAGCCAACAAATATCTTCAATGCCTTGCATTGTATTTGCAATTACTTTAGTGTTTCCAGTTAATGGGTTTAGAGATTTTATTTGCCATTGATTGTTGTTTTCTTTTGAAATAAAACTCACTAGATTTGAATTTGGTATTTTATGAAACGAGCGTCCAACATTAGTCGCATATTTTGTATTCCAGTTTTCTTTTAAGTTCGTTACATAGAGGTTTAAATCATTTCCTTCTATAACAGCCGAAACGATTATGTTTTTGTTGTACCATGTATAATAAGCAACGACTAAATCTTTTATAAGTATTTTAGATTTGCCATTGCTTAAATTGTATTTATATAAACGTTGCTTACCGTCTTTATCTAATCTTACGGCAGAAACAGCGTTTTTGCTCGGTATTTTTAAAGGTGTGTATTCGCTACCGATAGTAGTTTTGATATACAGTTTTGAATTGTTATTACTGTAATACTGCGCAATATCGGTCTGCCCATTTTGGGTAGAGGCAAATAAGATGCGTTTATCATTTATAAATGAAGGTTGGCTGTCGTAACCCTTGTTGTTAGAAATGTTTTTGCCGTTTTTAAGCTGAAAATTAGAAGTGTTGTTTTCTATATCGAATAGAAAAATTTCTGTGTTAGATTGCGAAAAAGACAGGTAAAAATGTAGTAAAAATAATATAAAGTAAAACGATTTCATTGCGATAAAGATAAGGGTTCTTTTTAACGATTATTTGCTGTTATGTTATGCCAATTACAACTTATAATAAGCCCTATAGTTCGTTTTTATTTCGCTCAAATTTCAATATAAAATGAAACCATAACTATGCTTCAATGTTTTATTTCGTTTAAACAATATATAATTCAAATTTATGTATGGCTCAATTTAAGTTGTAATTGGTATAGGTTTTTATTTTTTCTATAACTCGCCTTATTTTAGTATAGACAAAAGCATTCGTTTTTACATAGTAAAAGGCAATACTGCAAACAGATGTTAAAAAAATAAACGCACCAAGTACGGCTTGCCACGGTGTTAGTGTTTTACCAATTATTTGATGTAAGCCAAAACCTGTAAAACTTCCGTATATAATAATAAAATGTATAACGTAAATGGATAACGTTTTTTGACCAATTTTTAAAATTAATGGCCGTTTTATGTAACGTTCTAAAGCGTAAAATAACCCAAATATAATAAATACATTTCCTAATCTTATATATAGATAGTTATAGTTTGCAGCGGCTTTAAAAACACTAATGCCAGTTGCATAGCTTAATTTCATTAACCCTAACGATGAGAAATTAACTAAAAGCAAACCAATCACTAAAAAGCAAACAATTATGCATGGTTTAAATTTTGGATACTTTAAATATCTGTAAAATAGTGTAGAGATAAATGCACCAAAAGCAACATAGCCAAACCAAGGTAATATAGTAAATACCGAGCCATTAGATGTACTTACATAATTGGCAAAAATTAGAGGTAAACTACCTGTATTTACGGTTCTATACAACGGTTCTGTTGTAAAAATTACTAGGCCAATACCAAACATTAAAATTGAAAATACTAATGTTTTTTTTAGCGTTAATTTATAGATTATTACAATACCGATTAATGATAAGCCAATACATTGTAATACATCTACAATTAAAAAGTAATTATTAAATTTACCTATCAGCCATTCAAAAAGTGGTATGCGTAACATATAGCCAATGCCTATAAGCATTAAGCCACGAAACAAACCCTTGCGCATTCGTTTTTTTGCATCACCATTATGCTTTGCTTTAATTAATAAGTACGAAAATATTAAACCCGAAATAGTGAAAAATGTAGGTGCAGTAATCCCTCTAAAATATTCCCAACAAACAAACATAGCATTAGTTTGGTCTCTATACGACACATGGAGTAGCGTATCTATAAAATGACCCTGTAGCATCATTAAAATAGCAAACGCTCTTACAGCATCAATGAAATATAAGCGATTGGTTTTCAAAAATTAGTAAGGTTGGTCTTGCAAATATAGTATTTAGATACTAAACTAAAA
>JBMYXP010000167.1:0-3079 GCA_049608525.1 Winogradskyella sp.
TCAGACATAGCAATTGGAGTATCACGTTTATTCGGATTTGATTTAATGAAGAATTTTGCATTCCCATATTTTTCAAGAGATATTGCAGAGTTTTGGCGCCGTTGGCACATTTCACTATCAACCTGGTTTAGAGATTATTTATATATACCGCTAGGAGGAAGTAAGGGGAGTACTATTAAAAAAATAAGAAATGTATTTATTATCTTTTTAGTTAGTGGATTTTGGCATGGCTCAAATTGGACCTTTGTAGTTTGGGGAGGGTTAAATGCATTATATTTTTTACCCATAATGCTTCGTGATAAAAACAGAAAGCATATGGAAGTTGTAGCGTCAAACACATTTTTGCCAACTATAAAAGAAAGTATTCAAATGTTCAGTACATTTTTGTTAACTGTGTTTGCTTGGATATTTTTTAGATCAGATAATATAAAATCAGCCATAGACTATATTTCTATTTTATGTAGTAAATCGTTTATGAGTATGCCAATAATAAAATCTAAATCGATATTAGCTTTATTATTGTTTTTTATGGCTATTGAATGGCTAGGGAGAAAAAACGATTTTGCATTAGAACAAATGACGTTAAAACAACCGTTACGATGGCTGTTTTATGTGTTACTTATTATGTTAATTGCCATATTTGAAGGAAAAATGCAAGAATTTATTTATTTTCAATTTTAAAATAGAGCTAACCAAAATCTTATGACAATATATTACCCTAAGCATCATTGCAATACAAGTAATAAGGCACATTTATTTCCATTAATTGGTTTTTTGGAAAAAAAAGTTGTGAAAGATTTTCAGATTGTTGACGATGTTAACGATTCAGATGTTGTGTTATTGCCTTTAACATGGAATTATTACCATAACAAAGGTAAGCTTAATGTAGCAATTACATTTATTAAAAAAATAAACGCTTTAGGTAAAGTTGTTTATACATATAACGCTGGAGATAATGGGGTTAACGTACCAAAGAACTTAAATGTTATCATTTTTCGTAATTGTGGAGATGCATTACAAAAGACAAGTCAAGAAAAAATAATACCGTTTTTTTTAACAGATCCGTTGCAAAGTATATTTAATCAACAAGATTTTAAAAAGCGTTCATATCACAATCAACCAACCGTTGGCTTTTGCGGACAAGCAAATGCCTCTCGTTATAATGCGGCTAAAGAAATCATAAGAATTATAAGTAAAAATGTGTTATACTATATTGGTGTACAAAAAGAATTGCCACAAAAAATACAATCTACAACGTTTATTAGGGCAAAAATTCTTAAACGAATAGAGAATTCTACAGGTATTAAAAGCAACTTTATTAGACGAAAACAATATAGAGCAGGTGCAACTACTAAAAAACAACGACAAGTAACCACTTTAGAATACTACCAGAATATGATGGATTCAGATTATATTGTTTGCATTCGTGGGGCAGGTAATTTTTCTGTACGTTTATATGAAACCTTGGCCATGGGACGTATACCTGTATTTATTAATACAAATTGTATGTTACCTTTAGATGATATTATCAATTGGAAAGAACATATGGTTTGGGTTGATTTTGATGAGATTGATAAGATTAATGACTTGATTCTTGCGCATTATAATAAAATGAATACTGAGCACTTAAATTCATTGTTTTCTAAAAACCGCATCATGTGGCAAGAACATTTGGGAATGTTAGATTTTTTTAAAAAGAGTTTTACTCATATAGAACATTCGAGTAGTCATGAATAAATTTATAGCCAAACTCGTAATGTTTATGCTATGTATAGCAGGTATAGATGTAGCTTTAGGTTTGTATTTAAATCGTTTGCCAGAATTAGAGATTGACAGACGTTTAGAGTATGTGTTAGAAGGGGCTTTTGATGCGGATATAATAATAATTGGCTCATCAGTTGGTGCTCGTGGAGTACTAGCAGAACAAATTTGTACACAAACACCATATGAAGCATATAATCTATCATATCCAGGTTCAGATATTCGTTTTCATGAATTTATCTTAACAAATTATTTGAAGTATAATATAGCTCCTGAAAAAGTGATTTTAACCGTAGATGAAACTATTTTTAAAAGTTCACATAGCTTAAAATTCAGATTAGATAGGTGTTATCCTTTATTAAAATATTCAGATATAAAAGCAGTAGTAGCAAAGCATGAACACAAAAATACTGTATTAGCTAAATACAGTAATATGTATATGGCAAATAGGGCATTATTAAGTTATACTAAAAAGAAATACACAGCACTTGATACTATTCTTGATAGGGGATCAATGCCATTAACATTTCAAAATAAACCTATTAATGGTAGTTTGAAAGAAGGCAAACCTTATGACAAAACTGGTGAACTGCAAGAAAAAATAAACGCGTTTAAAACCATTATTTCGCTTGCGAATAACAATAATATTGACCTTGTTTTATGTTTACCCCCTCAATATAAGAGAATAAGTACTAGTTTTGTAGAACGACTGAAAACAATATATCAAGGAAAGTATATTTTAGCTGATGGAAAAGACATCAGGTTTCATGATAAAAACATGTTTTCTGATAAAAGCCATTTGAATAAAAAAGGCGCTGAATTATTTACAGATGTCATAATTAATACTTTAAAGTTATAGTGAGTACTACCCAAAAAACAATCATTCATTTTTCTCAAGATTTTACTAAAGGTAAACCTCAATTAGGAGGCTATAGTAGAATATTTAATTTATGTTCTGATAGTAATAATCATATCATATATACAATATCTGCAACAATTTCTAGTATTGAGGAATACATGATTGATAAGATAAGAGTAGTACAAATACCAGTGAAAAATAGACCTTCAGGGGTGTTAAATCAAATTAAACTCTACAAACCAATTGGAAAAATGATTTGTAAACATATTACAGCGTGTAATATTGTACCTGACTTGTTTTTTGGGCATTCTCACCAGGGTAATTTTCTAATTCTTCAGTATGTGAAAAACAAATTGTTTTCAAGTAAGAAAATTTTATGGGAAGCAAATGGTATTGGTGGTTTTCCAAAAGTAAATAAGCCTTTCAAGCAATTTTTAGCAAATAGAGTACAATATCAAT
>JBMYXP010000168.1:0-2986 GCA_049608525.1 Winogradskyella sp.
ATAAGGTGTTTTGTAATAAATATTTAAACGATCATTTTCTATTTTTAGCGTTATGTTTTCAATAACATTAGATGCTAAATACGTTCCTTTAAGATTTGGTTTTAGCTTTTTTCTGAAGCCTTTTAGACTGTCATTAAACGTTATATAATCTACTGTATTACTATATTTATAGTCCTTTTTATTACCATCTGGTAGTATAACAGATTCAATTTCCCAATAGCCTTCTAAATGTGCAATATGTGTTTCTGGGTTTTTAGAGCAGCTAAACACGTTAACTAAAAGTATGAGAGCAAATAAAAATTTGAAATTTGAAAAATTTCCACTACTCACAAAAAAAATCGGCTTTGTAATGGCACTACATTTTGTTAATTTTAACATCATTTAGAGTTTAAAGATTTTGTAAGATTGGTGTATTTGCTTCACAATATCTTCTGTTCGCTCAGCATGTGTGTCGCTAATAAAAATTTGCCCAAATTGCTCGTTATCAACCAAACCAATGAGTTGTGCAACTCGGTGCTCGTCTAACTTGTCAAAAATATCATCTAATAGTAATATGGGAGATACACCGCTTTGCTGTTTTATAAAATCGAATTGCGCCAACTTTAAAGCTATTAAAAATGATTTTTGTTGCCCTTGGCTTCCAAATTTCTTAATCGGAAAATCATCTATTAAAAACACCAAATCATCTTTATGCGTACCAACACTTGTGTATTGCAACGCTTTATCTTTATTAATAGTTGTGTTTAATAAATCTATTAAACGCGTTGTAAACAAATCGCTCTTATATTTTAAATCTATAGCTTCTTTACGCTGACTTATAGCTTGGTAACGTGTTTTAAAAATAGGAATAAACGTCTTTAAAAAAGCATCTCGTTTTTCAAAAATAGAAGTACCAAAGTCATGTAATTGTTCATTATAAATGCGCAATGTTTCAGCATTAAATGTATTGTTTAGCGCAAAATACTTTAATAACGCATTGCGCTGTGCCAACACTTTATTATAGGCAATAAGCTGAGTTAAATAATGTTTATCTCCTTGCGAAATTACACTATCTATAAACTTACGTCGTGTATCACTACCTTCTATAATTAAATTGCGGTCTGCTGGCGATATAATCACCAACGGAATAAAACCAATATGCTCACTAAATTTTTCGTAAGCTTTAGCATTACGTTTTATTACTTTTTTACTGCCACGTTTTAGCGATACAATAAGTTTTTCGGTACGTTCGTTTTTAGTAAAGCTTCCTTCTACAACAAAAAATTCGGCATTATGGTTTATATTTTGGGTGGCAATAGGATTAAAATAACTTTTTCCGAATGCTAAATGATAAATGGCATCTAAGACATTAGTTTTTCCTATTCCATTTGCACCAACAAAACAGTTAATTTTGGTGTCGAAATCGAAAACCTGACTTTCAAAATTTTTGTAATTAACTAAAGATAATGTATTTAAAATCATAAAAAAGAAACCAGTTTACCCTGTTTTAGGGATACAACAACGCTATTTAGCGACTTGCAAATTATCGAAAAATAACAAATAAATAGGCTTTTAAATCCCAATAAAAATTATATTTTTGCGCACGCACAAATACACAAGAAATGGCAACGTATAAGAAAAGAGGTTACAAACCAAAAACCGAAAAAGAAAAAGTAGAAGTAGTTGAGGAAAACTCAACAACTGCTGAAGTATTTAACACCTTAGACGAAGGAGCTTCTAAAACAGAAGAATGGATTGAAAAAAACCAAAAATATATTATAGGACTAATAGCAGTGGTTGCTATTTTGGCTTTAGCATACATGGGTTATAAAAATTATATAGCAGAGCCAAAGGCAAAAGATGCTATGAATGAAATGTACACCGCAAAATCGTATTTTGATGATGCCGTTAGTGGTGTTGCTTCAGATTCTTTATACAAAATGGCTTTAGAAGGTGGCGAAGGCAAATATGGCATGCTAGATATTATTAACGAATACGGTGGTACACCAGCAGCAAACTTAGCAAACTACTATGCAGGTATGGCTTATTTAAACTTAAAAGATTACAAAAATGCAGTAACGCATTTAAGTGATTTTTCTAGTGATGATAAGATGCTAAGCCCAATTGCAAAAGGTGGTATTGGTGATGCTTTTGTACAGTTAGGGCAGCAAGAAGACGCATTAGGGTATTACGAAAAAGCATTTGCAACAAACACAAACGCATTTACAACACCAATGTATTTAATGAAAGCCGCAAAAGTAGCATTAAACTTGGGTAACAACTCTAAAGCTTTAGACTACTTAAAACGTATAGCTTCAGAATTTCCTAATGCTACCGAAGCGACTAAAGTTGATGCTCTAATAGGTAAAGCAGAAGCAAGCTTATAATATATGGCTACGGCAAATCATAACTTATCGCATTACGATAAATCTACAATCCCAAACGCGAAAAATTTTCGGTTTGGGATTGTTGTTTCAGAATGGAATAACACCATAACCGAAGGCTTATGGCAAGGAGCTTTTAATGCACTTATAGATTGTGGAACTCTAAAAGAAAATATTGTCCGTTGGAATGTGCCTGGTGCTTTTGAGTTAACCTACGGAGCTGCAAGAATGAGTAAAAGTATTTACGCAGACTCTGGCATGCTAGACGCAATTATTGTTATAGGCTGTGTTATTGAAGGAGAAACAAAACATTTTGATTTTGTCTGCGAAGGAGTAACACAAGGCATTAAAGACCTTAATCTTAAAGGCGATATTCCTGTTTTATTTTGTGTACTTACCGATAAAACCAAACAACAATCTATCGACCGATCTGGCGGAAAACACGGCAACAAAGGCACAGAAGCTGCTATTGCAGCAATAAAAATGGCAGATTTACGAAACTCTAGCAAACTGTAAGCACTATTCGGTAAAAACATATTTATAAAGTAATTATAAGGTAATCGCCCAGTCTTTTTGTTAATAATTTTAAGGATTCCTTAAGTACTATTTCTTTGTATTTTAAG
>JBMYXP010000169.1:0-2980 GCA_049608525.1 Winogradskyella sp.
CACAAACTCAAAACGCACTAAACCATCGTCATCAATTTTTGTAAGTTGTACGTTATGAAGTGTGTTTACCAACTCAGGATGCCAAGGTGCTTTTACTTTTACATAGTTTTCTGTAAACCCGTGTATGTAACCTTCTTTATTTTCGCCTTCAAATAAAACTGTACGTTCTGTTTGTAATTGTGCTTCATAAAATGCACGTCGTTTTTTAGCAGATAATCCTCTTAGCATTTTACTGCGTTTGGCTCTCACCTGTTTTGGCACAACTCCGCCCATGTTTGCCGCTTCTGTATTATCGCGTTCGGAATAGGTAAACACATGTAAGTATGAAATATCGAGTTCGTTTAAAAAATTATAAGTTTCTAAAAACAAATCGTCTGTTTCGCCAGGAAAACCAACAATAACATCTACACCAATGCAAGCTTGTGGCATTACTTCTTTTATTTTTAAAACACGATTTACATATAATTCTTTCATGTAACGACGTTTCATTTTCTTTAAAATAACATTACTTCCGCTTTGTAATGGTATATGAAAATGGGGCACAAAAGCTCTCGATTTAGCAACCAAATCTATCGTTTCATTTTTTAATAAATTGGGTTCTATAGACGATATTCGTAACCGCTCAATACCTTTTACGGTATCGAGTTTGGTTACTAAATCTAAAAACGTGTGTTCGTGTTTTTTATTTCCAAATTCACCTTTACCGTAATCTCCAATATTAACACCTGTTAATACAATTTCTTTAATATTTTGTTCAGAAATCTCTTTGGCATTTTTTAGCACATTTGCCATAGTATCGCTTCGAGAAATACCTCTAGCTAACGGAATTGTACAATAGGTACATTTATAATCGCAACCATCTTGTACTTTTAGAAACGCTCGGGTTCTATCTCCAATAGAATAACTACCTACATAAAAATCAGCAGCTTCAATTTCGCAGCTGTGCACTTCACCAAAGTCGTTTTTAGTTAAATCATTAAGGTAATCTGTTATTTTAAATTTCTCTGTAGCTCCCAAAACCAAATCTACACCTTCCACGTCGGCTAATTCTTCGGGTTTTAATTGTGCATAACAGCCAATTGCTGCAACAAAAGCTTCAGGATTTACTTTTTGTGCTTGTTTTACAATAGTTTTAAAACGCTTATCCGCATTCTCGGTAACAGAACAGGTATTGATCACATAAATATCTGCCGATGCCTTAAAATCTACACGCTCAAAACCTTCGTCTTTAAAACTTCTGGCTATTGTTGAGGTTTCAGAAAAATTAAGTTTACAACCTAAGGTATAAAATGCGACTTTTTTTGTTGGATTCATTCTTGTATTTTTACCAAGTTGGCAAATTTACAACATATAAGTTATATGCTAAAACCTGTACAAATCTTATCAAAATCATTATTCATTTTTTTAATGGTGTTACTTACGTTTTCATGCGTATCCAAAAACAACTCTAACAAAGAGCATCTCGTTTTTAGATACAATGAACATAAAAATATTGGCTCTTTAGACCCTGCGTTTTCAAAAGATTTGGCAGACATTTGGGCAACACACCAACTATTTAATGGCTTAGTGCAAATGGACGACCAACTAAATGTAAACCCTTGCATTGCAAAAAATTGGACGATTAGCGACAGTGCAAAAACATACACCTTTAACCTTAGAAACGATGTGTTTTTTCATAAACACCAATTATTTGGAAACGATTCTACCAGAACTGTAAATGCTTCAGATTTTGTGTATAGTTTTGAGCGTTTACAAGATAAAACCATGGCATCGCCTGGGAGTTGGGTTTTAAATAAGGTTGAAAAATTTACGGCAATTAATGACTCAACATTTCAAATTAAATTAAAACAACCATTTCCTGCTTTTTTGGGGTTGCTAACCATGAAATATTGCTCGGTTGTGCCTAAAGAAATTGTTGAACATTATGGTACAGATTTTAGAGCTAACCCAATTGGCACTGGCCCATTTAAATTGAAACGTTGGGAAGAAAATATTAAACTCGTTTTTAGACGGCATAATTTTTATTTTGAAACTGACAAAAACGGAAAATCATTACCTTATCTTGAAGCTGTTGCCATTACATTTTTACCAGATAAACAAAGTGAATTTTTACAATTTGCACAAGGTAATATCGACTTTGTATCGGGCTTAGACGGCTCTTATAAAGATGAAATTTTAACCTCTAAAGGTGATTTAAAACCTAAATATAGTGCTGATGTAAACATGATTAGAGGTCCATATTTAAACACCGAATATTTGGCATTTTTTATGAAAACAGAGGTTACCGAGCTACAATCTCTAAAACTTAGAAAAGCCATTAATAGGGGTTTTGATCGTAGTAAAATGATTACCTATCTAAGAAACGGTATAGGCATACCAGCCAATGGTGGTTTTATTCCCAAAGGTTTACCAGGCTATGATAAGTCTATTGGTTTTACATACAATCCAGAATTAGCAAAACAGTTGGTGGCAGAATTTAAATCTGAAACGCAAATACTAAACCCCGAAATTACCTTAACCACAACAAGTAATTACTTGAGTTTTTGTGAGTTTATTCAGCGCGAACTCCAAAAAATAGGCTTACAAGTTAACGTCGATGTTATACCTGCATCTGGTTTAAAAGAGGCTAAAGCCAATGGGCAACTCTCTTTTTTTAGAGCTAGTTGGATTGCAGATTACCCAGATGCCGAAAATTATTTATCGTTATTTTACAGTAAAAATTTTGCTCCAAATGGGCCAAATTACAGCCATTTTAAAAACAAAAATTTTGATGCTATGTATGAAGCTGCGTATTTAGAAACTAACCCAATATTTCGTTCTCAGCTTTATACAAAAATGGATTCTTTAGTTATGACTTCTGCTCCAATTGTGCCTTTATTTTATGATGAAGTGGTACGGTTTACTAGAAAAAATGTGAGTGGTTTGGGTATTAATGCTACTAATCTTTTAGAGTTGAAAGGTGTGAAGAAAGTTTTTGATT
>JBMYXP010000170.1:0-2976 GCA_049608525.1 Winogradskyella sp.
ATGAACTCCGTTAAAACCTATAAAAAAGTAAATTCTGAAGTAGAGTCTATAAGTTTTGGGATCTCTAAAATGGAAGAAATTTACACCAAAAGAAATGGTAAAGTTGACGAACCACACAGGCACAATTATTACACTGTTTTAATTGTAAATAAAGCTAAAGGTAAACATATCATAGACTTTAATTCTTATAGTTTAGCAAACCAACAAATTTTCTTTGTTGCACCAGGGCAAGTCCACCAAGTTATAGAACAAGAAAAATCGTATGGGTTTGCAATGACATTTTCTAATCAATTTTTGGTTGAAAACGCTATCCGATTATCATTTATAGAAAGCTTAAATCTTTTTCAAAATTATGGAAAAAATCCACCATTAATTCCAAACAACTCACAGTTTAAAGTTATTGAAGACTTTACAAATCAAATTTTTAAATTATTTGATAGTGAGGTTAATATGAAGTTTTTATCTATTGCTTCATTTTTAAAGCTAATACTTATAGAGTGCAACAATATCTGTGCTATTAACCCAATTGAATCAGATATTGATAACTCTGGCGATAATTTAATACGTAACTTTAAAAAAGAAGTAGAAAACAACTATAAAGAAGAGCATTCTGCCACGTTTTATGCTAATTTACTTCATATTACAGCAGACCATTTAAACAGAACCGTTAAATCTAAAATTGGCAAAACTGCCAAAGAGTACATACAAACCCGAATTATTACCGAAGCCAAACGATTACTTTATTTTACAGCACTAACCAGTAAAGAAATTGGTTATAAACTAGGCTTTAATGAGCCAGCAAATTTTAGTGCTTTTTTTAAAAGACACACGCAAGTATCGCCTTCAAACTTTAAGAAAATACAACATAATTCTTAAATATCGGATTTTTATAAGTTTCTCCCTTTTTTTTATATGCTACAGTTTTCTATTCTGCCGCATCTTTGCACCATAATTTGAAGCAAAGAAAAATGAATCGTAAGGTTTTTTTAAAAAACACAATAATTGCAAGTGTAGCGGCAATAGCAACACCACAAATATTAAAAGCAAATACTACCGATTCTACAAAATCTACTTATAATACATTAATGAAGCAAGTAGGCTTTAATCATTTGCCCAATAAAAACATAAAAACGATGAACACAATAATTCACAAAGCAGAAACAAGAGGAAAAGCAAATCACGGTTGGTTAAACTCACACCACACGTTTAGTTTTGCAAATTATTACAACCCAGACCGAATGAATTTTGGGGTACTACGTGTTTTAAATGACGATATAGTGCAAGGAGGAATGGGCTTTGGTACACACCCGCACGATAATATGGAAATTATTTCTATTCCGTTAGAAGGCGATTTAGAACACAAAGACAGTATGGGGAATGTGGCCGTAATTAAAGAAGGTGATGTACAAATAATGAGTGCAGGAACTGGTATTACACATTCAGAAAAAAACAAAAACAGAGATAAAGACGTAAAATTTCTTCAAATTTGGGTGTTCCCAAAAACTAAGAATATAACACCACAATACGATCAGGTTTCTATTAGAGAAATTGCTAAAGAAAATAAATTCTATCAAGTGGTTTCTCCAAATAAAGAAGAACAAGGTGTACAAATAAATCAAGATGCTTGGTTTCATTTAGGAGATTTTTCTGAAGGACATACAGAGAAATATACTATTAAAAAACAAGGAAATGGTATTTATGCTTTTATCTTAAATGGCGAAGTAGAAATTGAAAACAAAAAATTATCTAGTAGAGATGGAATAGGCATCTGGAACACCCAAAACATTACTGTAAAAGCTATTAACAATGCGCGTGTACTTTTAATGGAAATACCAATGGCACTTTAATTTTTTTAAGTCTAAAAACAACGAATAAAAATCAATAAATCAATGAAACAACTAACAAAAAACCTTTTCAATTCTGGTAATTATACCAACAATGCTAACATTACATTATTAATACTACGGGTAGTGGTTGGCTTTTTTATGCTAACACATGGTTGGGGAAAAATGGAAACTTTATTTAGTGGACAAACCATACAATTTGCAGACCCAATTGGTATTGGTGCCACGGCATCTTTGGCATTAACCGTTTTTGCAGAAGTACTTTGCTCCATACTATTAATTTTAGGTTTGGCAACACGTATTGCAGCAATTCCGTTACTAATTACCATGTTAGTTGCAGCCTTTATAATTCATGCAAATGACGGTTTTGGTAAGCAAGAGTTTGCATTACTTTATGCCATAATATACTTTACTATTGCAATGTTAGGCTCTGGTAAATATGCTTTAGATTACTTAATAATAAAAAACAAAAACAATTAAAACTATAATTATGAACACTACAACTTGGACAATAGATAACGCACATTCTGAAATTGCATTTAAAGTAAAACACATGATGATTTCTACCGTTACGGGTCATTTTGAAGACTTTGAAGCCACAGCAAAAACAGATGGTGATAATTTTAACAATGCCACTTTAAGATTTTCTGCAAAAACAGCATCTATCAACACCAAAAATAAAGATAGAGATACACATTTAAAGTCTGATGATTTTTTTAATTCTGAAAAATTTCCTGAAATGACTTTTGTTTCAAAATCTTTTGATGGAGATAAATTAATTGGTGATTTAACGCTAAGAGATGTAACCAAAGAAATTACTTTAGATGCAGATTTTAATGGTATTGCAGTTGATCCTTACGGACAAACCAAAGCTGGTTTTGAAATTACAGGGCAAATAAATAGAAAAGATTTTAATTTAACATGGAGTGCAGTTACAGAGGCAGGAAACATTGTAGTATCAGACAAAGTTAAATTAGTAGTTGATGCACAATTTATAAAGCAGTCTTAGACGTTAATTACACCAATAAGGTACTTATATAAATTGCATAACTTTAAAGAGGCAGTATAACAACTGCCTCTTTTATGGTAAACAACTTAGTAATGCCAAGTTAAACTTCACGTTGTTGTATAT
>JBMYXP010000171.1:0-2945 GCA_049608525.1 Winogradskyella sp.
CCAAAACCCAACATACATAACCGTAAAAGATTATTCCGTTTCTGGCGAAGAATTTCAATTGTTGCACAATACTGAATTAGATCTATTAGAAACCTTTCCGCAACCACAAGGAGAAAAACTTGCTGAGTATTACAAAAGCGAAGACTATATTTCGCATACAGACACCAAACGAAACGTATTAGAATGCGTGTATCATTCGGTAAGGAAAATTGCCTTAAAGCGAAAATTAAAGTTAATTAACTCGTTTAATTCTGAAGATAAAAATCTTTTAGATATTGGTTGTGGTACAGGAGATTTCTTAGAAACAGCGTTAAAAGCCAATTGGAAGGTTACAGGAATAGAACCAGACGACAACGCGCGGCAAATAGCAAATGCTAAAACCGATACGTCTGTTTTTAAAACAGAACATCTAGAAAAACTAAAACCAAACAGTTTTGACGTAATTACACTTTGGCACGTATTAGAACATTTGCCAAATTTAGAGAATCAGATAGCACTATTTAAATCGCTTTTAAAACTAAACGGCACTTTAGTAATTGCTGTACCTAATTATAAAAGTTACGATGCGCAATATTATAAAAACTTTTGGGCAGCTTATGACGTGCCAAGACATCTTTGGCATTTTTCTAAAACTGCAATAGAAAAATTATTTCAAAAGGAAGAACTAAAATTGGTAAAAACATTACCAATGATTTTTGATGCGTATTATGTGAGCCTACTTTCCGAAAAATATAAATCTGGTTTTATGAACCCGTTTAAGGCGCTTTGGATTGGGTTTAGGTCTAACAGAAAAGCAAAGCGTTCAAAATCGTATTCGTCTCATATTTATCTGTTAAAAAGAGAAGAATATTGATTTAAAGCTTGTTTTTTTGAATCATTTACACCGTAACTTATACTTATATAAAAAAACAGCTAAACCCTCTTAAATCGTTTTATATGAGTTTGTTTTTAATAGATTTAAGACATAATATATTGATTGATTCATAGTTTTTTTCAATAACGCTAAAAAAATTACAATCCTAACTTAACTTTTATACATTTGCAGAAATTTAATTCAAAACAGAATCATGAAAAAAATAATTGTAGTTGCAGTTGCTTTAGGTGCTTTTTTATCTTGCCAAGAACAACAAAAAATTGGCTTTGTAGATAACGGAGAAATAATTAACGAGTATCAAGAGAAAAAAGATTTAGAGGAACGTTTTAAAATTAAAAACGAAGCATTTACTAAAAAAAGAGATAGTATAGGGCAAGCGTTTCAATTAGAGTATGGTGCGTTTCAAAAAAAAGCACAACGTCTTTCTCAAAGACAACAACAAGAACAGTCTGGTGCGTTAAACCAAAAAGCACAGTTTTTACAGCAACAATTACAAGTTGAGCAGCAGCAATTACAGCAAGCGTTTCAAACGGAAATAGATTCTATAATATCTAAAGTAGATACGTTTGTATCAGACTACGGAAAAAAGAACAACTATAGCTATATTCTTGGTAAAAATGAAGCAGGTAGTGTTATGTTTGGTGAAGAAAAAAGTGATTTAACTAAAACAATCATTAAAGCGCTTAACGCAGATAGAAAAACTGAAGACACTAAAACTGAAGAAAAAGAGTAAGTTTTTAAACCCCAAAAATACTTAAAAGGCCAAGCACTATGCTTGGCTTTTTTTATGCAATAAACGGGTTAATTTTATAGATAAATCTGTAAGAATAATCTTAGAGTTTCCGTTGCGTTCTATATGGTAGATAGCATTTTGTAGTTCTTCAGATATTTCTAAAATATTAAAACCATGTACAAAAGGAGCAAAGTTTTGAAGCTTAAAACTATTAGATTTTGGTTCTAAGTACACCAAATCGTTTGCTTTATAGTTTAGTAATAACGCTTGCCTAAAGTAATTGAGACAAAAACTTAAAAACTTTTTTTGGGTCTCTCTACCTGTTTTAGCAATGGTTTCAGACCAAGATATTAAATCGTGAATAGCACTTTTGTTACCTTTTGCTTTAAAAGCAGAGCGAACCCAAAGGATAAACCATTTTTCAAACTGAATATCTTCACTATCTTGGTAAATTAAATCGCAAGCTTTGTTGTAATTACCATTTGCCTGATGCGCTATTTTTGTTGCGGCTGAAGCGTCTAATTGGTAATTTTTAATTAAAGCTTCGGCAATAGCATCTTCGGCTAAGGGAGGAAAATGTAATACTTGGCAACGCGATTTTATGGTGTTTATAATCTGTTCTTCGTCTTCGGTAATGAGTATAAAAACTGTTTTTTCTGGCGGTTCTTCAATAAGTTTTAAAAGCTTATTTGCGCTAGCAGTATTCATTTTTTCTGCCATCCAAATTAGCATTACTTTGTAGCCACCTTCATAAGATTTTAGGGTTAATGATTTTACAATCTGTAAGGCTTCATCAACTCCAATTTGTCCTTGTTTATTGTCAACACCCAAAAGTTTGTACCAATCAAACAGGTTGCCATACGGTTGCTGAGTTAACAGTTGGCGCCATTCTTCTAAATAAAAACTAGAAACAGGTTTACTTTTTACCTTATCACTGGTGGTAACAGGAAATGCGAAATGCAAATCTGGGTGCGAAAACTTTTCAAACTTTAAATTACAAGACGAGTTTCCGCCAGTATTTTCGCCATTTGTATTACTACATAGAATATACTGCGCATAAGCCAATGCCATGGGTAGTGTGCCAGAGCCTTCTGGGCCAACAAATAATTGCGCATGTGCAATTCTGCCTGCATCTACACTAGTTGTAAGATGGTTTTTTATATGTTTTTGACCTAAAATTTCTGAGAATAGCATGCAACAAAACTATGTATTTTTTTTCGTTTTAAAACTTTAAACCAACTTTAGACTTAGGTTTTTGTTTTTAAGTTTTAATAATTAGTTGTATTTGTTAAACGGTTATTATACCATTTTTGCATTGAAATTACCGCAATAAAACCC
>JBMYXP010000172.1:0-2942 GCA_049608525.1 Winogradskyella sp.
ACAAATTACAGCAGTAGATGAAAATTATGGCTGTATTAAATTTATAAACCAAACTGCCAAAGCTTTTAGCATGTCTATAAACACCATAAAAAGTGATGTTTTTAAATTTTTAGAAAAGTCTAAACAAAAACACAACATTATATTTGCAGATCCACCTTATAATTTTGATGTAGAAGCGTTTTCTAAAATACCAAAACTTATATTTGAAAATCAATTATTAGAAGACGAAGGTGTTTTAGTAGTAGAACATTCTAAACACACCGATTTAAGTGCAATAACACATTACGCGCACTCTAAAAGCTATGGTGGTAATACGTTTAGTTTTTTTGAACTGCCTAAGGCAGATTAAGTTAAACAAAAACCTAAAAAAACTGCTTAACCTAAATTAAGCAGCCTTTTTTAATAAGCAAATCTATAAGCCGAATCTTGTTCATTCTAAATTTGTTTCAGAATTTCTTCTTTCCAAAATTAAAATGACCTTATCATTTATCTACGTTTACTGTTACCAATAAACTTTAGCTGCCTACCCTTTAGCATTGCGCGTGTACGCTCAAGCACTAATTTACATGGCATTGCACCACATAGAGTTTACCTGGTTTCACTACAGCATTACCTGTACATACTTTCTGTTGCACTTTTCCTCACCTCTCGGCGGATGGCTGTTAACCACTATGATTGCACTATGGTGTTCGGACTTTCCTCCCCATACAAAACTTAATTTAAAATCTCACTTTACACACTTAATATAAGAGTATAATAATAAAATATTAAAACAAGTTTAGTACAAAGCGATAAGGCGATCTGCTTCTGTACAAAATTACAATACTTAATCTCTAAAACCCAAAAAACATTGCATTAAAACTTTACAAAATTATAACCTAAATACAACGTATGTTTAAAACAAAAACATCTTTGAAAGAACAACTTAGCAAGGTGTGTGTGTTTTAAACAAAACGATTTTAGTAATCTTACGACATTCAGTATAAAAACCGAATAAAAAATACGTGTAGTTACAAATTATCATTAATTCTACATTATGATTTTTGTATATTTGTAGTGCTTAAAAATAAGCAGTATTACAACCAAAATATAATAGCACATTATGGCAACATCAGCAAAAATTATTTATACAAAAACAGATGAAGCACCTGCTTTAGCAACACGTTCTTTTTTACCAATTGTACAAGCGTTTACAAAATCATCTAATATTACAATTGAAACTAAAGATATTTCATTAGCAGCACGTTTATTAGCAGTTTTTCCAGATTATTTAACAGAAACTCAAAAAGTAACTGATGCTTTAGCGGAGTTGGGCGAATTAGCTAAAAAACCCGAGGCAAATATTGTAAAATTACCCAATATAAGCGCATCTATTCCACAATTAAAAGATGCCATAGAAGAGCTACAAAACAAAGGCTACAAATTACCAAATTACCCAGACGAGCCAACCAACGATACAGAAAAAGAGATTAAACAACGCTACGATAAAGTAAAAGGTAGTGCTGTAAACCCCGTATTAAGAGAAGGAAACTCAGACAGACGTGCACCAAAAGCTGTTAAAAATTATGCCAAGAAAAACCCACATCGTATGGGCGCTTGGTCTGCAGATTCTAAAACCCATGTTGCAACAATGTCTAAAGGAGATTTTGCACACAACGAAAAATCGGTAACACTTGCAGATGCTACTTCAGTAAAAATTGTACATACAGATACTAGCGGCACAAAAACTGTTTTAAAAGACAATTTAGAGTTATTAGCTGGCGAAATTATTGATGCAACACTTATGAGTAAAAAAGCATTGCTTGCCTTTTTAGAAGCGCAAGTTGAAGATGCTTTAGACAAAAGTGTTTTGTTTTCATTACACATGAAAGCGACTATGATGAAAGTCTCAGACCCCATTATTTTTGGTCATGCTGTACGTGTGTTCTTTAAAGATTTGTTTGAAAAACATGGCAAAACATTCAAAAAAATTGGTGTAGATGTCAATAACGGATTTGGAAACCTACTTGAAAAATTACACGATTTACCAGAAGACAAACGCGACGAAATTAGAGCAGATATTAGATTTGCTCTAAACCATAGTGCCGATTTAGCCATGGTAAATTCCGATAGAGGCATTACAAATTTACACGTACCAAGTGATGTTATTATTGATGCCTCAATGCCCGCAATGATAAGAACATCTGGGCAAATGTGGAATGCCGAAGGTAAACTACAAGATACAAAAGCCGTAATACCAGATAGTAGCTATGCTGGTGTTTACATTGCAACCATAGATTTTTGTAAAAAACATGGAGCTTTCGATCCTACAACTATGGGTACGGTACCAAATGTTGGTCTTATGGCTCAAAAAGCCGAAGAATATGGCTCTCACGATAAAACATTCGAAATCACTTCTAAAGGTAAAGTTGAAGTTATTGATAGCTCTGACCAAATATTAATATCTCATAAGGTTGAAACTGGTGATATTTGGAGACTATGCCAAACTAAAGATGCACCAATACAAGATTGGATTAAATTAGCCGTAACTAGAGCAAAAGCATCTCAAACACCAGCTGTATTTTGGTTAGATAAAAAGAGAGCACACGATGCCGAATTAATTAAAAAAGTAAATCAATACCTTCCAAATTATGATACTGAAGGTTTAGATTTAAGAATTTTATCTCCTATTGCAGCAACAAACTTTACTTTAGAGCGCATTAAAGACGGAAAAGACACCATTTCTGTAACAGGTAATGTGTTAAGAGATTACTTAACAGATTTATTTCCAATTTTAGAAGTAGGTACAAGTGCAAAAATGTTATCTATTGTACCATTAATGAATGGTGGTGGTTTATTTGAAACTGGTGCTGGTGGTTCTGCCCCAAAACATGTGCAGCAATTTGTAGAAGAAAATCATTTACGTTGGGATTCTTTAGGTGAGTTTTTAGCATTAGCTGTTT
>JBMYXP010000173.1:0-2903 GCA_049608525.1 Winogradskyella sp.
ATTTAGAATTTAGAATCTTCAATCTTCAATCTTTCGTGTTCAATTCTTTAACGTCAATGGTACCATTTGGTGAAATCACATAATATTTATGATCAATTTCTGTTTTGGTAACAGGTTGTTCTTTTTTCTCTTTTGGTTTTGGTGTGAAAAGGAGCTTAATAGTCATGCCAATTTGTACAACAGGCTCTAAGATTGAAGGATTAACAACCACATCATAGCTCTCGTAAGTTAAAGGTTGGTAATAGTAAGACGTTTGCTTTTTCACCGAAGTAATGCCTTTGTCTTTATTTAACGCTTCAAAAGACACACTGTTAAACGCTTGGTAACTTTTATAAAAATCTTTTGGGAAATAGCAGTATTTATCATCTGCAATAGCAACATTATAGTTTGCCAAATCAAAACCTAAAATTTTGTAATACGCTTTTTTTTCAGCGATTAATTGTAATAATTGGTCTTGAAGGTTTTTATAAACCGCTTGAATATTTTCAATATAATAATCTACCTTAACTAAATTGTAAACTTCACTTTTAGCACAAGCTTCTAAAATAGCTTCAAACTGATTGGTGTTTGTAAACTGAATATGAATATTTTGTTGCAACTCAAAACCTTTAGGAACTTCAGAATAGGTTTTGCTAAATAGCTTTTTAGTAACTTCAACTTCGTAAACAGGTACAAAAGAAATCACATCTGTTGCAATCTTTTTTTGAGTAATACCGTTAGTGTTTAAGCGTTGTTTTATACCATTAATCCGTTCATTCATAAGTTCATTTGTTTTTTCTGCTGAAGGTCCAATCTGAACTATATTAAAAATAGCAGTGTATGTTGTGGCTTTAGCATTTTGAAGTGCTTTAACATTAATTGTTAAAACATTGCTAGGATGTAGTGTTTTAGACATTTGTTGTTGCACAGTTGGGTTGTGTATTTGCGCATTACCTGCTGTTAAAATATTCTGCCGAGAAATATCTTTTTTAATTTGATTGTAATTGCCTTTAACTTGGGCAGTTAAAAAACAATAAGACGCTAGCAATAAAAGCGTTGCTAAATAAATTTTTTGCATAAGATGTATGTTTTTTGATTTAGGCTGTAAAACTCAACCAAAAAAAAGGGGATTAAAAACCAGAATGCGTAACCCGTATGTTTGGGTGAGTGTAATGGATTATTTTTTTAGTAACACTACCATTTTTAGACTAGAGGTATTCGCAATTATAAAAATTGAATTTTAACAAGTCAGATAAAGTATGTAAGTTTAATCGAATTTTAAAAAAAAAGAAGTCAGTCGTGTTTAACATACAATACAAACATAAAATCGTTTTGCTTTTTTGCTTGGTAAGCCTTATGTCTTTTGGGCAAAATAATAAAGTAAATAATTCATTAAAAGAAACCGCATTTACTTTAAAAGGGTCAGTGTATCAAAAAGAAACGCGTAAGCCATACAAAAACGTTAGTATTTTGGTTAATGGCGGCTCATATTCAGTAACAAGTTTAGATGGTGAATTTACAGTAAAAGCTAAGATTGGTGACGAACTCATAATAAGACATAGTGATTTTGAAACCGTGTACTACACCATAACGTCAAATGAGCGTGTAGATATTGAGGTAGTAGATGCCATTACAACTAGCAGAATTTCTAAAAAAAATAATAGGACTAAACGGTTTATAAGCATGATAGATTCTGCGGATAGTTATCTTAAAAAAGATGCAGAACGCAGCATTAAGTTTATTGGAGATGCACTAAATGTAAACACCACAACTAGCCAAAGCGCCGAGGCACACGAGTTATTGGGAGATGTGTATATGTATTGGAAACAATACGATTTAGCAATTTCGGCTTACAAAACGAGTATTCAGAATGTAAATGTAGCATCGGCAACACTAAAATTAGCAAAGGCTTATTATAATAATAATGAGTTAAAAATGAGTATAACTACTTACAACAGCATTAACAATAAGGATTTGTCTAATTACGAAAAAGCAATGCTGCAAGAAGGTAAGGGAGATGCGTATTTAAAAGCTAAAAAACCTCTCGAAGCAATTACGGCATACCAAGACGGATTAGCGGTTGCAGAGCAGCATTTAATTGCACCAAAAATTACAGATTTAAACTCTAAAATTGCACAAGCATATAGTGAGCAAGGCAAAAAAAAGAAAGCCAAAAGTTATTTTAGCAATTCTTTAAATTTAGCCGAAAAAGAAAATAAAAAACGTGTAGTAGAAGCGCAAATTAAAGTTGCCGAGTTTAACAATATTAATGCCGATTACGAAAGTGAAATTGCACTTAGAAAACAGGCCATAAAAGGCATTAAGGCAATTGAAACCGATTCTGTAATAAAAAACGAAAGTTCTATTACACTACAAAAACAAAACTATAAACTTGGCAATGCTTACCTCTTACAAAACGATTCTAAAAATGCCATAACATATTTAGAAGAAAGTATAAAAGTGGCCGATATAAAAGAAGACCTTGTCGTTAAAAAAGATGCTACAAGAAGATTGTCTGAAGTGTATTTTAGTACAGGTGAGACCGAAAAAGGTATCGAAAAAATTAATGAATATAAAACAGTTGTAGATAAATTATATGCCCAAAAAGAGCAAGAACTATCGCAAGCCGCACGTTTTAGTAAAAATATAGCAGAAAAACAAAACCGAATTACCTCTTTAGAAAGCGACCGTGCTTTATCTCAGAGCAAATACGAGCTCACTAAAGAGCGAAACAAAAGCCAACAGGTTATTATTTATTCGCTTATTGGTGGTGTACTATTGCTTTTAGTTTTGGGGTATTTAATGTTTAAATATATAAGGCAGCAAAAATTAGCTAATAATTTGCTGGCACTAAAATCGTTACGTAGCCAAATGAATCCGCATTTTATTTTTAATGCGTTAAACTCTGTAAATAGTTTTATTGC
>JBMYXP010000174.1:0-2899 GCA_049608525.1 Winogradskyella sp.
GAAGCACCAAACCCAAATAAAAAAGACGTTATAAAATTAGGAAATTAAGACTATGTTAAAGATAAATAACTTGCATGCAAGTATAGAAGACAAAGATATTTTAAGAGGTATTAATCTTGAAGTTAAGGCTGGCGAAGTACACGCTATAATGGGGCCAAATGGCTCGGGTAAAAGTACTTTAGCATCTGTAATTGCAGGCAAAGAAGAGTACGAGGTTACCGACGGTAGCATTTTACTTAATAATGAAGATATTGAAGACCTCGCAGCCGAAGAACGTGCGCACAAAGGTGTGTTTTTATCGTTTCAATATCCTGTTGAAATTCCTGGGGTTAGCGTTACTAACTTTATGAAAACCGCAATTAACGAAACCCGTAAAGCTAAAGGTTTGGAGGATATGCCAGCCAAGGATATGTTAAAAATGATTCGTGAAAAATCTGAATTATTAGAAATTGACCGTAAATTTTTATCACGTTCTTTAAACGAAGGCTTTTCTGGAGGAGAAAAGAAGCGTAACGAAATTTTTCAGATGGCAATGTTAGAGCCAAAACTAGCCATCTTAGACGAAACCGATTCTGGCTTAGATATCGATGCCTTACGTATTGTCGCCAATGGAGTAAATAAACTAAAATCTAAAGATAATGCGGTTATTGTTATTACGCATTACCAACGTTTATTAGACCACATTGTGCCAGATTTTGTACACGTTTTATATAACGGACGTATAGTAAAATCGGGTACGGCAGAACTTGCACACGAGCTTGAGGCTAAAGGTTACGATTGGATAAAACAAGAATTAGTTTAAAAGTAAAAAGTTCCTAAGGTTTATAAAGTTTTTAAGGTTAAGCAATTAACTTTTTAGCTTTCAACTTTCAAACTGAAAACAATGGATTTAAAAGAAAAATTAGTATCGTCTTTCATGGCTTTTGAAAATACTGTTGATGTAGATTCGCCAGTACATGATATAAGAACCGAAGCCATAAAAACATTTGAAACCCAAGGTTTTCCTAGCAAACGAGAAGAAGCTTGGAAATATACCTCGTTAAAATCGGTTTTAAAACACGATTATAGTGTGTTTCCAAAGCACGAAAATGCGCTTGAGTTTAAAGATGTAAAACCCTATTTTATTCATGATATTGACACCTATAAAGTGATATTTATTGACGGCAAATATTCGTCGCACTTATCGCAAACCACCCACGATGGTATAGATGTCTGCTTAATGTCTTCTGCATTAACAAAGCCAAAGTACAGATTAATTATAGAAAATTATTTCAATAAAATTGCACCAAAAGATAGCCTATCGTCTTTAAATACAGCATTTTCTAGTGAAGGAGCTTACATTCATATACCTAAGAATAAGTTAGTTGATAAGCCTATTCAAATTATACATTTTTCTACGGGAAATGAAGCCGCTTTAATGCTACAGCCTCGCAATTTAATTGTTGTAGATGAAAACGCTCATGTTCAAATTATAGAACGTCATCAAAGTTTAACCGATAACCCAGTGTTAACAAATAGTGTAACTGAAATTGCGGCAAATAAACGTGCTATTGTAGATTATTATAAAATTCAGAATGATAACGAAAACGCTTCATTAATTGATAATACGTTTATAAACCAGAGTAAAGAAAGTTTAGCCAAAGTACACACCTTTTCTTTTGGCGGAAAACTGATTAGAAATAATCTTGAATTTTACCAAAATGGTGAGCGTATAGATTCTACCATGAAAGGCATTACCATTATTGGGAGCAAACAGCACGTAGATCATAACACGTTAGTACATCACATAGAACCAAATTGCGAAAGCCACCAAGATTATAAAGGTATTTTTGATGACAACTCAACAGGGGTTTTTAATGGTAAAGTTGTAGTAGAAAAATTAGCACAAAAAACCAATGCGTTTCAGGCAAACAACAATATTTTAATAAGCGATAAAGCAAGTATTAACACCAAACCTCAACTCGAAATTTTTGCAGACGATGTTAAGTGTTCTCACGGTTGTACCATTGGCCAGTTAGACGAAAGTGCATTGTTTTACATGAGACAGCGTGGTATCCCAGAAAAGGAAGCTAGAGCTCTATTAATGTTTGCGTTTAGTAATAACGTTTTAGATTCGGTTAAAATACCAGAAATTAAAAGCAGAATTACTAAAATTATTGCCAACAAATTGGGTGTTGCTATTGGGTTTGATTTGTAATTGGTGTTACTTATAAAAATTCATTTCATCTATATATTTCCAAACAGGTTGAGGTAACATAGGTGTTACGTTTTTACCGTCTTTTATAGATTTTCTTATAAATGTAGAAGATAATTCCATAATTGGCGCATCTACTTTTATGATTTTTGGGTGATTATTAAATTCCGATTTTACCTCACCTACCGATAATCTTGGATACACATAGATGCTGTGGTGCTGTAAAATAAGTTCGTAGTTTTTCCATTTATGAAAACTTTTTAAATTGTCTTCGCCCATAATTAAGGCAAATTCATTTTTAGGAAATTTTTCGTGGAGATACGTTAGCGTGTCAATAGTAAAATTGGGTTGTTTTAATGAAAACTCAATAGCACTAGGTTTTAGTTTATCATACGCTTCGGTGGCTAAATGCACCATTTCTAAGCGTTGGTAATTATCTAGCAGACTGCGTTTCTTTTTAAACGGACTTAAAGGAGTTACTACAAACCAAATTTGGTCTAAGTCGCTATGTTCTGCTAAATGATTGGCAATAGTTAAATGCCCAATATGTATTGGATTAAATGTACCAAAGTATAAACCTATTTTCATTTTATGCAAAATTTAGTGGAGTGTTTTGTGCATTTCGCTTTAGCTTCTAAAAAATTTTTTGACACGAATTTTCACGAATTTATGGTGTTATCTATTTGTCATTTCACGAAGCAGACT
>JBMYXP010000175.1:0-2866 GCA_049608525.1 Winogradskyella sp.
ACGAGTTAGTATAAAAAATCGTTTCAATGTTTTTTATACTCCGATTAAACGAAGTTATAATTTTTTCAGCGCAATGGCACTACAGCATTCTATTAGTTTTCCCAATTTTATAAACATTGGCAATAGAATTCTTTTACTTTTATAACCCAATAAAAATAAATATAAAACCATTTACTATTAAATAGGTTTCGGTTTTAACTTAGTTAAAAA
The DNA here is from genome assembly GCA_049608525.1 of Winogradskyella sp. Lineage (GTDB taxonomy): Bacteria > Bacteroidota > Bacteroidia > Flavobacteriales > Flavobacteriaceae > Winogradskyella. The sequence goes on from JBMYXP010000175.1 coordinate 211, forward strand.
TTTCAAACTAAAAAAAATTAAACAGCGTCTTCAACAAGTGTTTTAAGAACATCAAATTTGTTAGTCTGTACTTGGTTTTTTAGTTCACCGTTTTTAAATAAAGCAAACGTGGGTAAGTTATCTACATTGGCTAATTTTCTGCTTTCAGGAAATTTTTCAGCATCAACTATAACAAAAGTCATAGACTCGTTTTCGGTTGCTAACTTTTTAAATTTCGGTTTCATAATACGGCAATTTCCGCACCAAGTTGCAGAGTATTGTACCATAACAGTTTCATGTTCTGTAATAACGTTTTGCAGATTATCTTGTTCTAATTCTTTTACCATAACTTTTTTTTTTTGATTTTATAAAATCATTACGAACAGCACAAAAAAAAAGCTTTGTGCTGTTCGTAATGAAGATAAGTTTATTTTAGTGCGATGCTAAGTATGCAGCCGTACCTTTTGCGTTGGGTTGCATTGCATCTTTTCCATCTTCCCAATTTGCTGGGCAAACTTCACCTTTTTCTTGTACGTGTGTTAAGGCATCTACTAATCTAATATATTCCCCAACATTTCTACCTAAAGGCATGTTGTTAATACTTTCGTGTTGTACAGTACCTTCTTCATCAATAATGTATGTAGCTCTGTAGGTTACATTATCGCCTTCTACTTGTACAGTACCAGTTTCTTCGTCGTAAACCTCGTTAGTAATATCTAAAATACCTAAAATGCTAGAAAGATTTCGGTTGCTATCTGCTAAAATTGGATAAGTTACACCTTCTATACCGCCATTATCTTTGGCAGTGCTTAACCATGCAAAATGTACTTCGGGTGTATCACAAGATGCACCAATTACTATAGTGTTTCTTTTTTCAAATTCTGCTAAAGCTGCCTGAAACGCGTGTAACTCAGTTGGGCAAACAAATGTAAAATCTTTAGGGTACCAAAATAACACTACTTTTTTGTTATTGTTTTTAGCTTCTTCTAGTACGTTTAATTTAAAGGTGTCACCCATTTCGTTCATTGCGTCAACGCTAATGTTTGGAAATTTTTTTCCTACTAATGCCATAATATTTTGTTTTTTATGTTTAATAATTTATTACTGCAAATTTAAAAATATAAATGCGTTTTTTTCTTAACTAACTATTACATTATGCAATAAGAAAATAGTAAGTCTTTATAGTTTGAAGCATAGCCATAAAAATTTTGAAGTTTGAATTAAAACCACCACAAAATAATGCGGCTTTTCTTTTGCCCTTGCTCCATATCTATACTATCAAAATTCGCTTTTACTTTTCTTAATTGCTTTTCAATTTTTGGAAGATGATTAGATTTTGAAACCAAACATGAAAATACTTTAACCTGATTTTTAAATAAGATGCTTTCTTTTATTAAGCGTTTTATAAAAAGTGATTCGCCACCATTGCACCACAATTCATTGGCTTGACCTTCAAAATTTAATAAGTGCTGTTGCCTATTTGTTGTTGTGCCGAGATTGTTTATTTTTTTGAGCGATCCTTTTACAGCGTCTTCTTTAGAGGCATGAAACGGCGGATTGCAAACCATAAAATTAAACTGCTCGTTGGGTTGTATAATATTTTTTAAAAGACAACTTTTATCTGCTTGGTGCCTTATCTCAACATTATCTTGTAACGTTTGTGTATGTGCAATATTAGCTTTGGCAATTTTTACGGCTTTAGCATCACACTCTGCACCAACCATAGTACAGTTAAAATGTTGCGCTCCTAAAATGCAGTAAATACCATTTGCACCAGTACCAATATCTAATCCTTTAACTTTAGAATTTATATTAATGTTAAATTTTTCGGATAAAAAATCTTGTAGATGCAGTAAATAGTCTAGACGACCAGGAATGGGTGGAATAAGGTAACCGATGGGTAAATTGTAATCTTTTAATTTAAAATCGGTAAGTAAAATGGCTTTGTTTAACTCAAATACCGATCTAGATAAAGAAAAATCTATGGTTTGTTCTTTTGCGGGGTTTAATATAACATGCTTTTGTAATGTTGCGTGTTGTTTGGTTAGATTTTTAAAATCGTAACGTGCTATATATGGGTTTTCTTTGTGCATATTGTTGTTGTGTGTGATTTTGTTGCGTGTTTTAAGTAACTAATTTAGTAAATAATTACCGACTAAAAAAGGCCGATAGCACTTTAGTAAATAGGCAATAAGCCAGCATTAAATTATAGAGGTGTTTTGTCCAGTTATTTTAAACGATAACTTGTTTTATTTTTTTCTCCTATCTTTTCAAATAAACCTAATTCAGCTCCCTTCTTTAAATCTCTACTGGCAGTTGCAGAAGAAATAGTTTTAAAAATAGCCATATAATCTTTCCTTGTAAATTCAGTTTTATTTAATGAAATATAATACTCTAATCTGTCTTTCTCATTTAGCGTTCGATTATTAAAATCTAATAATTCACTTATTGAAATATCAATGACGTTTAGCATATATTCAATAAACTTAGTCGATTTTCCAGATATATCACTTTCAGCCAAAGCTTTATAATAGTTGCCTTGGTCTTTACTTATTAAAGTTTCAAAAGGCAAAAACTCAAAAATGGGATATTTTTCCATTAAAATTAAAGTTTGCCATAATCTTCCCATTCTGCCATTTCCATCTAAAAATGGATGTATAAATTCCATTTCGTAATG
>JBMYXP010000176.1:0-2827 GCA_049608525.1 Winogradskyella sp.
ACTAAACGCTAATAAAGCGACGATAACTAAAATATTTTTCATAATTAATTTTTTTAAACCTCTGCAAATATACAAATTGAATTTTATTTAAGTTATAAAACTAAACGAAGTGATTGGTGTTAGAAATGCTTTTTTAGTTTTAAAATCTATCCATTTCTTTTCTTGCAAAAGCTGTATTAAGTTATCATAATTTCACATTACAAAAGCATTGTAAATATTTTGCTAAGATTTTTGTTTGCGAGCAATAGCTCATAAACTCATAGAAAAGCCATAGTCTAATAATAAAATGAGTTTTATTATTAGACTACCAAAAACTAAGTTCCAATAATTTCAATACAGAATTAGTGTAAGCTTTTGTTGGTATAAAATCTGCTTTACGATCATAAAGAATAAAGAAGCTAACATTTAATGTAGTTTCAATTCTTATTAACACTATTATTGGTGTTGTTTTTAAAAAGACCTGTCAGAATTTTAAAACCTAAAAGCGCTTTATTATTTATCCACAGAAGTATCAATCTTTGCGTCTTCTGCTTCAATCTCTTTTTTATTTTTCCCCTTTAGATATTCAGGTAAATCCATACCAGCCATATTAAACATTTCTTGTAAAGGTGGTACAGATTTGTACATGCCAGAAATAAAGTTAGACGTTGAAGATTTACCATCTTTACCGCCACCATTTTCCCAAACGGTAACTTTATCAATTTTAATATTTTTAATAGCTTCGGCTTGTGTTTTTACCAATTCAGGTAATTTATCTGCAATTAATAATAGTACAGCATCTTTAGAGTTATTGCCAGCAGCTTTTACAATTTGGTCTAAACCAGCAGCTTGTTTTGTTAATACTTCATACAAACCTTCAGCTTCGGCTTGTGCCTTAAATAATATGGCATCTGCTTCACCTTTTGCACGTCTTCTAATACGTTCAGCTTCAGCTTCAGCATCAATTTCAACCTTACGTTTGTCAATTTCTGCGGGTACAATAACATCTGCCATTTGAGACGATCGCTCGCGCTCTGCTCTGGCAACTTCGGCGTGCTGTTCTGCTGCATAAGATTCTTCTAATGCTTTAGCTGTTTGTACTTTTTCTGATGCTATTGCAACACGTTCTGCTTCTGCTTCACGCTGACGACGTAACGAGTCTGAATTTGCTACTGCGATTTTTGCTGTATTTTCACCTTCTACAGCTTGTGCATTTGCAGCGGCAACTTGTGTGCGTTCATCTTGTAAAGCATTTGCTTCACCAATAGAGCCATCTCTGGTTTTCTCTGCAACAGATTTACGTGCTGCATTAATGGCGTGTGCTGCTGCTTCTTTACCAAGTGCTTCAATGTAGCCAGATTCATCAACAATATCGGTGATGTTTACGTTAATTAGCTTTAAACCAACCTTTTTTAATTCGGTTTCTACACTCTGTGAAATGTTAGTTAAAAATTTATCACGGTCATTATTAATTTCTTCAATATCCATTGATGCTACTACTAAACGTAGTTGACCAAAAATAATTTCTTGTGCTAATTCTTGAATTTCATTTTGCCCTAAACCTAATAAACGCTCGGCAGCATTTTGCATAATACCTGGCTCGGTAGAAATACCAATGGTAAAACGTGAAGGTACATTAACACGAATGTTCTGTTTAGATAAAGCATTAACCAAATTCACTTCAATAGAAATTGGTGTTAAATCTAAAAATTCATAATCTTGAATTACAGGCATAATAAATGCCGCTCCACCATGAATACATTTGGCAGATTGACCTCCACCAACTTTACCGTAAACCACTAAAATTCGATCCGACGGACAACGCTTATAGCGTTTAATTAAGACAATAAAAAAAACGAAAATAACGAGTATAGCAAAAATAATTGCTATTGGTGCGCCAAAACTAAAAGCGTCTTGTTGTAGTTGTAATATCATTTGTATAGTGTTTATCTGGTTAGTTGTTCAATAATTAATATGCCATTTTTGGTAACACTTTTTACTTTTATTACTGTGCCAGATTTTAAATCGGTTTCAGCATCTGTTAAGGCTTCTAATTCTCTTAAAGCACCTTGTATTCTTACATGTGCTTTCCCTATAGATGAGCGATTTGCGCCAACCGTTAAATAGACTTCGCCAACAGCATCGATAGCGTTTTTGAAATTTAAAGTACCGCTATCGTTAAGTTTGTTCATGTAATAAAACATAGCCGCCATAATTGCCATCATAAGTAAACCACAGGCAACAGAAAGTGTTATGGTTAATGGTTTAGATAAATCTGCATCAATACAAGCAATACCGCTCCATCCAAATAAAGTGAAAAAAGCAACTAGGTTTTTAAAGGTGATAAACTGAAAACCTATGCCAGTATCTCCATCTATATCTGCATCTACATTCCCAAAATCATCAGCATCTCCGCCAATAAAAGTTAAGATAAGTGTAATTATAAAAATGAAAGAGCCAATAGCTGCAATTACCCAATAAATTTTTGGAAACAATTCTAAATTAAAAAACCATTCTGCCATAATGTTACCTTTTAAAATGAGTTAATAAATATACAACCAATATTGAATTAGGTGTGTATTAATTTGAAAGTTAATTCAATAGTTTAAAGCCGTAAAAAAATTTTGTTTCATTTTTAATATGAAACTCTTGAAGAGCTATTCCAAAAATCGGAATAATTTGAAGACTTTGATGGTTATTTAAAGCAATATTATACTTTTAAAAAATAACATAGAATAGTTTTCAATATAATTTACTTGCAAAGTATAAGTAGTAAATCTATAGTTTTTGTTACACTAATTTGTGAAAACTATTTAGACCTCACAGGTTTTAAAAACCTGTGAGGTTT
>JBMYXP010000177.1:0-2823 GCA_049608525.1 Winogradskyella sp.
GCTATAGAATAGGTGATATTTTGGTGTATGTTTTCAATGTCTAACTGTGCGATGAAACGGCTTTTTTCGCCACCTTTTAAAGCATCAACCTCTGTGTTATAAAGTATGTATATGTTTTTGGCACGTTGTAATAACCTATAGAAATGATAGGTATAAACGGCATCTTTTTCTTTGTAGGTTGGTAGCTTGTTTTCAATTTTTACATCAAAAGGAATAAATGAATTGTTCGTTTTTCCTGATGGCAAAATGCCTTCGTTTACAGAGCTTATTATTACGGTTTCAAAATCTAAGACTCGAGACTCTAGCATACCCATAATCTGTAACCCCTCTAAGGGTTCTCCTTTAAAATCTAAGGTTTCGGTACTTAAAAGCTCATTGTAAATAGACTGTAACACCGCAATGGAAGTAATGTATTTATAGTTTGAGTTTAGCGTTACTAATTGATTAAACAAACTATTAAAACGGTAAAGGTATTCTAAATTGAGCCTGTTATTTAGTTTGTTTTTATCATAGAATGCTTTCATCTTAAAGATAAGACTTGCACAGTTTTTTAATGCAACTTCTGGGTTGTTTTCCCAGCTTTTAAATACAAATTCTATAAGGTGTTGCTGTGAGTTTGAAAGTGATTTTAGATCTCTAACTGTTAAAAAAACAATATTGTTGTTTTGTATATAATCAATAATGCGCCTTGCTTCATTTTCTGTATGAGTTGCAAACAATGGGTATAAAGAAGGGTGAGAAAGTAGGTTTATAACATCTTTGTAATAAAATTTGTTTTGATTGTTTTTGTGTATTAAAAACAGTTGCTCAAATAATGTCGCTAAAGGAATTGTATGAAGCGGCAAACCCATTGTTACATTGAGTTTTTCTATACTAGTGGGTAAAGAATTTAACACAGGAATAAGTAAGTCCTCTTCTCCTAAAACTACAGCGGTCTTAGTAAGCTTTTTATTAATGCATTGCAACTCTTCTAGTAATTGCCCAATATATTTTGCTTGGCCAACACGCTTAGGCACACCAATAATGTTTATATTTTTCTGCTTGCTATAATGAGACGTTACCCAATTAAAAGGTTGTTTTTTATAGTATTTCCAATCGTTTCTATGTTGTCTGGTAAATAAACCTGCGTCGTGGATAGCGTCGTTTATAAATACGTTATCTATATCCCAGTAGGTTAAAGCTAAATCATTTTCTAATAACCCTTGTATTATCTGAGACTCGGCAGTATTTAAAGCATTAAAGCCTAAAAAAACATGTGTTCTGTTTTCATTACTTTCTATATAGGCTTCTAAATTTTCTGCTGCTACTCTATAAATAAGACCTTGATAACCTTTTTTAGAGGCTAATAAACTTTCAGTAAACGACGAGTAATACGCTTTTAGACGGCTCCAAAATTTTAAATGCTTTTTAATTAAATCTGTTTGATTGTTGGTGTCTAATGACCAATGGTTTAGCGTTTTAATTGCTTTTAAGTAATCGAATATATGCTCTTGCGGAATAAGATAACGATCTATCTCATTAAAATCTTGTAATAAAATCTGTGCCCATGTAGAAAAAGACTCAAACGTTTCTAGCGTTTCGTCTTTTACCTCTTTTTTGTAAGACTCATAAAGTTTAAAGAGAAGCTCTATATTTGGTAGGCTTTGTAAACCCGATAATTCTTCTACAAATTCTTCTATACTTATAATTTGTGGTGAAAAAATAGGATTTTCTAGCACTATTGACAATTCGTGCTTTAAAAAAACTCCAGCACGTTTGCTAGGTAGCACAAAGTGAATATTTTCTAGATTTAATTTTTTTTCTTTAAGGTCTAATAGTACAGTTTTTATAAAAGATATCATTTTATAAAAATAAAAAACGCCCCTTTAATAGGGGCGTTTTTCTTAAAATTTATTTTTGTTGTGTTTAGCCTCTCAACTTCACCTCAACACGTCTGTTTTCTTTTCTACCAGCTCTAGTTTTGTTAGAAGCTCTTGGAGTTGATTCTCCAAAACCTCTTGCTATTAATCTATCCGCATTAATACCGTTAGCAATTAAGTAATCTCTAACTGCATTAGCTCTTCTTTCTGATAAAGCTTGGTTAGTAGCCTTAGACCCAACGCTGTCTGTATGACCTTCAATAGTAAAGTCTGCTCTTGGGTATTCTTTAAAGATTACCGTCATTGCTCTTAATACTTTATCTGTTTCTTTTTTGAAAGTTGCTCTATTAGTATCAAATAAAATCGTTCTTGCATAAGTGTTTAAAGCATCTACCACCTCTTGAGTTGGTTTAACTTCTGGACAACCATTGTTTGCAACAGTACCAACTTCGTTAGGGCACTTATCGTCTTTATCTAAAATACCATCACCATCAGTATCTGGCCATGGGCAACCATTGTTTGCAGCTGCACCTTTTTTATTAGGACATTTATCATTTTTATCCATTATACCATCTGCATCTGCGTCTGGGCAACCTGCTAAAGTTTTTAAACCTGCAACTTCTGGACAATCGTCAATCTTGTCCATTACACCATCACCATCAGTATCTGGGCAACCGTTAAACTCTGCTAAACCAGCTGTGTTTGGACAATCGTCTTTAGAATCTTGAATACCATCGTTATCTGAATCTGGACAACCATTAAACTCTACTAAACCAGCTTCTTCTGGGCACGCATCATCTTGATCGAAAATGCCATCACCATCAGTATCTACACCACCAAACTTAAATACAATACCTAATGAGTGTTGAAAATGCTTTGTTAAATAATCTTCAAAAGAATGCTTGTATGTAGATTGTGCTTCAATAGCAACATTTTTTGTAACCCAATATTTAACACCTAAGCT
>JBMYXP010000178.1:0-2726 GCA_049608525.1 Winogradskyella sp.
TTTATTAGAGATGTAGGCAAACACATCACAGTAAACTACATGATGGCAAAAGATTCTGTAAAGAATAGAATTTCGTCAGAATCTACTAACGATGGTATGAGTTTTACCGAATTTACCTACCAATTAGTGCAAGGTTACGATTTTTTGCACTTGTACAACGCTAATAACTGCACTATACAAATGGGCGGAAGCGACCAATGGGGAAATATCACAACTGGCACAGAATTAATTAGACGTATTGGTGGTGGCAAAGGTTTTGCAATAACTTGCCCGCTAATTACAAAAAGTGATGGCTCTAAATTTGGCAAGTCTGAAGGTGGCAATGTGTGGCTAGATGCTAACAGAACATCTCCTTACAAATTTTACCAATATTGGTTAAACTCTAGCGATGAAGATGCCGAAAAATATATTAAAATTTTTACTTTTTTAACTGAAGATACTATAAAAGCAATACTAAAAGAACATACAGAAGCACCGCATCTAAGAGTTTTACAAAAACGTTTGGCAGAAGAATTAACTACGATGGTACATTCTAAAACTGAATTTGAAAATGCTGAAAAAGCTTCACAAATTCTGTTTAGTAAATCATTTAAAATAGATATTAAAACCTTAGATGAAAAAACATTTTTAGATGTGTTTGAAGGTGTACCTCAGCATCAAATTTCAAAGTCAGATTTTAATGATGGTATAGACATGATTGCTGCTTTAGCTGCAAAAACCAACTTCTTAACCTCCAACGGTGAAGCGCGCAGAGCGTTAAAAGAAAATGCCGTTTCTGTAAATAAAGAAAAAGTGAAAGCAGACTATGTTTTATCTACCCAAGATTTAATTAACGATAGCTATATTATACTAAATAAAGGCAAAAAGAACACATATATTATAAAAGTAGTTTAGTCCATCTAAAAATAAATACGTTATAAAAGCTCGGAATTGAAATTTAATTCTGAGCTTTTTGTTTTTTATATGTGCAGTTATACCCTTCAATAGTCTTTATAATTATTTTATCTTTGTTGTTGTGAGTTACCCAATACTAAATACTATTAATTTCCCTAAAGATTTACGTTTACTAAAAACAGATGATCTACCACTGCTTGCCAAAGATTTACGTCAGTTTATTATAGATATTGTTGCCACAAAAGAAGGGCATTTGGGAGCAAGTTTGGGAGTTATAGAACTAACCATTGCTTTACATTATGTATTTAACACTCCCAAAGATCTATTAATTTGGGATGTTGGCCACCAAGCATATGGTCATAAAATACTAACGGGCAGAAAAGCTAATTTTAATACCAACAGACAACTTAACGGCATTAGTGGTTTTCCTAAACGTAGCGAAAGTGAGTATGATGTCTTTGGTGTTGGGCATTCATCTACCTCAATTTCTGCAGCTTTGGGTATGGCAATTGCCTCACAACTTAAAGGCGAAAACAAACAGCACATTGCTATTATTGGTGATGCTTCTATTGCTAGCGGAATGGCTTTTGAAGGTTTAAATCATGCTGGTGTTACTGATGCTAATTTGTTGGTAATATTAAATGATAACGCTATTGGCATTGACCCGAGTGTTGGTGCACTAAAACACTATTTAACCAACGCAAAAAAAGGCACACAAAATCAAGATAACATTTTTGAGGCTTTAAACTTTGAGTATTCAGGGCCAATTGATGGTCATAATTTACCCGTTTTAGTTTCAGAATTAGAGCGTTTAAAAACTATAAAAGGCCCAAAATTTTTACATGTTATTACCACAAAAGGCAAAGGTTTAAAGCAGGCAGAAGAACAGCAAGTAAAATACCATGCGCCAGGGAAATTTAATGCAACTACAGGCGAATTAATTGCTAAACCAAACATAAAACAACCTCCAAAATTTCAAGATGTATTTGGAGAAACTATTGTACAACTGGCTTTAAAAAATGAAAACATTGTTGGCATTACACCAGCTATGCCTACAGGCAGTTCTTTAAAATACATGATGAAAACCATACCAAACCGTGCTTTCGATGTTGGTATTGCAGAGCAACATGCCGTTACACTTGCTGCTGGTATGGCTGCACAAGGTTTAATTCCGTTTTGCAATATTTATTCTACCTTTTTACAACGTGCTTACGACCAAATTATACACGATGTCGCTTTACAAAACCTACCTGTTATTTTTTGTTTAGACCGCGCTGGTTTGGTTGGTGAAGATGGCGCAACACATCATGGAGTTTTTGATTTAGCGTCTCTTAATTGCATTCCTAATTTGGTGATTTTTGCTCCGAGAAATGCTTTTGCTTTACGCAATATAATGTACACTGTACAATTGGGTATTAATTTTCCTATTGCTATTCGTTATCCACGAGGAAGATGTCAGCTTTTAGATTATAAAAAACCTTTTGAGACTATTGAAATAGGAAAAGGAATTTGCTTGAAAAAAGGACACCAAATAGCTGTATTATCTATTGGCACAATGGCAACAACTGTTAAAAAAGCTATTGCTTTAATTGAAAAAAATGAAGTTATTGGGCATTACGATATGCAATTTGTAAAACCTTTAGATGAAGTTTTATTACACAGTATTTTTAAAACTTATAAAACAATAATTACTATTGAAGAAGGTACAAAAATAGGCGGTTTTGGTAGCTCTGTTTTAGCTTTTGCTAATACCAATAATTATAAACAACACATTGAAACATTAGGAATTACCGATGCTTTTGTAGAACATGGCACAACACAACAACTAAAAG
>JBMYXP010000179.1:0-2653 GCA_049608525.1 Winogradskyella sp.
TTACACCATTTCTGCATTAAAAAAAAAGCCAATACAACTTTTCTGTATTGGCTTTTATTGTTAAAAATTAAAGAAAACTATCTTACCAACTTTCTATATTTAATTCGTTTTGGCATTAAATCTCCACCCAAACGTTTTTTCTTATTTTCTTCGTAGTCGCTAAAGCCACCTTCAAAGAAATACACTTGCGAGTCTCCCTCAAAAGCTAAAATATGTGTACAAATACGATCTAAAAACCATCTATCGTGGCTAATAACAACCGCACAACCTGCAAAGTTTTCTAAACCTTCTTCTAATGCTCGTAAGGTGTTAACATCCAAATCGTTAGTTGGCTCATCTAATAGCAATACGTTGCCTTCTTCTTTTAGGGTCATGGCTAAATGCAAACGGTTACGCTCACCACCAGAAAGTAATTTTACCTTTTTATTTTGTTCACCACCAGAAAAATTGAATCGACTTAGATACGCTCTAGAGTTTACTTCTTTTCCACCCATCATTACCAACTCTTGCTCATCACTAAAGTTTTGCCAAATTGTTTTTTCTGGGTCTATATTAGAATGCTTCTGATCTACGTAAGCAATCCTAGCCGTTTCACCAACTTTAAACTCGCCCTTATCTGGGGTTTCTTCGCCCATTATCATTCTAAAAATGGTAGTTTTACCAGCACCATTGGGCCCAATAACACCAACAATACCTGCTTGGGGTAAATTAAAATTTAGATCGTCGTATAATAATTTATCATCATAACCTTTAGCAACTCCAACAGCTTCTATAACATTTGTCCCCAATCGTGGACCGTTTGGAATATAGATTTCTAATTTTTCATCAAGCTGTTTTTGGTCTTGACTCATCAGTTTATCATAATTCTTCAAACGTGCCTTTTGCTTGGTTTGTCTCCCTTTTGCTCCTTGGCGAACCCAATCTAGCTCTCGCTCTAACGTTTTTTGACGTTTAGATGCCGTTTTGCTTTCTTGTGCCATACGTTTAGATTTTTGATCTAACCAAGACGAGTAATTGCCTTTCCAAGGAATACCTTCTCCTCTATCGAGTTCTAAAATCCAACCAGCAACGTTATCTAAGAAATACCTATCGTGTGTTACTGCTATAACAGTACCTTTATATTGCGCCAAATGATGCTCTAACCAATGCACAGATTCGGCATCTAAGTGGTTGGTAGGTTCGTCTAATAATAAAACATCTGGCTCTTGCAATAATAAACGGCACAAAGCCACACGGCGACGTTCTCCACCCGAAAGCACAGCAATTTTCTTATCCCCATCTGGTGTTCTAAGCGCGTCCATAGCAATCTCTAGCTTGGTATCTAACTCCCAAGCATTTGAAGCATCAATTTTATCTTGCAATTCGGCTTGGCGATTCATTAGCTTTTCCATTTTATCGGCATCGCTATATACCTCTTCTAAGCCAAACTGATCGTTAATGCTGTTGTACTCATCTAAAATTGCAACGGTTTCCGCAGCGCCTTCTCGTACAATTTCCATTACCGTTTTATCTTCATCTAATTTTGGCTCTTGCTCTAAATAACCAACCGAATAACCTGGTTGAAAAACCACATCTCCTTGGTAATTTTTATCGACTCCTGCTATAATTTTTAATAACGTAGATTTACCAGAACCATTAAGACCTAAAATGCCTATTTTAGCACCATAAAAAAAACTTAGGTAAATATTTTTTAATACTGGTGTGTTTGCACCTTGAAACGTCTTAGTAAGACCAGACATTGCAAAAATTACTTTTTTATCGTCGCTCATTTTTTATTTTTTTTTAAAGACCTATTAAAATACTGTAGCCTTGTTTTTTTAAACTCTTCCTTTTAAAGCATTAAACACCCAGGCAATACAGAAAAAACCAATACCAACTGCTGCAAAGCCGTAACCAGCAACATCATTATATCTAAACGCACCAAGTGCAATTAAACCCAAGCCTACTATAATCATTATTGTGGTAGCCCAAGCCAACACTGTATTTTTATTCATCGCCATAATCTTTAATCTATTTAATATTTGATTGTTAGTTTGAAACACAAATATCGGTAATAATTGTGAAAAATCTTTATGTAAAATCGTGTTTTAATATGAAAAATAGAATACTTTTTTTTGCTTTATCTTGATTTTATTGGGTTGTAAAAAACAGCAATGCTATTACCATTGTTTATAAAATGCTTAAAACTAATGTAATGCCCTATTGCTATTTTGCTCCAAAAATTATAACTTCGCTTATCGGAGTATAAAAAACATTGAAACGATTTTTTATACTAACTCGTTGTGCTTAATGTAGAATACCTGAATAAAGTTAACAAATCGATTTGGTAGGTTCTAAAAAGATAAAAAACAAAATAAAATTTTCTTACTAAGTTTTATTAAAAAAATGTTTACATTTGCACCCAGAATGAAGAACACAAATATTATAGCATCTATTATTGAAATCGCGATTATTAATCGAGACAGATAAGGATGCCTATAAATAAATATACTTAAAGCCATCCGAATTAGGATGGCTTTTTTTTTGACCCAATTTTTAGAATAAATATATAATGAAAACACAGCATTTAAATACAAGCACAATGATCACCACTATAAAAAGCAACATTATTATTAGCATTATTATTTTACCGCCCAGGTGAGAACGGAATTGT
>JBMYXP010000180.1:0-2629 GCA_049608525.1 Winogradskyella sp.
CCATCTTTATCTATTGTACTCGCAAAAGCAATTGGCCTTGGCGCAACAGCACTTAATAAATAACCATGCAACTTACCAGTAGAAAGGTCTTTGGGGTTTAAGGATACCATAAATTTACCTATTTTTTTAGTAAAGATATTTAATTAAAATATTTTGAAAAGCTTTTAGTGCAATAAAAGTAATAGAATTACATTATATTTAAAATTAAAAAAACTGTAAATGACTTTTAGCTCTTACCGAAACATAATCCGTTGGGTTATTATTAGTGCATCGTTTATCATTATCTCTTTTATTCTTTGGAATACGTATGTGTTTTTTCAAAATTTTAAAGCCGAAGAACGCAGTAAAATGAAAAATTGGACGGTTGCATACACCGAGTTTGCTAAAACAATTGATTCTTCTGGTGAAGATTTAATTATAAATGAAGTAGCGCAGCAAATCGTTTTAGATTCAACCATACAAACCCCTATGTTATTAATAGATTCTAAAAATAATATCATTAGAACTAGAAATATTTTTGGCAAAAATAGACTAAAAGAGACTAGTGATTTAGCACGAAATTATAATGAGAATTTAGATTTTGAATATGCAAAAAACAATAAAGAAGAGTTAATTTTAAGATTACAAAAAGAAAACAAACCTCTAGTTATAAAAGATTTAGGACAAACGCTTTATTACGGTAATTCCTCGTTATTAAATAAACTTAAATATTACCCGTTGTCATTACTATTAATTATGGCACTATTTGCAGCAGTTGTCTATTTTTTCTATCGCAGCTCAAAAAATGCAGAGCAAAACAAACTATGGACAGGTATGGCCAAAGAAACTGCACACCAAATTGGCACACCATTATCCTCTCTCATTGGTTGGACAGAGTTATTAAAAACCGAAAACATAAACCAAGAATATATTTTAGAAATAGAAAAGGATATAGATCGGTTACAAACTATTACCGATCGTTTTAGTAAAATTGGCTCTTTACCAACACTAAAAAAAGTAGATATAGTTGAAGCTACGGTGTCTTCTTACGAGTATTTAAAATCGAGATCATCAAGGCTTATAAATTTTGAAATCAGCCACCCCAAACATAAAATAATGGTTAACCTTAATAAACAGCTTTACAGTTGGACCATTGAAAACTTATTTAAAAACGGTATAGATGCCATGAAAGGTAAAGGTGATTTAAAACTAAAGGTAACACAAACCGAAAAACACGTTTTTATAGCAATAACCGACACTGGTAAAGGCATACCAAAATCTAATTACAATAAAATATTTAAACCAGGTTTTACAACAAAAAAACGCGGTTGGGGGCTTGGATTGTCGTTAGCAAATCGTATTATTGAAGATTATCATAACGGAAAAATAAAAGTACTTCATTCTGAAATAGGAAAAGGCACAACGCTACAGATAACTTTAAAATTAGTATGAGTAAAACATCATTTTTTACATTAAAAAAAACAGACCTTAATAATAACTGCCCAGAGTGCTACTCTAATACTGGGCTAGAGATTACTATTAAACAAAAATATATTGAAAACACTTTTTATAAAGCAATTACAGCAGAAACAAATTGCAGCATACATTGTAATGATTGTGACACTCCAATTTTCCCTGTTCGCTGGACCAATGAGATAGAGCGTGTCGTTGACTATAAAAAACGTGCCATACAACCCAAACAAAAATCACTTAAGCTAAAATCTTTAGCTTGGTTAATTCTCTTTTTTAATGTAATCTTAGTTGTAGTTATTGTATTATTTGCCTTAAAAATAATTGCTTTTTAGTTGAAATTTAGAGCAATTTTAGCTGCAATAGCCTTAAACTCTTCTGTAGTTAAATTTTCTTTATGAGTAAAACGTGCATTTTCCATAGTGTGCAACGGAATTAAATGTACATGAGCATGAGGCACCTCTAAACCAATAATAGACATTCCTACACGTTGGCATGGTATCGCCTTTTCTATTGCAATGGCTACACGTCTAGAAAATTGCATCAAAGCAGTATAAGTCTCCTCATCTAAATCGAAAAGTTTGTTAACTTCTTTCTTAGGAATACAAAGTGTGTGTCCTTTTGAGTTTGGGTTAATGTCTAAAAAAGCCAAAAAATGCTCTGTTTCTGCGACTTTGTAAGCTGGTAGGTCTCCATTAATTATTTTGGTAAAAATTGTAGGCATAAATGGTTTGGTTTTATAGTTTCTTCTTATTTTAGTTGGTGCGCAAGTCAAATATACAAAAAATGCCTTATGTATTAAGCCCAATTAATATGTGCCGCAAAGCTAATTTGCATGCTGCTAAAAAACACTTTTAAACCCTATACAAAAAATGAATCCTCCCAATAGAACCTAGGGTAAAAGCATAGCATTAGTTACGGTTTTGTTTTATATAGACATTACTACCAAATAGAAACGAATTATAAGACTTATTTTAAGTTGTAATTGCTATTACCAGCAAAAATTTATTGACATATATACAATTAAACAGTTTCAACACTATGGAGGCATAAAACAAGCTAAAAAAATGCAATATAAATTACAAAAGAGCTTTTATAAGTGAAAAAAAGTATTATCTTTGCCAACCAATATCGCGGGATAGAGCAGTAGGTAGCTCGTCGGGCTCATAACCCGAAGGTC
>JBMYXP010000181.1:0-2527 GCA_049608525.1 Winogradskyella sp.
TTATCTATTCAAAGCATTAAGTTAATCCTATTCAAATCCCTATCTTTACAATCTTAAAAACAAATACAATGAATACATTACAATTTATACATTCTGGTTGGGCTTACTTAGTATTAGTCGTATTAGTACTAGCCACCTTTAATGCACTTTTTAAATTTTTTGGAGATAAAGAGTTTGATGCTAAAGATTTTAGAATTTCGTTATTTGCATTAATAGCAATGCACATTCAGTTAGTGTTGGGTGTTATCTTATTTTTTACAAAAGATTATTTTGGTACGATTAGCGAAATGGGCGGAATGAGTGAATTAATGGGAAATGATGCTTTACGAGATAAAGTTATTGAGCATCCCTTAACCATGATTATTGCAGTAGCTTTATTAACTATTGGGTATTCTAAGCACAAAAAGAAATTAGTATCTCGTCCAAAATTTAAAATGTTAGCCATATTTTATACACTAGCCTTAATTTTAGTTTTAGCTAAAATTCCTTGGAATGTTTGGTTTTAGTAAAATTTGTTAGCCTATTTTTTTCGGCTAATCGTTAAACCATCTCTTATCGGTAGAAGTACCGTTTCTATTCGGGTGTCGTTTTTTAGTAGTGTATTGTATTCTAAAACGGCTTTGGTAGATTTGTCTTTTTCATCTAACGGCTCTACGACTTTACCATGCCACAATACATTATCTGAAAGTATAATGCCGCCAGGATTTAATTTATCAATTATTGAATGAAAATAATTGCAGTAATTAGGTTTGTCGGCATCAATAAAAATTAAATCAAAATTTTCTTTTAACTTCGGAATAATATTTAAAGCAGTACCTGTATGTTGTATAATTTGATTACCATAATTAGATCTATTGAAATATTTTCGTTGAAAATCAACTAACTCTTCATTAGTATCTATGGTATGTAATGTTCCGTTTTTAGTTAAACCTTCTGCTAAACACAAGGTAGAATAGCCAGTAAACGTGCCTAATTCTAATATCGTTTTAGGACACACCAATTTAGAAATCATGCTCAAAACCCTACCTTGGTAAGGACCACTGAGCATAATAGGTTGTAATACTTTTTGATACGTTTCTCTAGTTAATTGTTGTAGCAATTCTGGTTCTTGTTCAGAGTGTGCAACACTATAATTATCTATAGCTTCAGGCAAAAAATACATAGGGTAACGTTTTATAGAAGTGAATTATTATTCAGCCGATTCTTCCTCTTCTTTAGAATTACCTATAAAATATAAGACTGCACCAACTACAATAAGACCAATTTTAATTGCCCAAGCCGTTGTTTCGCCCCAATTATAAATCCACATTAAAATACTTGGAACCCGATCAAAAAAGTTTAAAATAATTGCAAAAATGCCAAAGAATGCCATGTAACCACCGATTTTTTTCATAAGTATAATAATTAGTTTGTTTAGATTTTAAAGATATAAATTAATTTGTAATGCGTTGTATTAATTTCTGCTTTGCATTAGCATCATCTCCACAAAGCCATTGTATAACATTGTCTTCCCAAATGGCATCGCGTTGCGGTTCTGTAATAATGTTTCTTTCCATTGCTAAATCTAGTATTTTACCAGGGTACGAAGATTGTTTTTCGCTTTCCATTTCGCCAAGTGGATACGGATCATCTAAGCCCATTATTACCTGTTTTGAGCCTTGGTTTTTAATTAATAACTCTAAGCCGCCAGTATCGTGTACAAGCGTATCAAAAAATATGTTTTTATGACCTACGGCTTTTCTTGGGTGACTTTTACCTTCAAACAAATCGGGTCTGCCATCAAAGCCTTGAATACGTCTGCCTAAATTAATTTGTGCTAATTGCCCACCATGAGCAAAACAAGTTCGCATATTTGGGTATTTATCTTGGTAACCATTTAAGGTTAAAAAATGATAGGCATCTGCACATTGTGCAAGCATCCATATTAAATGAAAACGCCACGATGTGTTTTCGAGTTTTATAAACTTTTCGCCATCATAAGGATGTATTTCAACAGCCAAATTATATTTATTTGCGAGTTCAAAAATGGGTTCGTTTTCTTCATCAAAAATACACCTCCACGTACCAATAGTATCCATGTAATGTGTTGGCAAACACAATAATTGCATGCCCAATTCCTCAACGCAACGCTCTATTTCCCAACACGCGCCACGTACAAAACCAGGGTGAACTACAAAACCACAAGTAAATTTACTAGGGTTGTCGCGCTGAACTTTAGCATTAAAATCATTTTGAAATTTTAAGGCTTGTTTCATTTCTTCAACACGTAAGCCATTACCATAAAGTTGCGATAGGTTTAAAACAACGGCATGGTCTATTTTAAAACGCTCCATCCAAGCTAGCTTTTCATCTAAGAAAAAACTCGAATCTGTAATGGGACGATTCCAATCTTTTTGAAGCATGAATTTTCTGTCCTTATCTACCCAAAAAATTCCTTTGTCTTTCATAAACTGAGGAATATCTTCTGGGTAAGGCAATAAATGTGAGTGACCGTTTATTCTTAATTTTCGTTTTTCTTTCATCTGTT
>JBMYXP010000182.1:0-2485 GCA_049608525.1 Winogradskyella sp.
TTTATAAGAGTTACTTATTTAAAACTGGTTTAATACTAATATCTATACTACAACATGTTTAGTTAATAATATATTTAGGTTAGTATTTTGTATGTAATACGACTAATCTATTGAAGGTAACAACAGTTACACATATAACTGTTCGTTTTTTGATTGATGAAAGAACCCACGGCTGATTACCGTGGGTTCACTTTTTTATAGCTTCTGTTTTTCATAAGGAAATAAACGCTTTATATTTGTTCAAACTATAAAAAAACCCGAATAAAATGGCTTCAAAATTAATTGCACCTTCAATGCTAGCTGCCGATTTTGGCAATTTACAACGCGATACAGAAATGGTTAATAACAGCGATGCAGATTGGTTTCATATAGATGTAATGGACGGCCATTTTGTACCAAACATCTCTTACGGAATGCCCGTAATAAAAGCCATAAAACAGCATGCTACAAAACCATTAGATGTACATTTAATGATAGAGCAACCCGAACGCTATATAGAAGATTTTGCAAACGTTGGTGCAGATATTATTACGGTGCATTATGAATCTACGGTGCATCTGCATAGAACATTAAGACAAATTAAAGACGCAGGCTGTAAAGCTGGTGTGGTACTTAACATTACTACTCCATTGGTTGTTTTAGAAGATATTTTGCCCGAATGTTATATGGTACTTTTAATGTCTATTAACCCAGGTTTTGGCGGGCAAAAGTTTGAAGACATCACTTATAAGCGTGTTAAAAATCTCCGTAAAATGATTGACCAACAAGGGCTAAATACACGTATTGAAATAGATGGTGGTGTTACTGATAAAAACATAAAACAACTTGTAGATGCAGGCGCAGATACTTTTGTAGCTGGCAGCCATATATTTAAAAGTAAAAACCAACTACAAACCATTAAAAACTTAAAAAGTAGGGCTAATGACTAACCCTACTTTTTAAATTTAAACGCTTAATGAAGTACTAAAACTTAATATTTAATCTCCTTTTTTCTTTAAGTCCGTTGTTGTTTTCAGAATAATACCAAACGTTGTTTTCTATAAAAACAATGGCATTTTTATCTTTTACTAAATAAATATTTGGTGCTGCTGTATGTAATAACATCATTACCACTTTTGGTGCAGCATCTACAAGTTGAAAACCATAAGCTGTCTTTTGGGCATAATATAGAGGAATGGTATTAATCACTTTTGTTTTGTCTTTAGCACTTATACTTTCTTTTAGATTTATAGTCGATTTTACGGGTGGGTTTGGCGCAGCTATTTTAGTTGGCACGTCGGTTTTTGGTGGGTTTGGTTGGTATTTATAGTTTAAAAACTGAAAGGTTGTAAAAGCCTCTCTTAGGGCAATATTATAGGCTTTTTTATAGTCCTTAACTCGGGTTTCACCTATTTTTGAAGCCATTATAAGCTGTCCGTTACAATCCTTCAAATTAATTTTTAGCTTAGTTTTAAACACTCCACCATTTTCTTTTACGACCTCAGCAGTTAATGCCATACATCTATCTGAATTGAGCGCTTTTGGAAACTCATCACCAACTTTATAAGCTTTGTAACCATATTTGTTAAATAAAAATTTAGTTAACGAATTAAGCTGGTATTGATCTTCTGTCGTAGAAAAATTAAACTGCTTAGGCACAATAATATACTTATAGTTATTAATGTTTTTTTGAGCAAAACCAAATACAGAAGTAAGGCAAAATATAGTGGCAAAAATTATTTTTTTTAACATAATGAGCGTTTATAAATGTTTTTTTAAATCTAATAAATTAGTAATTCGGTTATAGTTATGCTTAGCGTTAGTGTCTTTATAGTCAAAATGAATGGTACTCATACCCAAAGCGTCTGCTCCTTCAATATCTGCCTCTATGCTATCCCCTATCATAACACTTTCTGCGGCATTAGCATGGGCTAAATTTAAAGCAAAGTTAAAAATTTTTGGGTTGGGTTTTTTAACACCAACCATTTCAGAATTTGTAATCGTTTTAAAGTAAGCTCTAATGTTAGATGTCGTCATCTTTTTTTCTTGCGCTTCTTCAAACCCATTTGTAATAATGTGTAGGGTGTATTTATTTTGAAGATATTCTAAAATTTCAAAAGTACCTTCAAACAAATGATTAAAAGTTGAAAGCTGCGTAATATATGCTTCAGATAAGTGGTTAATTACATCGTCTTCAACCTTAACATTTAAGGCATTAAAAGCCTCTTTTAGTCTGCCGTATCGTAATTTAGATTTTGTTATTTTTTCTTCTCTGTAAAGTTTCCAGTACTTTAAATTTATGGGTTCGTAAACTGGTAAAAAATCATTGAGCTCAACGTTAATGGTGTTTAACTTAAAAATAGTTTCAAAAGTTAATGCAGAGTTTTTATCAAAATCCCAAAGCGTGTGGTCTAAATCAAAAAATACGTGTTTTATTATGTTTGGTTTCATTTTACAGATTCTAATATTAAATTAAATACAATTTTAAAGTCCTTCCATTTGCCAG
>JBMYXP010000183.1:0-2434 GCA_049608525.1 Winogradskyella sp.
AATCCCCAAAGCCGTAATAACTACTTCATCTAAAGATTCTGCGTCTTCAGCCATAGTTACGTTTATGGTGTTTGAGTCTCCAATGGTAACTTCTTTTGTAGAATAGCCAACATAACTAAAAACAAGAATATCTCCTTTGTTTGCAGTTATGGCATATTTACCATCAAAATCTGTAGATGCACCATTAGATGTGCCTTTAGCCAGTACTGTGGCTCCCGGTAAGGGTAAACCCGATTCGTCTGATACTGTACCAGTAATCGATTTTTCTTGTGCAAATGAGATTTGCATAAAAAAGACTAGAAAAAGGATGTGTAATCCTTTAAATTTTGTCATCATAATTTTTATTTTTGTGTTAGTTTGGTAAAAATCTTAATAAAAAGTTAAACTACAAAGGTAAAAATCAAATATTTTAACAAAAATATAGGTAAAATGTTAAAATACTGTGTTTTTTTAGAAACGAGAGGTAAGACTAACATGAATTTTTGAATTAGAGAATTTAAAAGGGATATTCTCAGTTTTGCCACCAGAGTAGTTTAACCGAAAGAGTCCTGCATTAGTCAGTAATCCTAGCCCAAAGCCAAAACCAAAGCGTTTTTGCTTGTTATGGGTTAAATTATTTTCAAAATATGCAGCATCTATTATAGAGTGTATGTAGAGCGTGTTACTGAGTCTGTAACGGTATTCGGTATTTAAAACGGTAAACAGGTTAGCTTCAAGGCTATTTTCTTCAAAGCCACGAATAGAGTTTATGCCACCAAAACGAAACAGTTCGTTAGTTAAGTAATTATTAGAAGTTAAAAGTGCTCCATTTAATTTTGTATAAATGCTATTGGTTGTATTAAGATTAAAAATTTTATACGTCTCTAAGCTAAAAAGATTTTGGTTTTGTTTACTCGTATTATTAGTTCTTGTGCCAAACCCCGATGACATTTGAAACCAAAAATTTACAGGAAAAAGGGGGTCGTTATATTGCGGTTTTACAAACCTGTAATCTATGGTATAGTAGTTAGAATTATAATCATTTAATTGTGCGGTACTCGCATCTAAGAGATTTGTAGATTTTACAGTACTTAGGCCAATGGCTATTTTATGATTAGCATTTATACGGTAATTTAGTTTTGCGTACTGGCGAGCATTTAAAAACGTCGAATCTTTTCTAAATAGGGTTAGCCCAATATCTACACCCATTGGCGAGCTAAATATATACGGTAAATCGGCATCAATTTTTATTGTTTGTTGGTCTGTTTCGTCACTTTTGTAAAACAAATTAAGTGTTTCTCCAAAGTTGAGATTATTATTGAGTTTTAAATCTAAATAGCCATTTAACTCAATTTTAGAGGTAGCTTCATTAGTGCCAAAACCTAAATAACCATCAAAATTGTTGGTTTTGGTTTTTTCTATATATAAATAAAGTGTAGTTGAATCATTGGTAAACAGCACTTCTGGGTCTTTAATCTTATTTGCAAATTGTAAATCCTCAAGTAATTCTACCTTTTTCTGAATTGTGTTTATATTAAAAGATTTCCCTATTCGAAGTTTTAATAAGTGTTTAATGTAAGACTTCGGAAATTTATCATAACCTTTCACAATAACCTTATCTATTCGTCTTTTTTTATGAGAGGTAAGATGTAATTCTGCCGAAATTAAATCAGAATTTAGCTTAGTTATATTAATAAGTTGTAAGGTCGAAAACGGATCACCTTGCTCCGCAATTTTAGAATTTAAGGTATTTAAAGATGTTTCAAGTTGAGCAATTTCTAATTCAAAAAAGGCTTCACCGCTTTTGTGAGTAATAAAGTTTAATAATTCTACATTAAAGTCTGAAATGTAATATACTCTTATAGTATTTATTTTTTTACCTAAAGATAATTCAGCCTTAAAAGAAGTGTCATTCTTTTTAGTTATTTCTTTGATCACCGCATCAATATACCCGAGCCGAGTAAGTCTGCGCTTTACGGTTTTAATCTCATTTTCAAGAGTTTTATAATCATTAAAAAACGTTTTGTAATGTAAAGTATTAATAGGTGTAGTTTCCTCCTTTGTTTCGCCGATAATTTTAAGATGTAAAGCTTGCCCAGACACTTGGTTTATGTAAAAAAAAGATAAAATAAAACAAATAAAGCGAAATGTATTAAGCATGGGCAGTAAAGTGTCGGTTCTTGGTTTTAAAAGCGTTGTAATCTTGTTTATATACCTTTTTTAATAACGCAAAATATAAGATAATCTATACGTTTATAATGAAACTTTCTTTTAATTTTTAAAATTAAGTATTAAGTATTTGAAAAATAGATATTAATTACTACATTTGCAGCCCTCAAAAGTGAGGATAAATAAATTTTATATAGAAATATATGCCAACAATTTCACAATTAGTACGAAAAGGAAGAGCCAAAATAACCAAGAAGAGTAAATCGGCTGCTTTAGATTCGTGTCC
>JBMYXP010000184.1:0-2390 GCA_049608525.1 Winogradskyella sp.
TTTAGTCTTTTAAAAATTCAGACACCAATTTATAAGCATCTTCTAATGCGACATCTAAATCTTTATTAACAACAATCTCATCAAAAAGTGGTGCTGTAGCTAATTCTGCGGGTGCTTTAGAAACCCGCATATTAATTTTATCTTCACTTTCTTCACCACGATCTTTTAAACGTCTCACTAACTCATTTAAATCTGGTGGTTTTACAAAAATGGCTAAAGTTTGCTCAGGGAATTTACGTTTTATACGCAAACCGCCAGAGACGTCAATATCAAAAATAACGTGTTTGCCTTTTGCCCAAATACGAGCAATTTCGGTTTTTAAAGTGCCGTAAAAATTATCTCTATACACTTCTTCCCACTCTAAAAACTCATCGTTTTTAATACGGTTTTTAAATTCTTTTAGCGACAGGTAGTAATAATCTTTACCGTGTACTTCTTTACCGCGTCTTTCTCTAGAGGTTGCCGAAATGGAAAACTCTAAATTTAAATGCGCTTGTTTTAATAAATGACGGACTATTGTTGTTTTTCCCGACCCCGATGGTGCGGAAAACACAATAAGTTTACCTTGTACTCTGTTTTTTATTTCTGACACAACTTCGTTTTTTATTACCTACTGCGACTCAATACGGCCGACTTTTAAAGCACATTAAGTAATTGTTCCTTAATTTTTTCGAGTTCATCTTTCATTTGTACCACCAGTTTTTGCATAGGTGCGTAGTTAGATTTAGAACCGATGGTGTTTATTTCTCTCCCTATTTCTTGCGATATAAAACCGAGTTTTTTTCCGTTAGAATCTTCAGAATTTAGCGTTGTAATAAAATAATTTAAATGATTATCTAACCTTACTTTTTCTTCGGTAATATCAAATTTTTCGATATAATAGACCAATTCTTGTTCAAAACGGTTTTCATCTACCTTTTCTTTAATATCGGCAATGCCTTTTTCTAAACGTGCTCTTACACCATTAATACGATCTGGGTCTATTGCAATAACGTTTTCTAGTAAGCGTTTTAGTGTTTCAATTCTATCTAAAAAATCTTGCTTTAAAATAGCACCTTCATCTTTACGATAGGTTACTATATCTGTCATCGCCGTATTAATTTCATTTTCTATTAAAAGCCACTCGTCTTCATCAATAGCTTCGCGCTCGGTAGTAATGGCATCTGGCATGCGCATAGCTATTTTTAATAACTCCACTTTATCGCCATCAACTACATTGGCTAATTGTTTAATGTATTCGTTTACAACGGTTTGGTTTATTTTAGAACTGGTGTCTTCTCCTGTAACCTCTACGTATAACGAAAAATCTACTTTTCCTCTCACCAAATGCTTTGCCATTAATTTTCTAACACTAAGCTCTTTAGCACGGTACATTGATGGCATACGTGCGTTTAAATCTAAATTTTTACTGTTTAGAGATTTTAACTCTATAGAGATTTTTTTGGTAGGAAGTTGTAAAACAGACTTTCCGTAACCTGTCATGGAGTGTATCATTAATAGACTTTAATTAAGTTGTGCAAAGGTACAAAATTGAATGAGTTTAGTTTTTTTTTAAGTTCGTTTTAAGCTGTAATTGGTATAACTTTGTTGTTTTTATTTTGAAAATATAAAACGATGTACAAAAAACAATTTGAAATCCGTTGGAGCGATGTGGACGCTAACGGGCATTTAGCCAATTCTGCATATACCAATTTTATGAGTCATGCAAGGTTAGCCTTTTTTGGTGACCAAGGCTTTTCTATGCCAGAAATTATGAAACACAATATTGGCCCTGTGGTGTTTTACGAGCATATGTATTATTTTAAAGAATCCTTTATTGGCACACCAATTACGGTAACTATTGAGGTTTCGGGTTTAAGTGAAGATGGTATGCTGTTTATGTTTGAACATAATTTCTATAACCACAAAAACGAGCATTTAGCACACTGCGAAATGCAAGGAGCTTGGATAGATTTAAAACTTAGAAAACTAACGCACTTGCCAAACGTTTTATTAGAATTGGCTAATAAGTTTCCAAAATCTGATGATTTTAAAGTATTAACCAAAGCAGATACACGTAAGTATAAACCTAAAAGTTAGAAGCGACTTAAAGCAAATATTTTGCGTAAATTTGCAGCCTAATTAGAAAAAGACATTATGAGTAAATTAGTAATTGTTGGTACTGTAGCTTTTGATGCTATTGAAACTCCTTTTGGTAAAACCGATAAAATTCTTGGTGGCGCAGCTACTTATATAGGGTTATCTGCAGCCAATTTTAATGTAGATGCAGCTGCCGTTTCTGTTGTTGGGGGCGATTTC
This sequence comes from Winogradskyella sp., assembly GCA_049608525.1. Taxonomy (GTDB): domain Bacteria; phylum Bacteroidota; class Bacteroidia; order Flavobacteriales; family Flavobacteriaceae; genus Winogradskyella. The sequence continues at coordinate 2,299 of JBMYXP010000184.1, forward strand.
CCAGACGAGTATTTAGCACTATTAAAAAATAGAAATATTAATACCGAAGGTATAGAAATTGTAAAAGACGGTAAAACATTTTTTTGGAGTGG
>JBMYXP010000185.1:0-2216 GCA_049608525.1 Winogradskyella sp.
TTTCTTAATCGTGCCACAGGTATATCTAACTGTTCTCTATATTTTGCAACGGTTCTTCTAGCAATTGGGTAACCTTTTTCCTTTAATATTTTTGCTAAAGCTTCGTCTGTTAATGGTTTCTTTTTGTTTTCTTCTTCAATAACAGTTTCTAGAATTTTTTTAATTTCTCTAGTAGAAACTTCTTCGCCCTGATCGTTAGTCATAGACTCAGAGAAAAATTCTTTTATTAGTTTTGTGCCATATGGGGTGTCAACATATTTACTATTAGCAACACGAGATATTGTAGAAACATCCATTTGTATTTGATCGCCTATATCTTTTAAAATCATGGGGCGCAAATTACGCTCATCGCCAGTTAAAAAGTATTTTTTTTGATAATTCATTATTGCACTCATGGTTACAAACAAAGTTTGTTGACGTTGCATTACGGCTTCTATAAACCATTTTGCAGCATCGAGTTTTTGCTTAATAAATAGTACAGCATCTTTTTGGGCTTTAGACTTTTGCTTGGTGTCTTTGTAGCCTTTTAGCATATTATTGTACTCGCGAGATACGTGCAACTCTGGTGCGTTTCTGCCATTGAGTGTTAACTCTAATTCGCCATCTACAATTTTTATAGCAAAATCTGGCACCACATGTTCTACTATTTTATTATTACCTGCGTAAGAGCCACCAGGTTTTGGGTTTAGTCGTTCAATTTCTTCAATAGCGTCTTTGAGTTGTGTTTCATTAACACCAAATTTTTGCATTAACTTTTTGTAATGCTTCTTGGTAAATTGCTCAAAACCATTATCTATTATAGCGGTTGCCTTTTCTATATTGGGGTTTTGCGTTTTTCGATGCAATTGAATACTTAAACATTCTTGTAGGTTACGAGCGCCAACACCTGCTGGGTCTAGCTGGTGTACAATTTTTAAAACCTTTTCTACCTCTTCTTCGGTTGTGTAAATGTTTTGCGTAAATGCTAAATCGTCTGTAATGTCTGCTAATGTACGACGTATGTAACCACTTTCATCTACACTACCTACTAAAAAATAGGCGATATCTTTATGCTGTTCAGAAAGTCTAAATGTGTTAAGCTGATTAATTAAATGTTGCGTAAATGATGTGCCAGCAGCGTATGGTACGCTTTTGTCTTCATCATCTGCGCTGTAATTATTAGCATGTGTGCGGTATTCTGGGATTTCGTCATCGCTTAGATAATCATCAACATTGATGTCGTCGGCTTCAATGGTTTCATTGTCGTTAATTGTGTCTGTAGAATTATCAAATTCATCAATATTATCATCTTCAGTTTTTGTTTCTTTACCAGTATCTAAGGCAGGGTTTTCTTCTATTTCTTGCTTTAAACGTTGCTCAAAAGCTTGCGTTGGTAACTGAATCAACTTCATAAGCTGAATCTGCTGCGGAGACAGTTTTTGAGAAAGTTTAAACTGTAAATACTGTTTTAAAGCCATAAGTATAAAAGTACTAAAACTAGTTAAAAACACCTGTTTGGTTTTTAAAACACCCTACAGGTTTAGATTTTTATTTTAAAACGCTGCGTTTTGCGGTGTTCTTGGGTAAGGAATCACATCTCTTATATTTCCCATACCCGTGGCAAACATTACTAAACGTTCAAAACCTAAGCCAAAGCCCGAGTGTACTGCTGTACCGTATTTTCGCAAATCTAAATACCACCATAATTCTTTTTCGTCAATATTTAGGGCTTTCATTTTTTCTTTTAAAACCTCTAAACGCTCTTCACGTTGCGAGCCACCTACCATTTCTCCTATACCAGGAAATAGAATATCCATTGCTCTTACGGTTTCTCTTCCTTCGTTATCTGGAGCGTTTAAACGCATATAAAACGCTTTAATATTTGCTGGGTAATCAAATAAAATTACGGGGCATTTAAAGTGCTTTTCTACAAGGTAACGCTCGTGTTCACTTTGTAAATCTGCTCCCCATTCTTCAATAATATATTTAAATTTCTTTTTCTTGTTTGGTTTACAATTTTTAAGAATATCAATAGCCTCTGTATAGCTTACACGTTTAAAGTTGTTGTCTGTAACAAATTTTAGTTTTTCAATTAAAGATAATTCGCTGCGTTGGGCTTGTGGTTTTGTTTTTTCTTCGTCTTGTAACCGTTTGTCTAAAAACTCTAAATCTTCTTTATTATTTTCTAATACGTAGCCTATTACAGATTTCATAAAATCTTCAGCCAAATCCATATT
>JBMYXP010000186.1:0-1865 GCA_049608525.1 Winogradskyella sp.
AATCTTTTAATTTTTCAATCTCTAACAACGTTGCTAAAGAATCGCAATTTTTAATTCTTAAAACAAAGTTTTGTTCTTTATAGCTATTTTCTAAATGATACGTTTTGCAAGAGTCTGTTTCGGTATTACTTTTAGAAAAATCTACAGAGCCATATTTAATTAGATTAACTATGGTTAAAGAATCTAAGGTGTTTTTGGTTAAATAATTAGAAACTTCGGTAGTATATGCCAATGGTTTAGAACTTATGTTTTTAACTGTACGTGCGTTAGGGCCATAATCGCAAGAGGCATCTTTACCATTTAAAAAAAATAACAATAAAATAAGACCTATTGCAAAACCACCCATGTAATAGCCCAAACGATGAATAAACTTCATATATTATAAATTGAAAGATTAGATATTGAAAAATTAAAAGATTAAAAGATTGGCATCGCTGTAATCTAAATTAAACCATTCGGCAACAGATTTGTTGGTTAAAATGCCGTGGTAAAAATACAACCCATTTTTTAAACCTTTATTAAAACGAAGTGCATTTTCTAAACCTCCATGTTCTCCTATTTCTAAAAGATAAGGTGTAAACATGTTACTAATTGATACCGAAGCCGTTTTAGAATATCTTGCAGGAATATTTGGCACTCCATAATGAATAACTCCGTTATGAGTAAATGTTGGGTGATCGTGTGTGGTAACTTCGCTAGTTTCAAAACAACCGCCCATATCTATACTTACATCTATAATAACAGAGCCTGGTTTCATGTAATCTACCATCGTTTCGGTTACAACAACTGGCGATCTATTGGCACCTCTAACAGCTCCAATTGCAACATCGCAACGTTTTAAAGCTTTTAAAAGGTTTTTTGGTTGCATAGTTGAGGTGTAAACGGTACGACCCAAATTATTTTGTAAACATCTTAATTTTGAAATTGAACTATCAAAAACTTTTACATTTGCCCCAATACCAATTGCACAACGTGCGGCAAACTCGCCAACTGTACCTGCGCCAATAATAACAATTTCGGTTGGTGGAACCCCATTAATATTACCCATCATTAATCCATTACCTCCATTAACATTAGAGAGCAACTCTGAGGCAATTAAAATAGATGCTGTACCAGCAATTTCGCTTAATGAGCGCACAGCAGGATATGCTCCGTCATCGTCTTTAATATACTCAAACGCAATAGCTGTAATTCGTTTTTTTGCTAAGGCTTCAAAATATAATTTATTTTGTGTTTTAATTTGAAGTGCAGATATTAAAATAGTCTGTGGATTTATGAGTTTTATTTCGTCTAAAGATGGTGGTTCTACTTTCAAAATAATAGGGCAAGAAAACACTTTTGCGGTATCTTTTGTAACTTCTGCACCAGCGTCACTGTATTCTTTATCTTTAAAGTTTGAACCTTTGCCTGCGCCAGATTCTAATAATACATTATGGCCATTAGCAATTAATGCAGCAATTGCATCTGGTGTTAAACAGACACGTTTTTCTTGAAAATGGGTTTCTTTTGGGATACCAATAAATAAGTTGCCTTTTTGTTTTAAAACTTCTAGAGTTTCTTCTTGTGGTAATAATTGGGCTTTGGTAAATGGAGATATAGATTTACTCATTAAAGTCGTTTTTGTAAAAAAATAACCTTATCAAATTACAAATAATTTTATAACTAGAGGTTTTTTTGGTCTCAAATTTAGTTAAAACTTTGTATTTTAATGTATTTCGTTTTAGCTTCTAAAATTTTTTTTGATGCGGATATCACTAATTTTAACGAATTTAAGGTGTTAGGTATTCGTCATTTCTCGAAACAGACTTTTTTTCTGTAAACCCAACCTAAGGACTTACGATCAATGGTGGGTTTATGTTTAATTT
>JBMYXP010000187.1:0-1827 GCA_049608525.1 Winogradskyella sp.
TCTTTATTTTTTTTTGGCGGTCTTGTATTAAACTCGTTATAACTCAAAGTTTGATTGCCGCTAATTACAGTTGGGTTTAAAGTGTTTTTTTGTAAACCATTAATCATTTTTGAATTTTTTAAAGCCTTAGACTTATTACCATTTCGCAAGTATTCTTTATAGTTTTCATTTTTATAAAGGTCTGAAAGCAGTTTATATTCGCCTTTAAAAGAATCAGAACCTGTATATTGTATATAAAATGGTTTGTGATCAATAGTTTTGTTTTTATCTACACTTTTGTATGTAGGAGTAAAAAATACATTTAATCGACCGCTATAATCTCCTTTATTAGACTTTTTATCTAAATTGTACGCTCCAAAATTTATTGCTATACCAGATATATCTGGGTTTCCTTCATTCTTTTTTTCTACAGTTTCCAAAAATTTAATATAACGCTTTAATTCTTCTAAACTAATCCAAGAATATTCGGTAGGTTCATAATCTTCTTTGCGTTCTATATTTTTAGTTTGAATTTCTTTTATTTTTTCTATAAAACGATTATCGTAATTTTTTTTTAGTTGCACCGTTTGTTCTAAAGTAATTTTATGGCTAGATGCATCATACTCCTCAATTGAATTTTTATACGACTCAACACTATACGCTGTGTTAGTTAAGGGTTTACAAGAACTAAATAATAAGGCTACACCTATCAGTGTTACACTCATTTTTTTTAAGTTAATAGGTTTCATAATTGTATGGTGTTAAAAAGTTAGGGTACAAAAGTACGTGGACACTCATTTTTAAAAAAGGGGTAAATGCCCTTTTTAATACATCTAATTTACCCCTTTTTAAATCAGTTATTACGCTAGTTAATTTTTAGTCTTTTCACTCTATTTACAAAGCATACTTCTGTTCAATTTTGTAACCAATACCTATTACAAAGCAATAAATAAACAAACTAAACTACAAATTATGAAAAATCTATTAAGTGTAGCCATTAATGAAATTGGTGTAAAAGAAATTAAAGGCACAAGGCATAGCAAACGGATTTTAGAATATGCAGAAACCTCTGGTTTTGCATGGGTTAACGACGACGAAACCCCATGGTGTAGCATATTTATGAACTGGGTAGCCAAAAAAGCAGGTTTAAAACAAAGTGGCTCTGCATCTGCACGCTCATGGTTAAACGTTGGGGAAGCAATTAATACCCCAGAACCTGGAGATGTGGTCATCTACTATCGTGGAGACATCAATTCTTGGAAAGGCCATGTCGGTATATTTATGGGCTATTCTGCAAATGGTGATCGTATCTATACGCTAGGTGGTAACCAAATGGATTCGGTTTGTATTACAGCCTATTCGGCAGAAAAACTTTTGGGTTTTCGCCGACTAAACCCAACCCGAAAACCAAGATTACCAAAACCAATTCTAAAAAGAGGTAGTAAAGGTGCTGAGGTTGTAAAGCTTCAAGATGTGTTAAAATTACTAAATTATAATGTGGGCACTTCTGATGGTGATTTTGGCCCAAAAACCGAACGTGCTTTAAAATTATTGCAATCTACTCATACTGCAATTAGTGCTAATGGTATTTATAATGAACACACGCGAGATTATATTACAATGCTATTAGAGAATAAAGGGTAATGTCAATTACTACATGAAGCCTAGCAGAGGAAATAGAATTTTAATTTTAAGAGATTTCAATTTAAAAGTTCAATTACAAATACTTTGAAATCTCTTAAAAATAAAACCCAAAACTACCCGTTATACCAAAACGTCTGGCATTTGGGTTATCTAAATAATTACCTCTAAAGTTAAAGTCTAACCGTAAAACTTTAAAAATATTAG
>JBMYXP010000188.1:0-1722 GCA_049608525.1 Winogradskyella sp.
ATGTACGCAATTGTAGAGATAGCAGGGCATCAATTTAAAGTTGAAAAAGACCAAAGAGTTTTTGTTAACCGTTTAGCTACAGAAGAAGGTAAGGAAGTTTCTTTCGATAACGTTCTTTTAATAGGTGATGGTAACAATGTAACTTTAGGCGCCCCAGCTATAGACGGAGCACAAGTTAGTGCAAAAGTCTTGAAGCACCTTAAAGGTGACAAAGTAATCGTTTTCAAAAAGAAAAGACGTAAAGGTTACCGTGTTAAAAACGGACACAGACAATCTTTAACAGAACTTGTTATTGAAAACATTACAACTTCTGGAGCTAAGCCAGCCAAAAAAGCGGCTCCAAAAAAAGCTCAACCAAAAGTAGAAGCGAAAGCTGCTGCTAAAAAAGTAACTGGTAAAGCTGATGATTTAAAGAAAATTGAAGGTATTGGCCCTAAAATTGCTTCTACTTTAACAGAAGCTGGTATTGCAACTTTTTCTGATTTAGCAAAAGCTACACCAGAAGCAATTTCTGAAATCATCTCTGGTGTTCGTGGTAATCATGTAACAGACACTTGGCCAGCACAAGCACAATTGGCTGCTGATGGTAAGTGGGACGAGCTTAAAAAATGGCAAGACGAATTAGATGGTGGTAAAGCATAATTGCTAAGCGACTAAAGTATAACTAATGTCCTGGTTTTATATTACATCAGGATAAAAAAACCTTAAAATTATGGCTCACAAAAAAGGAGTTGGTAGTTCTAAAAATGGTAGAGAATCAGAATCTAAACGTCTAGGTGTTAAGATATTTGGTGGACAAGCTGCTATTGCTGGAAATATTATATTAAGACAAAGAGGAAATACACATCACCCAGCAGAAAACGTATATCAAGGAAAAGACCATACGTTGCATGCCAAAGTTGATGGTTTAGTAAAATTTACTAAGAAAAAAGATAATAGATCTTATGTTTCTATTGAGCCTTTTGAGGCTTAAGTAATAAATTTTTACTTTAAGATATAACCCTTTCTATTATATTTAGAAAGGGTTTTTTTTGTTTAATTTTTTCGTTATTATAAATTTAGAATTGGTATTAAAAAGCACTATTAATAACTGGTTAAGTGCTTAAACTAGGCAACAAACCATATCTAACAACGTTGTACTTAATGCGGGACAAAAAGTCGCATATTGAATTTAATTGAGCCATTTTTTGTGTTTTTGGTACATATGCAATTTACAAGAGATAGAATATCCCAAATTAATAAACTTGCAAAACTTCCACCAAAAAGAGAAAAAGTAGAAATTATTGAAATTCTTCGTCAATTGAGTAAATCCTCAAATTCATTAGGCGAATTAAAAGGAATTGCTGAAACTATTCCTAATCAAGAGATGTTGATAAATGCTGTTGTCTTACAAGAAGCTAAAGATAGTTCGGAAATAGAAAACATTATTACTACTCAAGATGAATTATATAAAGCCTTAGCGACAAACACAAAACAACCAACTCAAGTTAAAGAGGTTATAAATTACAGAAGTGCTATTTTTTCTGGTTTTGAATTAATACTACATCAGAGATTTTTAAAACTAAAAGATATTGAAACAATTCAGAAAAAAATAATTGGGCAAAAAAACCAAATGAAATCGTTACGAGTTTCATAGTTAGTAATATCGGAATTTTGGAAAAGGCAAAAACCGAACCTGAAAAATTGACCGAATTTATTAATCGCACAAATAACGCAATATAA
>JBMYXP010000189.1:0-1665 GCA_049608525.1 Winogradskyella sp.
TTCAATTAAAAACAGAAACCGTAATTAGGGTTTTCCATCATTGTTGTTCTTCCTGTAAAGAAAAAAATCTTAGACCAAAAATAAGCAAAGGCTATTTTACTTTTAGTAGTTTTAATATAGAATTGATATTAAAGCGCAATAGCATTTAAGCTTTGGTAAAGCAAATGCGTTGGTAAGCCTACCACATTATTATAAGAGCCTTCTATGTTTGTAATGGCAATGGCACCAATCCATTCTTGTATGCCATAAGCACCAGCTTTGTCTAAAGGTTTGTAGGTGTTAACGTAGAACCATATTTCATCGTCCGTTAATGCTCTAAAGGTTACTTTTGTAACGGTGTTTACAAGTTGTTGCTTAGTTGGTTGTGTAATACAGATCGATGTTACCACCTCGTGCGTGCTGTGGCTCAACGATTTTATCATATTAAAAGCATCGGTTTTGTCTTTTGGTTTGCCAATGGCTTTGTTTTTATGCCAAACAATAGTATCGCTAGTTATAAGAATATCTTTTGCTTTTAGGGTTTTAAGAAAAGGTTCTGCTTTTAGTTGTGCTAAAAAATCTGTGATTTCTTCTGCTTTTAAATGTTCAGGATAAATTTCTTCAACGGGTTGTAACTGAATTTCAAAATCTAAACACATGGTTTTAAAAAACGCATGGCGACGTGGAGATGCTGAGGCTAGTATAAGGTTGTAAGCTTTTAGTTTTTCGCTAATCATAATGTATTTAAAATAACAAATTTGTAAAGAGCCATTGATAATAAGCCTGCAATTAACACGCTATTTAACAGTGAGTTAATGAAATTGTAATGCGATTTTTTTTTAGCATTAAACAATTTAATACTTGTAAAAATAAGAGGTGCAATAACACCTAATAAAACATACGCAATTACGAGTTGTTGCGTAAATAAATATACAATAATGTAATAAACGAGAATAAATAATATGAGTACTGCTATAAAAAATGCAACCATTGTGGCACGTTTTTTACCTAAAACAATTGGTAAGGTTTGCATGCCAGCTTTGTAATCTCCGTCTGTATTTTTTATAGCGTTAACACTATTTTTTAAAAAATATATTAAGAATATAAAAATGGCATAGTCTCTAATAATATTGAAAAACAGAAGTTGAACTCCCATGTTCTCTGAGTTTATTACAGGAAACAATTCAAAAATACCAACAACTAATATAACAGAAGCAGCAACTATTGAAACAATAACATTACCAATAATAACCATTTGTTTTAATGCCGAAGCATAAATATAGAGCAATGCAGAACAGATAAAAAAGAACACAAAAAAATTAGACTTATCAACGTAATTTGCAAGATAAAACCCTAAACCAACGCCAATAACTGTTAAAACCATAAACATAGTAAAGCCATCTTTTTCGGTAATGGTTTTAGTTATAATTGCTTTTTCGGGATTATTTACAGCGTCACTTTCAATACTATAAACAGCATTAATAACATAGCCACCAGCAACAATGCAAACCGTAGCTAAAACCAATAGAAAAAAATGAAAAGGATTTAACGTTGTAACAACACCATGAGATTCTGCAAAAGGAATAAGTAAAGCATATTTTACTAAATACTGAGTAGCAGCAATGCCTAATAAATTTTTATAGCGAATGAGATTAAGAAAAGAAATCATGAGGACTCAAGGGTTGA
>JBMYXP010000190.1:0-1628 GCA_049608525.1 Winogradskyella sp.
AATCCAAAAAATCCAACCCTCTAACAATCTGCCATATTAACACTAACAGCCAAGCCACCTTCAGAAGTTTCTTTATATTTTGTATTCATATCTTTTGCGGTTTCCCACATGGTATTAACCACTTTATCAAAAGGCACTTTTACATGCTTTGGGTCTGTGTTTAAAGCGAGTTCGGCGGCATTAATGGCTTTAATTGCCCCCATAGAATTACGTTCTATACACGGAATTTGCACCAAACCACCAATAGGGTCGCAGGTTAACCCCAAGTGATGTTCCATGGCTATTTCCGCAGCCACTAAAACTTGTGCTGGTGTGCCGCCAAGTAGCTCACATAAAGCACCAGCAGCCATAGCAGAAGATACACCAATCTCAGCTTGGCAACCTCCCATAGCAGCACTTATGGTTGCTCCCTTTTTAAAGATACTACCAATCTCACCAGCAATTAGTAAGAATTTTTTAATATGCTCAAAGTCGGCATTATGATTTTCTATTACTAAATAATACATTAAAACCGATGGTATAACACCAGCACTTCCGTTAGTTGGCGCAGTAACCACACGTCCTAAAGACGCATTTACTTCATTAACAGCTAACGCAAAACAACTTACCCATTTTAAAATTTGCCTAAATTTTACTTCTGTAGTTCTTATACTATTTAGCCATTCTTGTGGGGTATTATAGTTGTTTTTGCCAATTAAGTTTTTATGTATATTATAAGCACGTCGTCTTACATTGAGTCCGCCAGGTAAATTACCTTCGGTATGGCAGCCTGTGTACATACACTCTAACATGGTATTCCAAATGCGTTTTAATTCAAAATCTATAGTTACATTGGTTCTAATAGATTTTTCGTTTTCTAAAACCACACTAGAAATTGGTAATTGCAATTGGTTGCAAAACGCTAACAATTCTTCTCCCTTTTCTATAGGATACGGAAATGTGCAATTAAAAATTATTGTATTCGCTTTTGAAACTTTTCGTTCTTCCTGCACAACAAAACCACCACCAATAGAGTAGTAGGTAGCCTTGTGGTATTTGCCATTTATTAAAGCAGAAAACACCAAGCCATTAGCATGGAAAGGTAAAAACTTACGATTAAAAATGATATTAGTTTTAATGTCGAAAGAAATAGACCGCTCATTATTAAGCACTAATAAATTTTCGGTTTTAATAGTGTTTATAATTGAAGCAATATTTTCTACGGGGATATATTCTGGGTCAGCACCACTTAAACCCAGTAAAACAGCATAATCCGTAGCATGCCCTTTTCCTGTTAGTGATAAAGAGCCAAATAAATCAACATTGATTTTTTCAACCTTATCAAAGTAATTGTTTTCTTTAAGTTCTTTAATCCAACGTTCTGCGGCACGCCAAGGCCCTAATGTGTGTGAGCTCGATGGGCCAACCCCAATTTTAAGCATATCAAAAACTGAAATACATTCCATAAAATAAATTTATGCGTTAAAAGTAATCTTTTCATTCTTTATATTCAACTACAACTTCAACTTAAGTCTGACATCATGTCACTTTTTTTGTCATGGCATAATCCTTGTCTATTTGTAACTGAGTTTAAAAAAATTATTAAAACTGTACTTTTCGTTATTGATGTTGGCAATACATCATCAAAA
>JBMYXP010000191.1:0-1491 GCA_049608525.1 Winogradskyella sp.
TGGTGTTATCTATTTGTCATTTCACGAAGCAGACTTTTAGTCTGTAAACCAAACCAATGGACTTCCAGTCCATGGTGGTTTAGTTTATATTGAAATTTGAGCGAAATAGAAGCGAATTTTAGGGCTTATTTTAAGTTGCAATTGGTAAAAAAAAAGATAAATAGTATGCTAACCTGGAAAGACATTATTAATTTTTCTGTAAACGGAAATCCAAAACCCAACAAACGTGTTAAAAAAACAGATGCTCAATGGCAAATGCAGTTAACACCAGAGCAGTTTAGAATTACCAGACAAAAAGGCACCGAGCGTCCACATAGTGGTGCACTTTGTAGTAGTTATGAAGCTGGGCAATACAATTGCGTATGCTGTAATACACCATTATTCGATTCTACAATAAAGTTTAGCTCTGGTACAGGTTGGCCAAGTTTTACACAGCCTATAAAAGAAAATGCTATAAAATATCAAAAAGATTCTACGTTTGGTATGGTTAGAGTAGAAGTAATGTGTAATACTTGCGATGCCCATTTAGGACACGTTTTCCCCGACGGACCAGAGCCAAGTGGTTTACGTTATTGTGTAAACTCAGAGTCTATGATTTTAAATAAAGAAATTGATTAATGGCAGTTAAAAACATACAACTAGCTACAGTTGGCGGAGGTTGCTTTTGGTGTACAGAAACTGTTTTTTTGGCCGTAAAAGGTGTAGAAAAAGTAGTTTCGGGTTACGCAGGTGGCAATGTGCCAGGACGACCAACGTACAGAGAAATCTGTTCGGGCTTAACAGGACATGCAGAAGTGGTACAAATTACTTTTAATGCAAACGTAATTAGTTACGAAGATATTATAATTATTTTTATGACCACTCACAACCCTACAACACTAAATAGGCAAGGAGCAGACCGTGGTACGCAATACCGTTCTGTAATTTTTTATCATAATGAAAAGCAAAACACGGTTGCCAAAACTGTAATAGATGCGTTAAATCCATATTATGATAATTTAATAGTCACAGAATTATCTGCTGCGCCAACATTTTTTGAAGCCGAAAAAGAACATCAAGATTTTTATAAAAACAATCCAAATTATGGATATTGTAATGCGGTAATAGACCCAAAATTGGCAAAACTTAGAAAACTGCATGCAGATAAGTTAAAGTAGTACTACTAATTATTAGTTCTACAACATTTTAAAACTGTTTTAGTAAAAGGCTAGAAAACTTAATGTCCCAACACTAACAATTACAATTAAAAAGTTGAGAAACTCAGCAGATGCCGAGTTGTTAAAATGGATAACCAATTGCCAAAATTAGAATTACAAACTTATACCAAAATAGCTTTAAAATGTCGCATATAATTATGTTTCTTTTTCATTCATATTTCAATATAAAATAGAACCGTAGCAAATGCTATGCTTATATTTTCTATTTCATCTGAACAAAAAATAATTCAAATTATTTATACAACATTTTAAAACTATTTTGGTATTAAAACCA